>NZ_JAMYRV010000058.1:0-43013 GCF_040321555.1 Mesorhizobium sp. M0317 | reverse complement strand
CCACCCCCCCCCCCCCCCGCCCCCCGCCCCCCGCCCCCCGCCCCCCCCCGCCCCCCCCCCCCCCCCCCCCCCCCCCCGCCCCCCCCCCCCCCCCCCCCCCCCCCCCCCCCCCCCCCCCCCCCGGCCAGCGTCTCGGCCGCGCGCCTGAGACCGTCCTGATTGGACGACGCCAGCCCTGCCGATTGCAGCATCTCGGCGGCCAGCGCCAGCGTCACATCCTCCAGTCGCTTGTCGCGGAGCCTCCCGGTGAGGAAATCGACGGCGTTGCGCACCTCGACCGCGTTGCCGGCCGCCGACGCCAGCGGCTCGTTCATGCCGGTGACCAGCGCCGAGGCCTTCAGGCCGGCGCCGTTGGCGATCTCGACCAGGCTGTTGGCAAGTGCTGTCGCGTCGCGCGACTTCTCCATGAAGGCGCCATTGCCGACCTTGACGTCGAGCACCAGCGACTGCAGGCCGGCCGCGAGTTTCTTCGACAGGATAGAGGCAGTGATCAGCGGCACCGATTCCACCGTTCCTGTCACATCGCGGATCGCATAGAGGCGACGGTCGGCGGGCGCGAGATCGGCGGTCTGGCCGATGATGGCACAGCCGGTCTCGAGCACCGTCTTGCGGAAGCGCGCGATATCCGGCTGGCTGATATAGCCTGGGATGGCATCCATCTTGTCCAGCGTGCCGCCGGTATGGCCAAGGCCCCTGCCGGAGATCATCGGCACATAGGCGCCGCAAGCGGCGACGATCGGCGCCAGCATCAGCGAGACATTGTCGCCGACGCCGCCGGTCGAATGTTTGTCGGTGACCGGACCCGGCAGGTCCGACCAGTCGAGCACATCGCCGGAATCCCGCATGGCGAGCGTCAGCGCCACCGCCTCGTCGCGGTTCATGCCGTTGAAGAAAACCGCCATGGCAAAGGCGCCGACCTGGCCGTCCGAGACGCTGCCCGAAGTCACGCCCGCGACAAAAGCCGAAATCTCCTGTGCGGACAGTTTCTGGCCGTCGCGCTTGCGGCGGATGATTTCCTGCGGAAGCATCAGGCGGCGCCCTTCGGCTCCGGCAACCCATCCTGGAACACATGCGCAAGGATCGTCGCCAGCCGTGCGCCGCCGATCGGCGCCATGTCCTTGGTCTCCTGGTGCGACAGTTCCGCCCCGGTCATCCCGGCGGCGAGATTGGTGATCACCGAACAGGCGGCTACGCGAAGCCCAAGGAAGCGGGCGAGAATGACCTCCGGTACGGTCGACATCCCTACCGCTTTGGCGCCCATGACGCGGGCCATGCGGATTTCAGCAGGGGTTTCGAAACACGGACCGGAAAACCACATATAGACGCCCTTGTGCAGCGCCGTCCCTGTCGCCTTCGCCGCCCGTTCGATCGCCGCGCGCAAGCCGGCATCATAGGCTTCGGTCAGGCCGACGAAGCGGCGGTCGCTCGGCTCGCCGATCAGCGGGTTGGAGCCGGAGAAATTGATGTGATCGGTGATCAGCATCACCGATCCAGGCAGCATGTCGGGATCGACCGAGCCGGCGGCATTGGTAAGGATCAGCTTGGTGATGCCGATGCCGGCAAGCACCTCCAGCGCCGGCCGCATCGCCGCAGCAACGCCGTGCTCGTAATAATGGGCGCGGCCGGACAGCATCAGCACCGGCGTGCCGGCGAAAAGCCCCGCGACCACCTCGCCGGCATGGCCAGTCACCCCGCTGCGGGGGAAACCCGGCAGGTCGGCATAAGAGATGCGCACGGCATTCTCGACCTGGTCGACAAGCCCGCCAAGGCCCGACCCCAGCACCATCGCCGTTGTCGGCGCTAACCCGTCCAGCCTTTCGACGAGGTGGTCCAGAGCTTCCTTCATATCAGCCAACTCTCACTTCAAAATGTCGCCACGAAACCCGTAGGGCAGCATGTCGCCCATGGTCACGGTCTCGACCACGCCGGTGTTGTCGCAAAGATAGAGCTTCGTGTCCGGCCGGCAGAACTCCGCCAGCCTTTGCCGGCAGCCGCCACAGGGCGAGCATTTGGCCATGCGCGAGGCAATGACGGCGATCTCGACGATCTTGCCGCCGCCGCCCATGATGTAATGGCCGAGCGCCGTGGTCTCGGCGCACCAGCCTTCCGGATAGGACGCGACCTCGATGTTGGCGCCGGTGAAGACACGGCCGTCTTCGGTGCGCAAGGCCGCACCCACCGGAAACTTCGAATAGGGCGCGTAGGCCTTGGCCATGGCCTCCTGCGCGGCTTCGAACAGATCATGCGACATCTAGACGTTCTCTCCGACGATCGTGGTCAAAACCCGGCCATTTGCGTTTTCCTGGCGCCTTTCGAGCACCAGCCGCATGTTCGACACAGTGCTCCTGGGCGCCCGGATCAACGTTCCTTGACATAAGGCACGCCGCCGGCGCGCGGCGGGATCGCCTTGCCGATGAAGCCGGCAAGCAGGATCACGGTCAGCACATAGGGCAGCGCCTGCATGAACTGCACCGGCACCTTGCCGATCAACGGCAGCGGCGAACCCTGTAGGCGGATCGCCGCCGCGTCGAGGAAGCCGAACAGAAGACAGGCGAACATAGCGTTGACCGGTCGCCATTTGGCAAAGATCAGCGCCGCCAGTGCGATGTACCCCTTGCCCGCGGTCATGTCCTTCACGAAGCCGCCATTCTGCACCATCGAGAGGTAGGCGCCGGCAATGCCGGTCAGCACACCGGTGCAGATCAGGGCCCGGTAGCGCAGCCAGGCGACCGAGATGCCGGCGGTGTCGACGGCGGCCGGGTTCTCGCCGACGGCGCGCAGGCGCAGGCCGAAGCGGGTGCGAAACAACACCCACCAGGTGAACGGCACCATGGCGAAAGCGAGATAGACCAGGATCGAATGGCCAGAGAGCAGCTCGGAATAGATCGGCCCTATGATCGGCACGTCGTGGATCGCGGCAGCACCAGGCAGAGTGATGGCCTCGAAACGCTCGCCCGGCTGCAGCGCCGGCGTTCGCCCGCCCTGCTGGAACCAGGCCTGGCCCAGAATGATGGTCGAGCCGGCGGCGACGAAGTTGATGGCCACACCGGAGACGATCTGGTTGCCGCGATGGGTGATCGAGGCGAAGCCGTGCACCAGGGCAAAGGCGACCGACATCACGATCGCCATGCCGAGACCGAGGAAGGCCGAATGGAAGACCGAAGCGGCGGCCGCACCTGCAAAGGCGCCGACCAGCATCTTGCCTTCCAGCCCGATGTCGAAAACGCCTGCGCGTTCCGAATAGAGGCCGGCGAGGCAAGCGAGCAGCAGCGGCACCGACAGGCGTATGGTCGAGTCCAGGATCTGCACGATGGCGATGAAGACGTCCATCTCAGGCGCCCTTCCCTTTGACCGCTTCGATGCCGACCGACCTTGGACTGAACGAGGCGAACAGCGCCTGGACGTAGGGCCGGAACATGTGCTCCAGCGCACCGGCAAACAGGATGACCAGGCCCTGGATGATGACGATCATGTCGCGGGAAATCGCCGGCATTTCGAAGGCAAGTTCGGCGCCGCCCTGGTAGAGCATGCCAAACAGGATCGCCGCCAGCACGATGCCGACCGGATGCAGACGGCCCATCAGCGCCACGGCAATGCCGACGAAGCCGGCGCCGGAGACGAAATCGATCGCCACATTGTGCTGGTCGCCCATTACCGGGTTCAGCGTCATCATGCCGGCCAGCGCGCCCGAAATCATCATCGCGATGATGATGATGCGGGTCTCCGAAATGCCGGCATAGCGCGCCGCTTTCGGGCTGTGGCCATAGGTGCGCATCTCGTAGCCGAGCTTGGTGCGCCAGATCAGCAGCCAGACCAGGAATGCCATGAGCAGCGCCAGCAGGAAGCAGATGTTGAACGGCGCCGAGCGGATCTTGGCGCCGAACAGTTCGATGATCCAGTTGAGTTTGGGCAGTTCGGCGCCGGCGAGGAAGTTGCGCGTCTGCGGCGCCTGCGACGCCGCCGGCTTCAACGGCCCAACCAGGAGGTAGACCATGATCGAGGCCGCGATGAAGTTGAACATGATGGTGGTGATGACGATGTGCGACCCGCGCTTGGCCTGCAGATAGGCCGGAATCAGCGCCCACAGCGCACCGACGGCGGCTCCGGCGACGATCGCCAGCGGAAAGGTCAGCCACCACGGCAGCACAGTGTCGAAGGCGAGGCAGACCACGCCCACGCCAAGGCCGGCAATATAGGCCTGGCCCTCGGTCCCGATGTTGAACAGGCCGCAATGCGCGGCCACCGCCACAGACAGGCCGGTGAAGATGAAGGTGGTGGCATAGAACAGCGTGAAGGCAATGCCGGTTCCCTTGCCGAAAGCGCCCTCGACCAGGATGACGGCGGCACGAAACGGGTTTTCGCCGACCAGCATGACGACGAAACCGGCAACGATGAAGGCCACTGACAGATTGATCAGCGGGATCAGCCCATAATCGGCCCAGGCCGGCAGCTTGGCGTAAGGCGTGCTCACTCTGCCGCCTCCTGGCGATCGACGCCTGCCATCAGCAGACCAAGCTCGCCTTCGGTCGCCTCCGGGCCGCGTTCGCCGACGATGCGCCCGGCAAACATCACCAGGATGCGGTCGGACAGCGAACGGATCTCGTCGAGCTCGACCGACACCACCAGCACCGCCTTGCCCTGGTCGCGCATGGCAATCAGCCGCTTGTGGATGAATTCTATGGCGCCGACATCGACGCCGCGTGTCGGCTGGCCGACAATCAGAACACCGGGGTCCTGCTCCATTTCTCGCGCCAGCACGATCTTCTGCTGGTTGCCGCCGGAGAAATTCGCCGTTTTCAGACGCGGATTGCCGGGCCGGATGTCATATTTCTCGATCTTGTCCTTGGCATCAGCCATGATGGCGTCGATGTTGAGGAACGGCCCTTTCAGGTAGCGCGGGTCGTCATGGTAGCCGAGGATCGAATTCTCGTTCTCCTCGAAGGCCAGCACCAGGCCGACATGATGGCGGTCCTCCGGCACATGGGCGAGCCCACGGTCGCGCAACTCGCCGGGATCGGCGGCCCCGGTCAGGTCGATCGGCTTGCCATCGAGCATCACCGAGCCGGAAACCGCGCGCCTGATGCCGGAAATCGCCTCGAGCAGTTCGGACTGGCCGTTGCCGGCGACACCGGCAATGCCGACGATCTCGCCGGCGTGGATATCGAAGGAGATGTCGTCGACCATGGTGACGCCGCGCTGGTCTTTCACCGTCAGGTTCTTGACCGCGAGCTTGACCGCGCCGGCCTCCGTCTCGCCCTTTTCGACCCGCAGCAGCACGCGCCGTCCGACCATCAGTTCGGCCAGTTCGCCGACTGTCGTCTTGCTGGTCTCGCGCGTCGCCACCATCGTGCCCTGGCGCATGACCGAGACATTGTCGGTGATGGCCATGATCTCGCGCAGCTTGTGGGTGATCAGCACCACCGTTTTCCCCTGGTCCTTCAATTGCCTGAGGATGCGGAACAGATGGTCGGCCTCGGCCGGCGTCAACACGCCCGTCGGCTCGTCGAGAATCAGGATTTCGGCACCGCGATAAAGCGCCTTGAGGATTTCCACACGCTGCTGCAGGCCGACCGGCAATTCCTCGATGATGGCGTCGGGATCGACTTCCAGCCCGTATTCGCGCTCGAGCCGCTCCAGTTCGGAGCGCGCCTTGGCGATGCTCTTTTTCAACAGCGCATCGCTTTCGGCGCCGAGGATGATGTTTTCCAGCACGGTGAAATTGTCGACCAGCATGAAGTGCTGGTGCACCATGCCGATGCCGAGCGCGATGGCGTCGTTGGAGGTCTTGATCGACGCCGCCTTGCCGCCGACACGGATCTCGCCGCTGTCGGCCTGGTAGAAGCCGTAGAGGATCGACATCAGCGTCGACTTGCCGGCGCCGTTCTCGCCGACGATGCCGTGGATGGTGCCGCGTGCGATCTCCAGATTGATGTCGCGATTGGCGCGAACGGCGCCAAAACTCTTGTTGATGCCGATCAGTTCGATTGCGGCTTGCGCCATGCAGCCTGTCCCACTCTTATTTTTTTATCGCTTGGTCAAAACGCCTAGCATGATGCCCCACCCGTGCCAATTGGCGGCGCAGTGGCCACTCTCGACAAATCCCGGTGCGCTTGTCAATTTCGAACGTGGCCGCAGACCTTCACATTCACTAATATGCAAGGCTCAACAGTCGCATCATGCTGCAACTGCGTGCACCAGGACCTGGGGAGTTTCGAATGATCATGCCTGTCGACCGGCTGACGACGCTGGAAATCCGCGCCGCCGAGCAGGAAAAGACCATCGAGGAACTGTCGGGCCAGATCGCCGAACAGTGGACGGCGATCGAACGCATGCAGCGCAAGCTCGATGCGCTGACCGGGCGCTTCATGGCGCTGGAGGAACAGTCGGCCCCCGACGTGCCGATAACCAAACCGCCGCACTGGTAGCAAGGAGAAGCCGATGGCCGGTGAAAGCGATCGCGTTGCGCGGGCGGGCGACTATGTGCTTGGCCTGATGAACGATCGCGACCGCGAGCGTGCCGAGCGCGACCTGGAGATCGATCCCGCCTTCCGCGACACGGTGATGCGGCTGGCCGAGCGCATGCATGTCTTCGACCGCACGGGGCGGCCCTCGGGCGACGGCGATCGCTGGCGGCTGATCTCGCAACGCATCGCCGAACTGCCGCAGATGCGTGTGGTCGGCCAAGACGAAGCGAAGCCGGTGATCGGCAGACTGGAGCGGAAGCCCTATGGCGTCGGCGTGCATTCGCTCGGTGGCCGGCGCGGCGCCGTCATCGCCATCGCGCTGATCGTGGTGTTTGCGCTGGGTTATCTCGTCGGACAGCTATAGGCCGAGTTCGCGCGACATCAGCAGCATCGGGTAGCCGTCCTGCTCAAACGACTCGACCACTGCCCAACCGAGCCCGGCATAGAAGTCTCGCGCCACCCACGTATAGAGGTAGGTCCTCTCCACACCGATCGCGGTTGCATGCGCTTCGATGGCTGCAACCAGCGCGCGGCCGATCCCTTTGCCGCGGTGGTCGCTATCGACGACCAATCCCGCCAGCCAAGGCGTCAGCTCATGCGCGGGTTCAAGTTCGTGGCGAACCAGCAGGCAGGTCCTGACCGGGACGTCCCCTATCCGCGCCACAAGCGCCGCCTCGAAGCCATCTCCATTGAGCAACTCGCGAAGCCCGGCGACGTCCTCATTCAACGTTCTTGCGCTGCCCTCGAAAAAGGCGGCGATGCGCAGTCGCGCCACTGCATCAACATCGCGTTCGGTCATCGGTCCGATGGTCGGCTTCACTCTCGCCTCTCAAGTTGCGGCCCCCGTCAAACCCAAAAACAAAACCGCCGGACTCTCGCCCGGCGGTTTCAACTCTAATGGATACAGATCAATACGGGCAGGCGTTGTCGGCGGTGTAGTCGTGCACCTGGATCGTGCCGGCGATGATGTCGGCCTTGGCCTTTTCGACGGCAGCCTTCATCTCGTCGGTGACCAGCGCCTTGTTGTTGTCGTCCATGGCGTAGTCGACACCGCCTTCCTTGAGGCCGAGATTTTGCAGGCCGCCTTTGAAGGTGCCGTTCTTGCCGTCCATGAAGGCGGTGTAGACGGCCACGTCGACGCGCTTCAGCATTGAGGTCAGCACCTTGCCGGGCTGCAGGCCGTTCTGGTTGGAATCGACGCCGATGCCGAGCTTGCCGGCATCCGCCGCCGCCTGCAGCACGCCGACGCCGGTACCGCCGGCCGCGGCATAGACCACGTCGGAGCCCTGGTCGATCTGTGTCTTGGCGATCTCGCCGCCCTTGGCCGGATCGTTCCACGCCGCGGGCGTGTCACCGGTCATGTTCTGGATGACATCGGTCGCACCGGCCGCCTTGGCGCCGCCGACATAGCCGCATTCGAACTTGCGGATCAGCGGAATGTCCATGCCGCCGATGAAGGAGACCTTCTTGGACTTCGAGGCCATCGCCGCCAGGATGCCGACGAGATAGGAGCCTTCGTTTTCCTTGAACACAAGCGAACGGACATTGGGCATATCGACGGCATCGTCGATGATGGCGAAGTTGAGATCGGGATATTCCTTCGCGACCACCTTCAGCGCATCCTCCCAGGCAAAGCCGGCCATGACGATCGGGTTGCGGCCGTCCTCGGCGAAGCGGCGCAGCGCCTGCTCGCGTTGCGAGGCGTTCGACACTTCGAACTCGACATAGGCGGTGCCGGTCTCGGTCTTGAACTTTTCGGCGCCGTGATAGGCAGCCTCGTTGAAGGATTTGTCGAACTTGCCGCCGAGATCGTAGAGGATGGCCGGCTGGACATCCGCGGCGAAAGCCGGAAGAACCATTGCGGTTGCGGCCAGGAGGCCGAGAACGATACGTTTCATGTGATCCACACCCTGTCGGTTATTTTTTTCCGTTACGCGCCGTCCGCCTGCCCGGTTCTCCGGCAGGCATGCGGCATCAGCCAGGAGTGTACTCCCCTCCCGCTCAAGGCAATCTGGCACGGCCCGAAACAAAATTCACGCGGAATTTTGACCTTTTGGAAAAGCATGCCCCCCGTTGGAAAAACATGCCCAATGCGGTGACAGCTGTGGACGATTGCCGCGTTGTCGTCGCAAGTCCGCTGGGACAACCCATCAGCCCGGCGCGAATTCTCCGCCGCGCCGCCGGCGCCGGTAGCCGATCGCATAGAGGATGAAGGCAAGCACCGCGAACACGGCAAACCCCGGCTGGGCAAGCACCCAGGCGATGCCGCCATCCCATATCATCGGATTGACCTTGGCGCGCACGAAGGTCTCGAAGGCCGCGCGGGTGTCGGGCGAAACCGCCAGCCAGCTCGAATTCAGCGGCGTCATGACCAATGTGGAAGCCGCCACCGAGCGCGTCGCGTCGAGCACGGCCATGATGACGGCGACCGAGAGTGCGATCATGGCCGCGAGGCGAAACAAAAAACGCAACATCGAAATCTTCCCCGGTCCTCAAGTTCCTCCCGAGGACCTTCCGGTCAAAGGCGAGGAATAGAATGCGCACGCCCCGCGTGCAATCGCCATACGCGAATTTGAAGCCTATCGCCCGCCTATATGGCCACCTTTCGGCTCCGCCGATGGACGAGCCAGACGCCGAGGACGCCGCCGCCAATGGCCCCGACCACCAGCCCGGCAAGGCCGATGAACACCGCGAAGTAGCCGCAGCCGCCTTCGAAACAGCTGATGTCGGTGGCTTCGGCGATCCCCGCGCCAAGCGCGAAGCCGGCGACAGTGCCGACGACGGCGCCGAGGATGATGCCGGCCAGCGCGGCGACGATCGAACTAAAGGCTGACGGTGCCTGCGCTTCCGGCCTTGCATAAAAGGCCTTGGCCTCGTCGCGGCGGCGCAGCAGGTAAATGCAAAACAGGCCGATGACGATTTCGGTGGCGGCGATCGCAAGCTCCCTGGCGGAGACGGTGAAATCGGGCACGGTCAGCGCATAGACCTGCTCGGCCAGCCGCCAGGCGATAGTGGTGATCTGCCAGATGGTGAAATGACGCGGAAAGCGCGCGGAACGGCTTAAGGCGAGGCCGAGCAGATAAAGCCCCCACACGATGGTGAGGATGTCGAAGGCCAGTCCGCCAAGCACGAAATAGAAGACCCTGTCCGGCAGGCCGGAACTCTCGAACAGCCACCGCGCCGAGACCAGCCAGTAGACCGACCATGCCATCACGAAGAGGAGCCAGACCACGGGCACGAAGGACAGCCCGCTGTCCGGACGCCCTGCCGGCGTCAGCCCGCCTGGCATGCCTCCGGCCGGCGTTCCGCTGGCCGGCTGTTCATTGCTCGATGTCATGTCTGGACGTTGCCCCCGCAAAGCCTCCGCCGCACTCGACAGGTGGCGAGGGGCGAAGTCAAGCACGGCCGGCCCTGCCGCCTTGCCCGTGCACACCATTCAGAACCGAAGCGCCTTAGAAGCGGAGGCGTTCAACGCCCCGCGAAACGATGCGTGGCCGGCAAAGCGAATAGACTGCCGTAATGGCTTGGCATTCGGCGCCGGATCGACTAGATGAGCCCCGCGCCTGTTTGATTGACGGGCGCCGGGAAGGGCATCCGCTGGTTGGCGGTGTCCATCAAGCGGGTCTTCCCGCAAATCCCAAAGGGATGCATCTCCCCAACCCGCGTGGCAAAACCGGCCGGCGCGAATGCAAGGACGGAGAGGTGGCCGAGTGGTTGAAGGCGCACGCCTGGAAAGTGTGTTTACGGGAGACCGTAACGCGGGTTCGAATCCCGCTCTCTCCGCCACCATCAAGCCATTGAAACCGCTGCGATTTCCCATCCCAGCGGGTGCGGCTGACTTTACTTCACATGCTCGCCCTGGGTTCATGGCGGATTGCCGGCTTGCTCGCCAAGCCAGGCGCAGAAATGCCGCGGAGCCATGCGGCGGTCGTCGTCACCTGGTCCGCCAGAGTTTCAAAGGCGTAGCGCCGAACCTCTGTCTTCACTCTTCGTGCCCCATCTGTCACCGTCGCAACCAACGCGGTAGTGCCGCCTGGTGCGATCTCAGGTCGCAGATGAGGTAATTCCATGAATTATAACGATATCGACCTCAATCTATTGCGGGTCTTTGACGTGATGATGCGGGAAAGGAGCGTCACGCGGGCGGCTACCGAATTAGGCAGAACACAATCCGCTGTAAGCCACTCCCTGTCGAAGCTTCGGTATCTATTGCAGGATGAATTGTTCACCAGAGATGGCGGCGAGATGCGGCCAACTCCCCGGGCAGTTGAGCTGCTGTCGAATATTTCCGCCGCACTCGCAACGATCCGCGCATCGATCGACCGGCATCAGATCTTCAATCCAGCAACGACGCGGCGCAACTTTCGCGTTGGACTTACAGATTATCATGCCATGGTTTTCATCCCGGGCCTCATTCGAGAATTTTCCAGGCAAGCTCCTGGCGCGACGCTGAACGTCATTCCCGCAAACGGACCCGAAATCGGTTCATCGGTCTATCTGAGACAAGTTGACTGCGCGCTGACGGGAGCAGCGATACGCGACGACCCAGGTCTCTTGAAGGTGGAGCTTGGCCAGGACCGATTGTTTTGCGCGGTGTGGAGCGGAAGCAAGATCGCCAGAAGCGCAATGACGCTGGAAACCTATCTGGCCAGTTCTCACCTCCAGATTTCCGCAGATGGCCTGGCGGAAGGCCTCGCGGATGCCGCCCTCAAACAGATGGGTCTTCGCCGCAATGTCGTTGCGACCATCTCGAACTATCCGGTGCTGCCCTGGGCGCTTCGCGGCACTGAACTGATTACCCATTGCGGTGATGCCATCCTGCAAATGCTGGATGAGAGGAGTGAGGTGACGTTGGTCCCGCCACCCCTTCCGATAGCGAATGTGAATGCCTGGCTTATTGTTCACCGCCAGATGGCGAATGACCCGGGAACCAGGTGGCTCCGGGAAATCATCGTGGGAATCTACAACGAATCGCGGACCAAGAGACACCAAGGCACGGTCGGAACACCGGGATCCGCCGTAAAATAGATCGCGCGCGCTATCGCCTGTTGCACCCTCGAACGCCTTTGTACCTGCGAGCGGGTGCCGCGCAATTATGAAGGGCGCTCATTTTGACCATGAGAACAATCGATTTGACGAATAGTTCACCTGGAGAGCACATTCCCTTCAACAATAACAGGGGAATGCCGAAATGAGATCAACGTTCAAGGGCCTACTTGCCCTCGCTATCGCGTGCACCGCCTCCTCGGCGTGGTCCGCAACCCTCGACAATGTCAAGAAAAATGGCGTGCTGACCTGTGGCACAAATTCGGCCACGGCTGGCTTCAGCCTCCCCGACAATGAAGGCAAATGGACCGGATTTGTCGTCGATTATTGTCGCGCCGTGGCCGCTGCCGTGCTCGGGGATGCGCAAAAGGTCAAGTTCATCCCATTGACGCCAAAGGATCGCTTCACCGCCTTGCAGTCGGGAGAGATCGACATTCTCGCGCACAACGCAACCTGGACATCGTCCCGCGATACGTCGCTAGGCATACTGTTTGCCGGCACGTATTTCTATGACGGCCAGGGGTTCATGGTGCGCAAGGCCGACAACATCACGTCGGCCAAGGGGCTCGACGGCGCATCGATATGCGTCACCCAGGGCACCACGACCGAGTTGAACCTTGCCGACTATTTTCGCTCGCAGTCGATCAAGTACACGACGGTTGGTTTCGCGGACGAGGAAGCTGTGGTGAAGGCTTATGAGGAGGGGCGTTGCGACGTCTTGTCCGCAGACACCTCCACCTTGAACGCGTCGAGGCTTCGCATGGCCAAGCCGGACGACAGCATTGTTCTTCCCGAGCTGATCTCCAAGGAGCCGCTTGGCCCGGCGGTGCGGCAGGGTGACGACCAGTGGTTCAATGTGGCGAAGTGGACGCTCTACGTCATGGTGGCCGCGGAGGAATACGGGGTCACCTCCAAGAACGTCGATGCCATGAAATCGTCGGACAATCCCAGCATCCGCCGCCTGCTTGGCGTGGAAGGCAGCATAGGCAAGGACATCGGGCTCGGCGATAACTGGCCGGTCGAGGTGATCAAACAGGTCGGCAATTACGGCGAAGTGTTCGATCGCAATGTCGGCAAGGATTCGCCGCTGAAAATGGAGCGCGGCATGAACGCGCTCTGGAACAAAGGCGGCGTTCAGTACGCTCCGCCGATCCGCTAATGCATGTCGCTCAAAAATGGCCCCGGTTTTGAGACAACGACATGCATACCGAAGACCCTAAAGCGCGTCGCCTGAGTCCGTTCAAACCCGACGCGCTTTAGGCAAAGGCATGGTTGCAAGGCGCTGGCGTGTTACCGTCAGCGCCTTGCACGGACCCGATAGGAACAGCCCATGTCCCATTTGTCGCTTCCCGCGCCGTCGCGCAGGAGGTTGTCGCTGCACGATACGAAGGTGCGGGGCATCTTCTACCAGCTCTTGCTCGCCGGCTGCCTGCTGGCCTTGGCCCTGGGCATCGGCATGCAGACTGCATCGAATATGCGGGTCCGGGGGATTCCGCTCTCATTCGACTTTTGGAATGAGTCTGCCGGCTTCGACATCAATCAAACCCTGATACCGTACGATGCATTGTCCAGCTACGGTCAGGCGTTCTGGGTGGGAGTGGTCAACACCCTCTACGTCAGTCTCCTCGCAATCCTGTTCGCGACCTTGCTTGGCTTCGTCATCGGCGTTGCCCGCCTGTCGCCGAACTGGATCGTTTCGAAGGTGGCGACCGCCTATGTCGAGCTTGTGCGAAATGTTCCGTTATTGCTGCAGCTGCTGTTCTGGTACAACGCCGTCCTCAAGCCGTTGCCCTCGCCGAAGGCGTCCATCGCCATGCCCGGCGGCATCTACCTCAACAATCGCGGCCTCATCGTTCCGGAGATTCATTTGCATCCGGGAGCGGGTCTGGTGGGCCTGGCATTCGTTGCGGCCATTTCCTGCTGCGTTGCATTCTGGTTTCGCGCCAGGAGCGTCCAGAGACGGACGGGCAGGCAGCTGCCGGTGCTTCTGGTCAGTCTGGCGACCTTGATAGGATTTCCGCTGGTCGTATTCCTGGCGGCTGGCGAGCCGGTCTCGTTCGTCGCCCCGCAGCTACGGGGTTTCAATTTTCAAGGCGGGCATCAGCTCTATCCGGAGTTTGCCGCTCTCCTGATCGGTCTGTCGGTCTACACCGGTTCATACATCGCCGAGATCGTGCGAGGTGGAATCCAGGCAGTGCCAAAGGGCCAGACCGAGGCTGCGCATGCGCTGGGGCTGGCGCCGGGCAAGACGCTTCGTCTGGTCGTCGTTCCCCAGGCGCTGCGCATCATCATTCCCCCTTTGACAAGCCAGTATCTCAATCTCATCAAGAACTCGTCGCTTGCCGTGTTCATCGGCTATCCCGACCTCGTTCAGATCTTTGCAGGCACGGTGCTCAACCAGACCGGAGCCGCCGTCCAGGTCATGGCGATTACCCTGTCGGTCTATCTCGTTATCTCCCTTGCCACGTCATTGGCCATGAACGCGTGCAACCAACATTTTGCAATCGTTGAGAGGTGACGGGTGAGCGATCAGTCCATGCGTTCGCCAATTGTGATCAGCGCGCTCATACCAGCCATGGCGCCTCCCGCGGACGTTCGACCGGGTCCAGTGAGCTGGATGAAAAAGAACCTGTTTTCGACGCCGTCTTCAGGCGCGCTGACAATATGCTTTGTCCTCCTCGCCGCGTGGCTGCTGCATCACTTCCTGAGCTTTGCGATCTTCAACGCGGTCTGGAGCGGCGGCCACGAAGCTTGCCGTGCGAACAGCCAGGGGGCTTGCTGGCCTTTCATCGCCGAGAAGTTCGACTACCTGCGATACGGCGCGTATCCGGTTTCCGAGCGGTGGCGCGTGGACCTTGCGCAGGCGATCGGCGCCATCCTCATCGGCTGGCTCCTGTGGACGAAGGCTCCGCGGCGCAAAATGGCGGCGTTGCTGTTCTTCCTCGTCTTCCCCGTGGCCGCGTTCGTTCTCGTGCGCGGCGTTGCCTGGCTTCATTTGCCTGTCATCGATACGACGCTCTGGGGCGGTCTCTTGATCACGTTGCTGATGTCGATCGTGGGTATCGTCTTCTCGCTTCCGATCGGGGTTATCCTGGCGCTTGGACGCAGGTCGGAACTCCCTTTCGTCAAGACGGTTTGCGTCACGTTCATCGAAGTCGTCCGCGGCGTGCCGTTTATCACAGTGTTGTTCATGGCGAACTTCATGATGCCGCTCTTCGTCCCGGATTATCTGACGCCTGATCGTCTGTTGCGCCCGCTCATCGCGATAGCGTTGTTCTCGTCCGCCTATATGGCCGAGGTCGTGAGAGCCGGCCTTCAGGCGATCCCGAAGGGCCAGTACGAAGCGGCCAAGGCGCTCGGGATCGGCTACTTCGACATGATGCGCCTGATCGTCCTCCCTCAGGCGTTGACGATCGTCATACCGAGCATCGTCTCGACCTTCATCGGTCTGTTCAAAGACACGACTCTGGTCGCCATCGTCGGCATCGCGGATTTCCTGAAGGCCATCGAAACGGCGCGCGTCGATCCGAACTGGGCAGGCCCGACGATCTCATCAACCGGCTACCTCTTTGCGGGGCTGGTCTACTGGAGCTTTTGCTTCGGCATGTCGCGTTACTCGCAATATGTGGAGCGCCAAATGGCGCGTGGCCACAAATCCTAGGAGGCGCTGATGATGCCACAAGCAATGCCCGCGGCAAGGTGACTATCAAATGGCTTGTGCAGACACGCCCGCATCGGCGCTTGGGCAACGACATATCGCGGGAATAGATTTCGACCAGATCCACGACCGTCAGCAGTTCGGATCCGTCAAATGGGCCAACCAGTGGGACGAGTTCTCTCCTCAGGTCGAGGGCCAGGACCTGCTGTCGCTGTGGACGGCGGATATGGATTTCCGCGCTCCGGAAACCGTCATCGCGCGACTGCGCGAGGCCGCGGAGCATGGCATTTACGGCTACACACGCCGCGATCCGCGCCACTATGAGATCGTGCAATCGTGGTTCGCGCACCGGCACAACTGGTCGCCGAAACTGGAGACCTTGCTTCCCGCGCCGGCGATCATGCCGTCGGTGGCTGCGATACTGCGAACCTTCACCAAGCCCGGTGACGGCGTCATTGTGCAGTCGCCCGTGTACTCGCCCTATTTCGAAGTGGTTCAGGGAAACGGGCGGGTTCTGCTTACGAACCGGCTGAGGCTGCAGAACAACAGATATGAGCTCGATCTCGAGGATTTCGAGAAACTGGCGGCCGGCGGTGCCAAGGCATTCCTGCTGTGCAATCCTCACAACCCTGCCGGAATGGCCTGGACACGCGAAGAATTGGCGGCGCTCAACGACATCTGCGAGCGCCATGGGATCCTGGTCATATCCGACGACATTCACTGCGACATAAGGTTGTCGGATCGCCCCCACATCGTCTTCTCCTCCATCTCGGAAGATGCTGCCGAGAAATCGTTCATCTGCACCGCTCCAACGAAGACTTTCAATCTTGCCGGGGTTCCTTCGGCAACCATTTCGGTAGCCAGCAAAAAGCGCCGCGAGGCGCTTCTTGCCGCAATGCAGGCGTCATTCATGGTGAATGCGAACTTTTTCGGCCGCCTGGCCCTGGAGGTTGCTTACAGCAGCGGCGCGCCGTGGCTCGACCAACTCACGCGCTACATCGCCGGCAACATCGATCTGGTTTGCGAGTTCGCCGGTGAACACCTTCCAGGCATCACGCCCATGCGGCCCGACGCATCGTTTCTGGTGTGGTTGGATGCGTGCGCGCTCGATCGCCGAGTGGGTGGAATTCAGAAATTCTTTGTCGATCGGGCCGGGGTTAATCTCTATGACGGCCGCGTCTATGGGCCTGGCGGCGAAGGCTTCATTCGCCTGAATGTCGGCTGCCCGCGTCCTCTGTTGCGCCAAGGACTGGAGCGCATGTCCAGCGCGCTGGCATCCCTGTGATCGACCGCCAGGGTGCTTCGGATGCGAGCCTGGTACTTGATGCCGGCAGCCGGTAAGGAAACGTCCGAGGGCGACGAGCCGGGTGGCCCGCAAGTCCGGATTCCATAGCCGTGCCGGACACGACCCTCAAGCCAAAGTCGACATGTCCAGCTTGATCGCCGCTACCATTTCACAGCGAACCCGAGCTTGGCGCCCAGGGCGTGGCTATCGCCAAAATCCTTGAGGCTTGTCCGCGCTGTCCCTTCTCCGAAGACGGCGTAGCGACCGTCCGCCCAGCTCAGCGAGCCACCAAGGCCGACACCGCCCCACAGCGCCTGATTTTCGCTGACCAGTTTCGTGCCAGACACATCGACATCATTTCCGTCGAGGAAGTCGTAGTAAAGGTTGCCGAGCCCGTAAATGTGCGTGCGGCTGACTTGCCCCGCATCGTCCACCCACTGGTCTTCATAGTCCGCGGAGAGGCCGAGGCGGCCGACGAGACTGTTGCTGCTGCCGGGCGACACGACGGCGCCAAACGGGTCGGTGAACGCGTCGAAGTCGACCGAGGAATAGGCAAGCTGGGCCTGCGGCGTCAGCGACCAGTTGCCGTTGAGGGCGATCTTCTGTCCGGTCTCGATGCTCAGCCCGTAGCCGAAACCGTTGTTGCCGTCCGCAAGCGTGGTGCCCAGCGTGGCCGACCGGATGTCACTGTCATACCATGTCGCCTCGGCCTGCGCGTCGACGTAGAAGCCACCGCTGCCGAACCAGGTGAGCGTGCTGCCGACGCCGTAGCCGGTGGCAGCGATCGACCCTGCCCCGAAGATCGAGGAGACGTCCGACGACGCGGTTCCGTAGTGGGCCGTAATCCCTCCGATCAGGGTACCGGCGTCGCTTTCGTGCAGCAGGCCATCGACGCCGGCCTGCAGCTTCCAGGTGGTCACGTCATAGTTCGTGCCGGAGGTCGACGTCTCCGGCTTGATCTCGGCATGGGCAGCTTCGATGCGCGCCCATATCGCCTTGCCGTCGACCGAGCCCTGGCCTGGCAGGTCCGCACCTTGCGGCGTAGCACCCTCGCCCCACGACCGATTGCCAATGCGTTGCTGCATGGTGCCCAGTTCATTGAAGGCCTGCAGCACCCCTTCATAGGCCTCGTACAGCGGCACGCCGGGCGAATAGAGTGGCTGCGGATCGGGATCGCCGTTGACCAGGGCCGAGCGCAGATACCAATCGCCATCGGCCGGTGTGCTGACGCCGTTCTTGTAGAGCCTGTATGCGTAGGCGCCCGCGACGACCGCTGCATCGCCTTCGAAGGTATAATTGCCGTCGAGCGAGAAGCTGCCGTTCGAGACGCCGCCGACGTCGACGATCTTGATGCCTCCGACCGTTTGGGCGCCCGACCCGCCGAAATTGACGACCTGAAGGGTACCCGTCCCTGACGTGTTGCCGGCGATCACCAGCATGTCTGTCGGCGAACCGTCACCACCGAGCGCAGCGTTGAGAACGACGGCGCCGCTATTGCCGACATAGTCGCCGCTTACGGTAAGTGTGTCGCCTGGGACGCCACCCGCGATGCGCACCGTTCCGGCGTTGCTCAGCCCCGCAATCGTCTGGGACGTGCCGGCAAGATCGAGCGTGGCGCCCGAGGCGACGGAAAACTGCGAGGAGGAACTGAACGCGTTCGCAGCGCCCGCGGCAAGCGTGCCGCCGCTGACCGTAGTGGCGCCGGTAAAGCCTGAGTTGTCCAACGCAAGCAGCAGCGTGCCTTGGCCGTCCTTGATGAACGTACCGGCGCCCGAGAACACGCCGGCATAGCTGGCGGAGGCGACTTGGTCGAATGTGAAGGAGGCGCCGGCGCCGATCGCGACATCGCCACCGAAGCGCTCGGCTGCCGAGACGAGGCCGCCTTGATTGACGGTCCAGTCCAGCAGCGACGTGCCTGACAGCGTCAGCACGCCGGCGCCATCCTTCATCATTGCGCCGGTGCCGGAGATATCGCCGGCGAAGCTGGCGTCCGCCGCCTGGTCGAACACGACAGTGCCGGAATTGCCGACGTCGCCACGAATCGAGGTTGCATCGCCGACCAGCGTGCCAGCGCTGACCAACGTGTTGCCGCCATAGCTGTTCGTTCCCGTAAGCGTCAGCGTGCCGGCGCCGGTCTTGGCAAGGCTGCCAGCGCCAGAGATCGCACCGGACAAGGTCAGGTCGGCCACAGTGTCGAAGGTGCCGCCGGCCGACGAAAGCGTGACGTCGCGCGCCGAGCTGAACGCCGCTGTGTTGCGCAGCGTCCCGCCGGAGAGCGTCAGGCCGCCAGCGGCAACGCCGAGATTGTTGTCGGCTGAAACAGATAGCACGCCGCCCAGGACGGTGGTGCCGCCCGTGTAGGTGTTGGCGCCGGACAGCACCAGCGTGCCCGCATCGGTCTTGGTCAGGCTGCTGGTCCCGGTTAGCACGGAGGCGATGGTGGCGGTGTAACCTGCTCCGGCCACCGTGCCGTCGCCGACCCGGATGATGCTCTCGCCACCGGCGCCGGCGAGCGTGACGGAGTCGCCCTCGATGCCGTAGCCATCGGCAGCGAACTGCATGCCGGTAACCTCCAGCGCGCCGGCGCTGTCGTCGGTGGTGACGGTGCCGCCAAGCGTCTGGAAGATGGCGAAACCGGGTTGCGGCTTCATCGCGCCGGTCACCAGGCCGGTGCTCGTCGTCCACGTCGGGCTTGCCGCAGTCCACGTGCCGTTGCCGCCATCGACCAGCTCGTTGTTGGCATTCCCGGCCGCGTCACCGTCCCAGAACAACAGGTCGTTACCGACACTGCTGATAAGATTGACCTGGTTGGCGACAGAAGTCTGCACCGTCAAATCGGCCGCCGTGACGCCGGCCGGCAGATTGCCGAGTTCGAGACCATTGTCGGTGAGGGCGCCGCCATAATTGATGAGCCGGTAGACGCCAGGGCCAAAGCCGCCTACATCGGTGATGTTGAGGCTGCCGTCCAGCGTCAGCGCTCCGGTCACCTCGATCAGGTCGTTGACACCGCCGCCGACAATTCCTGCCTGGCCGAGCTCGTAGTCGAGCATAGAACCGGAGCTCAGGCTGAGCGATCCGACCGTAAGCGTACCCGGACTGGAGCCGGGGGCCAGCACGCCGCCATCGGCGACGATCACCGCGCCGCCTATCGAGCCGGAGCCGCCCAGCGTGCCGCCGCTGTTGACCGTCGTTTCGGTATTCCCAAGCGAACCTTCGACGACGAGCTTGCCCCCGTCGACCGTGGTACGGCCGGAATAGGTGCTGTCGCCGTTGAGCACCAGGGTGCCGGCGCCCTCCTTGTAGACGCCGCCCACGCCGCTCAGCTCGCCATTCGCGGTCAGCGTCGTACCCGCCGCCGCGCGGAAGTAGCCATAGGCGGAAGTGAGCTTGACATCGCGGCTCATGGCGAAGCTTGCTGTCGTGCCGAGTTCGCCGCCGTCGAGTGTCAGCAGGCCCGTAGCGGCACCCAGATTCTGGTCCGACGCGACCGAGATGCTTTTGCCGGTCCCGACCTTGGTGCCGCCGCTGTGGGTGTTGGCACCGGTCAGCGTCAGCGTGCCGAAGCCTTCGATGTCGACGCTGCCCGAGCCGGAGATATTTCCGCCGAAGGTGTGGGGGCCGAGGTCGAGAAACGAGACAGCGCCGTTGTCCAGGATGTCGCCACGGATCGCCACGGTGTTGCCGGCAAGCGTTCCTGCATTGACGATGTTGCCACCGGTATAGCTGTTGGACAAATTGGTGACGTTGAGGGTGCCGGCGCCGCTCTTGACCAGTGTGCCGGTGCCGGTCACCTGGCCTGACACGTCCAACTGCGTGCCTGCCACCGTGTCGAACCCGCCGGTCGAATTGATCAGGACATTGCGATTGGTGGCGAAGCTGGTGGTCGTGCGCAACGTGCCGCCGTCGAAGGTCAAGCCGCCCGACAGGGCGCCCAGATTGTTGTCACTCGAAATTTGCAGGGTCCCGCCGGACAAGGTCCAAGGCGTGACGGCAGTTGTCGTCCCCGTTAGGGTCCAGGTGCTGTTTCCGGTTTTCTCGTAGAACCCAAACCCGTCATATTTGGCGCCAGCGCCGATCTGCGACACACCGAAACTGGCGCTGATATCGCCACCCAGCTTGAATGTATCCGCGGCGCTGAAAGCGACCACATTGCCTGTGATGGTGGAGCCGGCCTGAATCTCCAGCGAATTGACGCCGCCGGTGAACTGGATGGCTTTGCCGGCTGCCGGCGTTCCGCCACCGGTGCCGACGGCACCGCCGCTGATCGTACCCGCATTGATGACCGCGATGTTGGCGCCCTTGATCCCTGCGGCGCCATCGCCGCCTGCCAAGGAGCCCTGACCGCCACTGCCGCCAACGATCGTCGCACCTAGCTTGTTGATGACGGTTCCACCTGAAAGCAGCAGAACAGCGGCGCCACCGTCCCCACCGCCGCCGAGAACTGTTCTTCCACCGGCACCCCCGAGCAGATTCCCGCTGTTCTGGATTGTCCCGCCGCCCATCAGGACGATGGCAGCCGCGCCGCCGCCACCACCTGCTTGGACCCCAATTGTGGAGAGACTCGTGCCGCCGGTAACGCTGCCGCCCGCCTCTACAAACACGTTTGCGGACGAGAATATGCCGACGCCGCCACCACCGCTGCCGCTGTTGCCATTGGTCCCACCTCGGCCGCCAGTGCCACCACTCACCGATCCCGTGCCATTGACTGTAACGTCGGCCGTGGCACTGACGCCCACACCGCCACCGCCACCGCCGCCGCTCCTGACGACGCCATTCGTGCCAGGGGAGCCCAAAGCGCCGGCCCCGCCGCTGATGCTGGTTGCAATGGTCCCGTCTGTCGAGATGACCAGACCCGTAGCACCAGTGGCACCGGCAACGCCATTTGGGTTGTTAGCTGTCCCACTTACCGCTCCCGATCCTCCTGGCGCCCCGTCACCCGTCGTGAGGTCAATGCCGCCACCACCGCCACCAGCGGTCGCGCCATTGGCGGCATTCTGACCCGTGGCACTCGCGAGCGCGCCGTCAACGCCACCTTGTCCAGCGCCTGCGCTGCTACCATTGCCGCCATCGGCCCGAGCCGGCGCGGCGCTCAGCGCAAGGGCAACAGTTAGGATCGTCAAGGCGGAAGTGCTGGAGCGAAGCGACACGACTTGCGGCAAGCGCGCGAGATGCAAAACCCAAAACCCATCACGCGCAATCCGCTCCGCCATGCCTAAGCTCCCTGATTCCTGAGTGCGCGAAGGCAGCATGAAAGCTATTCGCCCGCAAGAAGTTTATAGTCATGAGAGCTACCAAGAAGCTAACGGTGATCAGTAAAATGAAGTCTGCGACTTTTGAGCGACAGAAAGTAGTCAATATTAGATATAGCTTATTAAACAGAGACCTTACGGAATCGCGAGAACAATCTCGCTGCATCAATTTATGCGGAAACGTTCGGACCTCCTGGGCTCCAGCCGATCCCATCGGGCGGAGGTGAGTTTCGCCTCTACGGGGGCGATGAGGCGCTAGGCTGCCCCTTGGGCGACCCCTCACTATCCTGCAAGAAGTGATTCTGTAATCGACTCCCACTCTGCGTCTAGCTTGCCAGTTGCCACAGGCTGCCCGGCGCGGCGGTACCAGTAGGCTGCATTAGAAAGGTCGCCTTCTTTGCGGTGCAGATAGGCATGAACCCATACAGAGGCCGGATCAGATTCGTTGGCCTGCACACACTCATGCGCCCGCTCCCAATCGCCCTGTCTATCCCACCATAGAGCGTGGAGCGCCATCCCAAGATTCGCCGGGGGCTCTACTCCCTGAAGGGTCGCACGGAACTCGTCGATGTCCATAGTTACCTCGCCTCTGGCTACGCCGGTCCTGTCCCGTTCCGTGCAACGAAATGCGCCCTCTGCCGGTGATTTGCTCTGTCGACTTTAGCAATGGCTCTGGCGATCTTTAGCGGAAACGGGGTTTTCGCTCGGCAAAGGCCGCATCAAGGGCTTCCAATTGACGAATGCTCGTCGCCGGGCTGCTTCGTGCTTCTAAGCTTCATGGACGGCAGAAGCTGCCACGGAAGCCAAAGGCGCTTCCAAGCTCCATGTTATGCCATGCGGACCGTGTTTGAGAATTCCCTGCCCACTAACCGCTGCGGGCGCGACCCGCTTCAGCACCACGGTTCCAAAGCCACCTTGTCCGACAGTCTGAACCTGCGGACCATCGGTTTCGACCCAGGTGAGGTGAAAGAGCCTCGAAGCACTGGAACCGGTGATGCCCCATGTGACCGAGATCCGGCCCTTGTCCCCTGAGAGCACCCCGTATTTGGCCGAGTTGGTCGCCAGTTCGTGGAAGGCAATCCCGAGATACTGAACTGCGTTGGGACTGAGCACCAATGATGGGCCCGACATTTCGATCAAATCCCCCCGCGGGAAAGGCTCGACCTGGGCCGCCAAAAGGTCGCTGATCGTGGCACCCTTCCAATCCGCCGATACAAGCAGGTCGTGAGATCGTGACAACGCCATGATGCGCTCGCGCACCTGGGTTTCAAATTGTTTTGGCGTCTCCGATCGCTTGTTGGTCTCCCGGATCATCGACAGGATGACCGAATACTGGTTTTTCACCCGGTGGTTGACCTCGCGCATCAGCATGCGGATGCGATATTCATTCTCCTTCGCCGACGTGATGTCTCGCGCTATCTTCGATGCGCCGGTGATCTGCCCTGTTGCGTTACGCACGGGCGATATCGTCAGCGAAACCGGAACCAGGCTGCCGTCCTTGCGCTGGCGGGTCGTTTCGAATGGTTCGACGCGCTCGCCACGGCGAATGCGTTGGAGGATGCGGGGTTCCTCGTCCTGATGGTCTTCGGGGATCAGCATGGTCACCGACCGGCCAATCGCTTCCTCGGCGGTATAGCCGAAAAGCCGTTCGGCGCCCTGGTTCCAGCTTTTTATGATGGTGTTGAGATCCTTGCTGACGATAGCGTCAAATGAGGATTCCACGATCGCCGAGAGGTGCTGCCTGGTTTCTTCGGCACGTTGGCGGTCCGTCAGGTCCAGCAGCATGTTGACGGCGCCAATCAGAGCGCCGTGCTCGTCCCGCAGGGGTGTCGGGTAGGGCAGGAACGGAAAAAACGATCCATCGGGACGCTGCGCAACAGCTTCCTGATTGCGGACCGGCCTGTTCTCCTTGAGCGCGATGGCCATCGGGCATTCATCGTGCGGCAATTCCTTGCCGTCGGCAGTGAACAGCTTGAACGTCACGCACCATTTATCCTTGCCGATTTCAGGCTCCCTGCCTGCCAGATCGGCCGCGGCGCGGTTGTAATAGGTGATCGTCCCATCCTGATCGGTCGTGTAGATGGCGACGGGTAGGCCGTCGAGTATCTGGTGATAGGTACTGTCATGCTGCCTGAGCTCCGAGCGGGTGTGCACCAAGTCGGTTACATCGACCGTGAAGCACCGG
Source organism: Mesorhizobium sp. M0317 (assembly GCF_040321555.1). Classification (NCBI taxonomy): domain Bacteria; kingdom Pseudomonadati; phylum Pseudomonadota; class Alphaproteobacteria; order Hyphomicrobiales; family Phyllobacteriaceae; genus Mesorhizobium; species Mesorhizobium sp. M0317. The sequence goes on along the minus strand of NZ_JAMYRV010000058.1, from coordinate 19,126 downwards.
GTGTTGATCAGCTTGCCGTCCCGGAAATGTCCGCTTGAGGTGACTTCGACGTGCTTGATCGATCCATCGCTGGCCCTCAATCGCGCCGGATATCTTACGATCTTCTCGCCATTGGCAAGGCGACCCAAAATGTCCTCTATGACGTCCCGGTCGGGATAGAACTCGGCGATGTGGCAACCGAGGTAGTCCTCTGCGGGATAGCCGAGAAGGTCGAGCTCAGCCTGGTTGGCATGCACGATCACGCCGTCTGCGTTCACCAGATGCAGGGCAACGGCGCCGTTTTCGAAGAAATCCTTGTAATCGAAATCCAGACTGTCATTGCTGGACACTCCCGGGTTTTCGAAGGCGACAACAGTCGCCTGTGTTGCTTCATGCATCCCAAACACCTTGTCCAGTCCAACCAAATATAATGCGGCTTGGATCAGTTGGTTCCCATTGCTCGCGATCTCGACCCGCTGCGTACGGGAAACGGACCCTAAAAGGGTCGTAGCCTCGACTCGTCTTCCATCTACAAACGTGCGATCATCCGCGCATGGGCAAACCCTTGGTCCTTGTCGTCGACGACGAAGCCTTGATAGCACTGGATATGGAGTCCACTCTTTCGGAGGCGGGCTTTGCCGTGGCATTGGCTGCGACATGTTCCCAGGCGAAACGTTTTCTTGCGGACCATACCCCCGCCGCAGCGATCCTGGACGTCAGGCTGTCGGACGGCGAGGCTGTTGACGCGGCAAAAACCTTGGCAGGGCGGGCGGTTCCTTTCATCGTCTATTCCGGCTTGGGGGTCGAGGAAACCCCCGAAGCGTTCTCGTCTGGCGTAAGAGTGATGAAACCCGCCGGACCTGCAGAAGTGGTCCGAGCTCTCAAAGCGATGACCGCCGGGCAGCAGAAGGCGACGGGATAGCCGTGCTCTGAGCACCTTTGGTCTAAAATAGCCAGGCGCTGCCGGAGCAGCTGCCGCGCCTCACGGAGCAGCGAATTGCGGCCGGTGCCGATCAGGCGAACAAGGTCGCGCGCTTGATCCTCGGTGATGCCCGCTCTCCCTGGCAATTGACAGCACCAGTGCTTCATACCCTTCCACTTTCTTAGGGTCGTGCTTGCCCGTGCTGATCATGCCTTCTCCATCGGCTCAACGCCAAGATCTGAGAGAGACTCATTCCTCGACGCACGGTCAACCTCGCTGTGCCGCGTTTGAACGGCAGAGATAACGGCTCAACTATTGCGTTGCGAGGATCGATCCTGGCACAGCCAAGTGGCCGGTCCGTTCGCATGATAATGCGCCCCCCGCAAGGACGGCGCCAGCATGGGCCAGATCGACCAGACAGATTGAGCGGTCCTATGTCTCTCCGAACTCGGTTTCGTTTCTTGACGTCGGGTGCCGCTCGTAGTCAACGGGCGGCGGCAGGAGCACGACTTCGGTCTCCTTGCGGCCGAACTCCCGGCCGATCTGGAACGCCGCATAGATCGCGCCGAGGCGGATAAGGAATCTAAGCATGGGGGGTCTCCTTCGACGTTAGGAACCGCAAGGCCGCGAGATTGTTCCATGGTTTGCGAGTGGGGACGATCTTGCCGTCGCACCAGACATTTCAGCGCCGGCGCGGAAATCTGAAACATGGCGGTGCGGCTAGGCTGTTGCGGCCGTCGCCTGGGCCGGGGCCCGTTTTCGAGGGGCCGGACGGCGTCGATCGCGGCGTTTCGAAACGACTTTGAGGGGAACGGCCGGCGCTGGAGAAAGTGCGCCAAGCACAGCGTTGACCATGCCGTGCGCTACGAAATCGGCGCTGATGTCGGCGGCCAAAGCTTGCCTTTCTTGCCCGACATCGCCCTGCTCCGCGTCTGACCAGAACACAATCCCAATTCTCAAACCTGCCTTGGCGCGCTTCAGTCTCCGGACCAGAAAGCGGGCATGCTTGAGCGAATCCCGGTTCAGGAAACCGACCACGACGGTGTCGATCGCCTCTAGTTCGAGACGACGAATACCTGCCGGCTCCATATCGACAAAACTGGCCTTCGCCACCGTAGCACCTTGCACCTCCAGCACCTGAGCGAGCATGGCGGCAGCGGCATCGTCGAGTTCGCCGCGACCGCCGGCACAAAGCACCGACATGTCCTTGCCGTCGGGCAGTTCGATCTCTTCCTCTTCGATGCCATCTGTTTCCTTGCTCGCGGTCCCTTCGGCGGTGGTTGTCGGCGCATCTTCCTCGCTTGCCTCTTCCTGTGCATCGTCGGCAAGATTTGCCACAAGAATTTGGGCGCTCGCCGCCACCTGCCTTCGCTCTTGATCGCCCATCACGCCACGCATGCGGTCCTGCTCGCCCAACAGGAGAGCAGGAATGGCGACCGTGCCGTAGAAATCGATCAGGTACTTCTCCTCGAGGATCTCCTCGGCATGGTCAGTTGCCTCGTCCGGATCACCGGCCAGGAGCCGTTGATAGAGCCGGGCGTGAGCTTCAAGGACGGGCTCGTTGCCAAACAGGACGTCGAGAAATTCGAACTGCGGAACATGTCGCCCGAGGACGACGAGGCAAACTGTCAGCGGCGTCGAAAGGACCAGGCCGAGCGGCCCCCACAACCATGTCCAGAAAATTGCCGCAACGATGATTGCCAAAGGAGAAAGTCCCGTGCGCGAGCCATAGAGCCACGGTTCGATGACGTTGCCGGTTACCAATTCCATGACGACAAACAGTGCGGCGGTCCACAGCACCAGCGACCAGCCGGGCGCAACCGCCAAGGCCAGAAACAAGGGCAGCAGCATGCCGATAACAGGGCCGATATAGGGAACGAAGCGCAGCGCCAGTGCCAGCAATCCCCACAGCAGCGCGTTGGGAATGCCGAGCACCCAAAGGCCAATCGCGATTGGTATCGCGTAGACGATGTTGACCACCAATTGCATGATCAGATAGCGGCCAACCCGTTTGCCGGCATCCTGCAATGCCTGCGTTGTGCGATGGAGGTCGCCATAGCCGACGAGGCGGATAAACCGGTCACGCAGATCCTCGCGCTCAAGCAACATGAAGATGACGACGATGATGATCAGGCCAGCTGAAGCCAGCGGGCTGATCAACGGTCCGATGATGTTCTGCAATACCTCCAGAGGTCTCTCGCGGGCGACGATCTCGACCGGTACGGGCTCACGCCGGGGCTTGTCGGCCGCAGGCGGCGCCACATCCTGCTTGTCGATCTCCTGACCGACACGCTCGATCACCCCGCTCAGCCTGGCAATTATGCCGCCACCAACCCCCGTCTCCTTGAGGGAACGCACCTTGGTCAGAATGTTTGTCTGGTAGACGGAAATGTTCTGAGCAAGCTCGCTTACCTGGGTCGCAACAATGAAGCTGAACAGGCCCAGGGCCGCGAATGCGCCAATCACGCTCAGAAGCACTGCGGGCAGCCGAGGCAAGCCGACACGCTTCAGTGCGGAGACCATCGGCACCAGCGCAAAGGTCAAAAGCAGCGCGATGGCAATGGGAAGGAACACCTCACGACCGAAATACAGCGCAGCTACCGTCGTGACGATGGTTGCGACGGTAGGCAGAGCTGTTCGCGGATGGGCATTGCCTGCCGCAAGAATCCGTCCTAGCCCTCGCTCGGACGATGAGATGTCGTTTCGACGATTGGCAGCCACCTGATTCCCCCCGTTTCCTAGCGATAGTTAGACCCATTCGCCTGCCGGGCAATGTTTAGCAGGGCCGAATACATACGTTTTGCGGTTTTGCGCCCTGGGCGCTGTGCTCTGACGGTTCGGTCGATATCGTCGGAGCCGCAAATCTGTGGTAAAGCCGCCGCCCAACCAACCAAAGGACGACATCTGTGAGCGAACCGACTGTGGCCGAAGCGACCGAAAGTATCTATGCCTCGCTGCGGGCGGACAATGCCGACATCGACGCCCATATCGCGACGCTCAAGGCTGCGCTGACGCGAGAGGGCGCAAAACAGGCGGTGTTCGATCCGGCCAAATTGGCGCAGAACAACCGCTCGGGCCGTAAGTTGATGCAGGCTTATTTTCGCCAGCGCGGCGTGAGCGTGAAGTTTTCGGACCAGTAGCGCGCGGCAGCTTGGGGGAACGGCGTCCCAACGGACGGTCCGTATCTCGCCCGCTCCGCCCTGCGGTGGACTTTCGTCAATCCTAGGCGAATGCCCGCATTGCCCTGCCCAGGTCGGTGTCGCCCCCTGCCCCTGCAGCTCTTGACGGAAACCGGTGCCTCCTGTTTGAGGTGGACCAGGACGTTTGCTGCATGGGGAGATGGGCAAGGGTGGGCAAACAGTGAAGCGCGTTCTTCGGATGCTTGCCGCGGCGATCATGGCGTCCGGGGCGACCGGCTGCACGAGCATTTCCTACTACGCGCAGTCGTTGCAGGGTCACGCGCAGATCATGGCCGCGCGCAGGAATGTCGGGAAACTCATCCTTGACCCTTCGACGCCCGAGGCATTGCGCGCGAAATTGGCGTCGGCCAGCGCGATAAGACGGTTTGCGACGGATGAACTGGCATTGCCCGAGAACAGCAGCTACCGCAGCTATGTCGACATCCATCGCGATGCCGTGACCTGGGCCGTTTTTGCCGCGCCGCAATTCTCGCTCGCGCCACGGACATGGTGCTTTCCGGTCTTCGGCTGCGTTCCATACCGGGGTTATTTCTCCCGGAAATCCGCGGCTGAAAGCGCTGTCGAGCTTCAAAGACAAGGCCTCGACGTCTATGTCTCGGGCGTCACCGCCTATTCCACGCTTGGCTGGTCGAGTGACCCGCTGCTGAGCACCATGCTGCGTCAGGACGACACCTATCTCGCAAGCCTTGTTTTTCATGAACTGGCGCATCAGCGGCTTTATGTGGATGGCGATTCCGCATTCAACGAGGCATTCGCCGTTGCCGTCGAAACCAGCGGCGTCAGGAAATGGCTGCGCGCGGCCGGCGACCGGGCCGGATTGCGCCGCTACGAAGCCGATCGCAAACGCAGCGCCGATTTTCTCGGGCTGGTGGCGAAGACGCGCGACGAGCTAAGGCAGGTCTATGGTAGTCCCCGTACCCCGGAGCAGATGGCGACTGCAAAGAAAGCCGCGATCGAGAGGATGCGGGCGCGCTACCGGCAGATGCGCGACAAGCACTGGGCGGGATACCGGGGATACGACGCCTGGTTCGCTGCCCCGATCAACAACGCAAAGCTCGCCGCAACTTCTGTCTACGGTGAACAGGTTCCGGCCTTTCTTCGCTTGTTCGACCTGTGTTCGGGCGACTATCCAAGGTTTTACGCTTCTGTCCGGCGGATCGCGGATTTGCCCAAATCGTCCCGCGCCGAAGCGCTCAAGGCTGCGGACACATGCAATTGACTTGAACAAGCACAGGCAGGTCCTGACGATCACCCCAGCGACAGTTCCTTCGTCTGGTGTCTCAAAACGAGGCCGACCGCGCCCAGCAAAGCATCGTTCTCGGTGTGCTTGCCAACGATGATGCGCGTGCGCAGGGCGGGAGCGACATCGCGGGACTTGATCAGCGTATGGCGTTCATAGGACGCGATCAGCGGCGTCAACAGAATGTCCCCTGCCAAAGCCATGTGGCCGCCGATGATGATGAGCGGCGGATTGAGCACCGAGCCGATCAGGCCGAGACCCCGGCCGGCGATCTCGGCGGTATCCTCGATCATCCGCAACGCCCTGACGTCGCCCTGCTCGGCCATGGCGATGACATCGTCCATGGTGACTTGCCGCCCAACGACACGCGAAATCTGTTCCAGCGGCCGGGTAAAACTCGCGTAGAGCTCCAGGCATCCGCGATTGCCGCAGCGGCAAAGGTCGCCGCCGGGATCGATGCTGATGTGGCCGAATTCGCCGGCGCCGCCGGCGATGCCCGTCACCAGCCGGCCATGCTGGACAATGGCGCCGCCGACACCCAGATCGATCTTGAACAGCACGAAATCGTCCTGGCCGACGGCCGCACCCCACATCAGCTCGGCAATGGCCGCGCAGTTGCTCTCGTTGTCGGCGAAGATCGGCTGTTCCAGGACGGGTCCGAACACATCTCGTATGTTGACGCCGGCCCATGTTGGAACCATGCTTGCGCGCAGCACCACTCCATCGCGGCTGACAGGGCCGGAGACGGAGACACCAACCCCCAGGAGCCCCGCCATCGGCAGACCATTTTCCCTGTAGGATTGGGCAATCGCCGATTTGACCGCCTGGGCCGCCTGTTGCGGCTGGTAGTCCAGCCCCATTGGAATATTTTGTTCGGCAATGACGGAATGCGAGACATCGGCGACGATGAGCCGTATCTGCTGAAGAGCCAGGTGAATGCCGACGCAGGTGCCCGCTGTCGGATTGAGCGTCACCGCCGCGGCTGGCCTGCCGATGCCTCTGATGCCGTCGCGGCTGGTCGGGGCTTCGATCACCATTCCAGACCTTTTCAAGCCGTTAAGCGCGGTTGACACCGTCGAGCGCGCCAGACCGGTGGCGCGTGCGATCTGCAACGCGGAGAGTGCGCCGCGCTCGCTCAGGCAGCGCACGATCATGCTCTCCGGCGACGCGGAGGGTCTGTCGATCAGCCAGGTTCTAAGCGAAGGTTTTGTCATGACTCAACATAAACATCGTTGACTGATAGCTCCAATATGTCATCTTGGAAAGAACTCGAGATTGACGCATCTCGCCGGCGGCGGCTTCAAACCGCGGCCATAAGCGGTCGAGACGAACCGTGCAACACGATATGGGAGTGAAACGATGAAGTCCGTCATGACCGCGCTTGCGGCCGCTGCTGCGTGCACATTTTTCGCCGGGGCAGCCTTCGCCGAACCCAAGACGAACCTTTTGCACCAGTGGGCGACCGGATCGGACGCCCAGGCGATCGCCAAGCTCGGCGAGATGTTCACCGCCAAGGGCGGCAAATGGGAACAGACCTCGATCGCCGGCCACACCGCCAATACGCTGGCCAAGCTGCGCGCCGACGTGATCGCCGGCAATGCCCCGCCTGCCGTGCAGCTCAAGGGCCCTGAGATCGCCGAATGGAACGAGACCGGCATGACCGCCGATCTCGACGAGTTGGCGGCCTCGGAAGGGTGGGAGAAAGTGGTGGCGCCGGAATTGCTTCCGGTGATGAAGCCGACCGGCAAATGGGTCGCCGCGCCCATGAACATCCACCGCATCAACTGGCTCTGGGCCTCGCCCAAGGTCATGCAGGCGGCCGGCGTAGCGGAAATGCCGAAGACCTGGGCCGAGTTCAATGCGGCCTGCGACAAGATCGTCGCCACAGGCAAGATCTGCATCTCGCATTCGACCGCCGACTGGACGGATTCGACGGTGTTCGAGGTCGTGCTCTACGGCCAGGACATCGATCTCTACCGTAAGGCCTTTGTGGAAGGCGATGTCGAGTCCATGCGCAGCCCGGGAATGGTCAAGGCCTTCACGCAGATGCGCCTGATGACGAGCAAATACATGGATCCGGGCATGGTCGGCCGCGACTGGGATTCGATGTCGGCGCTGGTCGGCAAGGGCGACGCGGCGTTCCACATCATGGGCGACTGGACGATCGGCCTTTTGACCGCCGCCGGCTTCAAGGAAGGCACCGACTATGTCTGCGCCCAGGCGCCGACCGATTGGGGCAAACCCGGCTTCATCCTCAACTCGGACTCGGTCGTGTTCTTCAAGCAGAAGGACCAGGATTACATCGACGGCCAGAAGCTGCTGGCCAGCCTGATCCTGTCGCCCGACTTCCAGACGGTCTTCAACCAGGCCAAGGGCTCGATCCCCGCACGCCTGGATATCGATCTGTCGAAGGGCTTCAATCCGTGCCAGCAGCTCTCGCAGAAGGATCTGCAGGCTTCGATCAAGGACGGCACGCTGGTCCGCTCGATGGCGCACAACATGACCATCCCGCAGAAGATGCGCGGCGCGATCATGGACTCCATTACCGAGTTCGTGGCGACACCGGACATGTCGCCCGAGGATGGCGCCAATGCGATGGCCGACGCGGCGGAAGCACAGAAATAGACGGGAATGGCCGGGCGCGATGCCTATCCGCCCGGCCGTCCTCCCTTTCAGTCCCGTGCTCTGCCAATGCTGTACTCTGAATGTCAAATCAAGACCTGATCCTGTCGGTACCGACGCCCGCCCGCCCCTGGCGCGAGCGGCTGGGCTCCGCGATGCCCTTGCTCGTGCTCGGCCCCTCACTCGTGGCGAGCTTCGTCTACGTCTTCGTGTTCACCGGCTGGACGCTCTATATCTCGCTGTCCAACTCCTCGCTGCTGCCGACCTACGGCTTCGTCGGCCTGGACAACTACGCGTCGCTGTGGGCGAACCGGCGCTGGAACATCGCCTACAACAACCTGTTTTTCTTCAGCGCTTTCTACATCGTCGGCTCGATGGCGGTGGGACTGCTGCTGGCGATCCTGATCGACCAGCGCGTGCGCGGCGAAGCGGCATGGCGCACGATCTTCCTCTATCCGCTGGCCGTCTCCTTCATCGTCACCGGCACGGTCTGGAGCTGGCTCTACAATCCGACCGACGGCATCCAGGCCATGGTGCGCGGTTTCGGCTGGACGAGCTTCAGTTTCGCACTGGCCAGCGACCGGCACTATGCGATCTACGCGGTGATCATCACCGGCGTCTGGCAGGCCTCGGGCTTTGCCATGGCGCTGTTCCTGGCCGGCCTGCGCTCGGTGGATCAGGACCTCGTCAAGGCCGCGCAGATCGACGGCGCATCGACATTCCGCATCTATCGCAAGGTGCTTCTGCCAACCATTGCGCCGATCTTCCTGGCGGTCGCCGTCATCCAGATCCAGTTCGCCATCAAGACCTTCGACCTCGTGGCGGCCCTGACCAAAGGCGGCCCGGGGATCTCGACCACCTTCCCCGCCATCTACGTCTATGACCTGATGTTCCAACGCGGCCAGATCGGCGAAGGTGCGGCCGCCGCCATCATGATGCTTGCCGCTGTTGCCGTGGTGCTGGTGCCCTATTCATTCTGGGTGGTCTGGCGCCGGCGCAAGGAAGCCGGCCATGGCTGACGTCTCCCTGGACCAGTCGCTCGACCGTCGCGCTGCCGCAGTCGCGTCGCGCCGGCATTTTCTCACCCGCTTCGCCATCTATGGGCTGCTGGTCGTCTTCGCGGCGATCTACCTGGTCCCGTTGCTGGTGGTGGTGCTGAATTCATTCCGCGACCAGCAGGAGATCGCGCGCAACGGGTTGATCTCGCTGCCGCGCAGCTTCCGCCTCGATGCCTGGGGCCAGGCCTGGAGCACCTATTGCATCGGCGGCACCTGCGAGGGCATGCAGCGCAACTTCTACAACTCCCTGAAGATGACGATCCCGGCCACGATCATCTCGACGGCGGTCGGCGCGATGAACGGTTACATCCTGTCGAAATGGCGCTTCAGAGGTTCGGAAGCTTTGTTCACCTGCATGCTGCTCGGCGTCTTCATTCCGGGCCAGATTTCGTTGATGCCGTGGGCGTTCATCCTCGGCAATCTCGGCCTCAGCAATTCGGTCTACGGGCTCGTCCTCATCCACGTCATCCAGGGCATTTCGTTCACCACTTTGTTTTGCCGCAACTACTACGTCAGCATCCCCGACGACCTGATCAAGGCGGCGCGCATCGACGGCGCCGGCTTCTGGCGCATCTTCCGCAAGATCATTCTGCCGCTCTCCTCACCGATCCTGATCGTCACGGTGATCTGGCAGTTCACCGGCATCTGGAACGAATATCTGTTCGGCGTCGTCTTCACCTCCGGGCAGCAACAGCCGATCACGGCAGCGCTCGTCGCGCTGACGGCAAGCGGCACCAATGTGCGCGCCTACGATGTCATGAGCGCCGCCGTGCTGATCGGCGCGCTGCCGCCGCTGCTGATCTATCTCTTCGGCGGCAAGTATTTTGTGCGCGGCCTGACGCAAGGTGCCATCAAATGAGGCGCGATCAAGTGAAGGGCATTGCATGTCGACATTGATCATCCGATCGCTGCGCAAGAACTTCGGCGCGGTCGAGGTGCTGAAGGGCATCGATCTCGAAGCGCGGAACGGCGAGTTCATCGCGCTGGTCGGACCGTCCGGCTGCGGCAAGTCCACTCTGCTGGCGATGATCGCCGGGCTCGAATCCGTTACCTCCGGCGAGATCCGCATCGACGGGCGGCTGGTCAATTCGGTGGCGCCGAAGGACCGCGACATCGCCATGGTGTTCCAGTCCTATGCCCTGTACCCGACGATGACGGTGCGCGAGAACATCACCTTCGGCATGGAAAGCCGCCGCGTCCCGAAGCCGCAGCAGGACGAGGCCGTCAGCCGAGTTGCTGCCTTCCTGCAGATCGAACCGCTGCTAGGGCGCAAGCCCGGACAGCTTTCGGGAGGCCAGCGCCAGCGCGTCGCCATGGGCCGGGCGCTGGTGCGCGATCCCAAACTGTTCCTGTTCGACGAGCCGCTCTCCAATCTCGATGCCAAGCTGCGCGTCGACATGCGCACCGAAATCAAGAAGCTGCATCACCGCGTCGGCAAGACCACGGTCTACGTCACCCACGACCAGGTCGAGGCGATGACGCTGGCATCGCGCATCGCCGTGATGCACCAGGGCGAGGTCCAGCAATTCGACGATCCCGCCACGATCTACAACCGTCCGGCCAACATGTTCGTCGCCGGCTTCATGGGGTCGCCGGCGATGAATTTTTTGGCCGCCGAACTGAGCCAGGAAGGCGGTCGCGCCACTGTTGTGTTGCAGACCGCCGACGGCAAGACGGCCAGCCTGCCGATGGTCCAGGCGCTCCCATCCGACACGCCGCGACAGCTCGTGCTCGGCATCCGTCCCGAGCATATCTACCGCTTCGATCCCGACCTTGCGCGCCGCAAGCCGGGCATCGCGCAGATCAATGCAGTGGTCGAGCTCGTCGAGCCGACAGGCGCGGAGACCATGGCCGTCCTGCGCCTGGGCGGCAAGGAGATCACCGGCCGTTTCGACCCCGACGGCACGCCGCTTATGGGCGAGACGGTGACGCTCGGCATCGACATGGCGCGGGCGTGCCTGTTCGACCCGACGACCCAACGCCTGATCTGACCCGATCTGACCGAAGCTTGATCTGAAAAGAGTTCCGCCTTGTCCTTCGTCACCTATCCGAGCCTGTCCGAGCGTGTCGTGCTGATCACCGGCGGTGCGTCGGGCATCGGCGCCGACACGGTCCGCGCCTTCGCCGCCAATGGCGCACGAGTGGCGTTTCTTGATCTGCAGCAGGAGGCCGGCGAGCAGCTTGCCCGCGACCTCGCCGCCGCGGCAGCGCACGCGCCCCTGTTCCTGCGCTGCGATGTGACCGATATCCCCGCCCTCCAGGCCGCGATCGGCACGGTGCGCGACCGCCTCGGGCCTGTCGCAGTGCTGGTCAACAACGCCGCCGATGACAATCGCCAGCCGGTCGCCGACGTGACCCAGGCGACATGGGACCATGCCCAGGATGTGAACCTCAGGCACCACTTCTTTGCCGCCCAGGCCGTGCATCCGCACATGAAGGAAGTGGGCTTTGGTTCGATCGTCAATTTTTCCTCGATCGCCTGGCGTTTCGGCGCGTCAGAGATGGCGCCCTATGCGGCGGCCAAGGCTGCGGTGGTCGGGCTGACCTTCGCGCTGGCGCGGGCGTTTGGCCCCGACAACATCCGCGTCAACGCCATCGAGCCGGGCGCCGTCATCACCGACCGGCAGCGGGAGCTTTGGTACAAGACCCAAGGTTCGGTCGATCAGGTCGTGCAGCGCCAGGTGATCCGCAAGATTCTGCTCGGCGAGGAGATCGCGCGCACGGTACTGTTCCTCGCCGCCGACGACAGCCGCATGATCACCAAGCAGTCGATCACCGTGGACGCCGGCCTGCGATGACCACACCTGACTCAAAGGACCGCTTCATGCTCGAGGTCGGCCTGAACCCCTACGGCCTGACCTATCATCTCGGCCTCCAGGGCCGCGGCACGCCACGCGCCAATCCTAGACCTGCGGGGCTCGAAGGTTTCATCGCGCTCGCGACCGATCTCGGCGCGCGCGTGCTGGAGATCTGGGTGCCATGGCTGACCGAGCTTTCCGACGACGCGGTGATCGCGCTGCGCGAACGGCTCGCCGGCCTTCGCATCGCGCCGGTCGTCAGCGGCGGCCTGCTGGTGGGCGAACCGCTCGACGATGCGTTTCGGGCCGCGCGCCTGCTCAACGCCAAAATCATCCGGACGGCGCTGACGCCGGTTCTCTGCGGCGACCGCAACGCGGCCGGCGAAAAATGGAGCGAGTACGTCGGCATCATTCGAGAGCGATTGGTGGAATGGGGTCCCCGCGCGAATGCCGAAGGGTATGTCCTTGCGATCGAAAACCACCAGGACTTTACCAGCCGGGAACTCGTCGATTTCTGCGCCCTCGGTGGTGACAGTGTGGGCGTCACCTTCGACACCGGCAACACGTTCCCGGTCGGCGAAGCGCCGCTCGATTTCACGAAGGTGATCGCCCCCTGTGTCCGCCATGTCCACCTCAAGGATTACCGCGTGCAGTTCACGACCGAAGGTTACCGGCTGATCCGCTGCGCCATCGGCGACGGTGCGGTGCCGTTTGCCGAGCTGTTCGCCATTCTTGGCCAACACCACGATCGCATGACCGCCGTTCTCGAACCGGGCGCCTTGGAGGCCCGGCATGTCCGCTATCTCAGCGACGACTGGTGGCGCGGCTATCCGCAGAAGACGGCACGCGAATTTGCCGCCTGCCTGGCGGCCGCGCAGCGCAACCGGCTGCCCGACGATGCCGACTACCGCACGCCTTGGGAGCGCGAAGCCGACGTCTCACTGGTTTCCTATGAGCTCGACATGATCCGGCGCAGCGCCGCCAACATGCGCAAATTTGGTTTGATGGAGAAGATCTGATGACGGCACGTGAACTCGATGGATTGACCGCCTTCGTAACCGGCTCCGGCCGCGGCCTCGGCCGCGTGATGGCCGAGCGCCTGGCCGAACTCGGCGCCAATGTCGCGATCCACGACATGGACGAAACGGCGCCGGCCAAATACGGCGAGTTCGCCAATCTCGGCGAAGTGGTCGAGCGCCTGAAGCGGCACGGCACGAAGGTCACGTCGGTGACCGGCAACATTGGCGACCAGAAGGCGGTGGCCGAGATGAAGCGCAGGATCGAGGCCGATCTCGGCGACGTCCATGTGCTGGTCAATTGCGCTGGCGGCGACATCGGCGCCAAGGGCGGCAAGCCGAACCCGAACAACGCCCTCGACATCGAACTGGACGACATCCGCGTGCTCACCGAGAACAATATGATCGGCACGATGCTGGTCTGCCAGGCCTTCGTGCCGCCGATGAAGCAGCGCGGCGGCGGCTCCGTCATCAACATCGCCTCCGCGGCGGCACATCTCGGCTGCTCGCCCGAGGTCGTTTACTCCACCTTGAAGGCCGCGGTCGTGCATTACACGCGCTGTCTCGCCAAGGAACTGATCGACGACGGCGTGCGCATCAACGCGGTCAGCCCAGGCGCCACGAAGACGGCACGCTTCCAGGCGACCCGCACGGTCGATCCGGAGCGCATGGATTCGAGCAAGAAGTCGCTGAACCGCTATGCCGAGCCGGAGGAGATCGCCGAGGCGGTGGCCTTTCTAGCCGGCCCCCGCGCACGATTTATCAATGGGCAGGTGCTCCGCGTCGATGGCGGGTTTACGATCTTTCCGGGGTGATGGCGGGGTGCCTCGGATTTCAATTTCGGGGCCGAAAGCGGAAGTGCCGTTTTCGGGATTCCTGGGTTAAATTGCCCCCTCACGCCTCGAGCTTTTCGCAGCGTCAAAACGGCTGTGGAGGGATTGGCAGGCTATACCGCTGACGAAGCGCACATGTGACGCACCGAGGATAAGTAACCCCGCTTGGTCACGAGGGCGCTGCCGACCGGTTGGTCGAAACTGGCGCTGGTACTCGCTATTCACGAAATTGCCGATCACCCTGACGAGGTCCACTAAGCAATGGTGAACGTCATTTCTGAAGTCGCAAGCAACTCGGCCGGCCTACTCCATTGAGGTCAGCCATGCCTTCGCGGAGCCGACGCAATCTCTGCTGGAGCCTGCATGCTTCTTCAGGCGCAAGCGCTGTGTCTCAGTGCGGCATGAATCCTTTTCTCAGCCAAGCCAATATTTTGCTCCCATTGAGAACCCTGCGGACACGCCCGGCGGCCCAGCCAGCCTGCATGGTGGCGCCGGTGTGGCAACTGCAGACGATCTCATGCAACTGCCAATCCGAGAGTTCGAAGAAGCGTCTGGCTTCCCCGTAGGTATCCGATTGCATGCCCGATGCACGCAGCAGTGGATCGTCAAAGGCGACACTGATCGCCGATCCGACCGCGCGCGCTTCTCCGCGGACAGAGGGATGCAGATGCTCAGTCCCGGTGAGAGCCACAAGGGAGCGCGTCGGATTTCGATAGAGCAGTTCCGCCCACCGCTCTATCCGTTGCGTCCTTGTAGCCAGCAGAGCCGGCGATAGTGGACTGATGTCCGCGACTGACTGGAGTTGATCGAGTGTCTGGTGCTTCATGACTGCCTCCTGTTGGTCGTTCCAATCCCAAGGCCTTTGCTGCAGGATTGGCTCACACGCTAAGCCGCCTCGTAAAGGAGCGGCGGCCGATCAGGTGTTGCCACCAATCGCCCACAGGCACCACGCGGCAGCGACCCCAACTGCATTCCTTCGCCAATGTTCCAGCGGGATGAAAAAAACTGTGCGGCCGGCCGACCCGACGGACCCGGCTGGCGCACGCAGGATCCTGAACTGCTGGACGATGATGACGCAGGCCTGGAAAGGCGGCTAGGTTGGACCTTGCTTTTCAGGCTTGACCATGATGTTTCACTACCCGCTCGGTCATCGCGGGAAGGCCAGGAGCAGAGCCGCTGGCAACGGTGAGTTGCGGACGAGGGCGGGCGGTGGAGGACGACGCCCTTGGGCCGCCAGGTCACTGAAGGACCAACCGAAGCGGCGCTTCGGGCGTAAAAGCGATGTCCTTGTAGGTCTGCATTGTCTGCTTATGGAGGAACGGCGGCAAGGCCTCTTTGACCGGCATGGGGCGCATTGCTGACCGGCAGATTTTCGGACGACAGCAGACCCTCTGCTGCTTGGGTACCCAGCACGCAAGCTGACATGTGAGACCTCGGTGCGAAGGCCGGGACCAGGCCCACTGCGAACGTACGCGTTGGTTCGCATGTTGGCGCTGAAGCGCCTTATCGTTCAGCCTCGCGGCACATAGATCATATGAACCGTATCGTCATCGATCAATGTGCTCGACACCAGTTGCAGCGGAGGCCTTGCCTCGTGGAAGAAAGGCTTGCCCTTGCCGAGCACGAACGGCCTCACGTGCAGGTGATATTCCTCGATCAGGCCCAGCCCGGTCATAAGACCGGCCAGTTCCGGACCGGAAACGCTCAGGATACCCTCCGTGCCGGCCGCGATCTCGCGAATCTGCGTTTCAATATTGCCGGAGATGAGCGTGGCGTTCGGGCCGACCCGTGAAAGTGTGCGCGAAACGACCCATTTGGGCAGCTTGCGCCAGAGTGTCGCGAACTGGCGAAGCGGAGCGTCCCATTCCGCGTGATCATCGTCCCAATAGCGCATGACCTCGTACATCCGGCGGCCATACACAGCGCCGGCATGGTTGCGTATCGTCTCGATCCAGTACTCGAAGTGCTTCTGGCTTGGTGCGCCCATGACCAGATTTCCGGCAAGGTCATCGACATAGCCATCGATGGAAACGTTCATTCCCAAGATAAGTTTGGCCATAAGCAGCGCCTTCACATAGTCGGTTCACGGATTAACCGCTTGTAATTTGCAAGCAGTCAGACGCTATAGCAACTGATTGCAAATCGCAAGCAGCATGGAAGAAGCGTTCGTGCCGCAAACGAGCCCTGCCTTGTCCCATCAACCCTGCACTTGAACAGGTGGGTGATCCGTCCCGGCTACCGCCATCTAGGCCTGCCTTCCCGAATCAAGCTGCACCCCAAGTCGCTCGTTCCGTCTCCACCGCACCACGGCGCGATAGCTGGTATGATCGACCGGCACGTGAAGCACGAAACGGTCGGGGATTGCGATATCGGCCTTCACCCGTAGCTCCGCGCCATGGGCGTGCTGGTTACAAACCAGACAATTGATACTGGCGTCGCCAACGCGGATTGTCGCTTCCTTCAGAACGAGATCACGGATAAGCGACCGTCGCTCTATCGGTGGGTCAGCCGGCATTGCCTTATCCCTCTGATTTGACGACCTGAAACTCTTCTGAACCCGGAATGGAAAGCGCACTACCGGCCCAGCGGTTGCCTCGAAAGACTGACGAGCTCGGCTTCGTCGACCACGCCGGCCATATAGTTCGCGATAATTCGGGATGCGATGGCGTCGCGTGCTTCGGGCGACTGACCGTCGCGCTTAAGCTGCTCGAATACACGGCCCAACAGCTCGAGTTCGGATGGCTGCAAAACGCCGGCCTCGGTGGCTTTGCGTCGAATGGGCATTTGTGATCCTCCACTACGGTCAACAACATACGACCGCGGCAGGGAAACTCAACTCACCTGTCGAGGGCGCCGCGCGGGCGGCGCCGACCACAAATCCCGTTTACCCGAGCGGGGAGTTTTTCACTCAAAGCCACGTGATCTGGCGTCTATACAAAGCCCGCCAGCAAAGCCGGCGGGCGCAATAGTCATAAGATGCGCCGCTAGAACCAGCTTCGGTCGCGTTCGTGGCTTTGCCCGAGCAGCATGCCGATCAACAACCCGGCAATGCCACCAAGCACGAAAGCGCTGCTGATGGTGCCGGGATTTTGCTGGACGGCTTCGGACACCGTCTGCGCCTGCGATCTCAGCTGCTGCGTTGCCCGTGCCGCGCGCTCGGTCGCGCTGCCATACCAGCCGCCGGCTTCGCCAACGGCATCTTCTGCGCGCTCGGCAAGCGTCCGGTTGATCTTGCTGATCTCGCGCTTCAGCGATGCGACCTGCTTCTCCAGGGCCTCCTGGGCCTCTCGGGCGGAAATCTTCGGGGTGTCCTTGGGGGTGTCCTTCGCGGTGTCCTTCGGGGTGTCCTTCGGGGTGTCGTTGTCGGCCATGGCTGTTCCTTTCGTTGAGGCAGGGGGAACGGCCAACGGACAAGGATGGTTCCGCTGCCTGCGCTCACAGTCATTCACCCGGCCGGCCGCCAACTTTGGGAACACTCTCCCGATCCAACGGTTGTGGCTGATGGAGGGCACGCATTTGTCGAATCGATCGAGCCATGCTGAAACGCTGCGGACGGTCTCCGACCTGCTCCACCGCGCCCGCCGTGTCATTCGCGACGGCGGCCATGCGGCGGCGATGTTCGAAATAGACACGCTGCTGCAGGTCGCACAAACAGAGGTTGCGCGCCGCCTCGAACGCAACGATCGCTGAACCTCGATAGGCCACCGCGGGCGGTGTTCATTTGCGGGCGGCGAAGGCCTCGTTTCCCTTTGCGATGGACTTGCAAGGCGCCCCATCGAGCGGGTCGCCGTCCGCGCCACGCGTCGACATCGCAAAGGCGCAAAAGCCGAAGATGAGGGGCCATCATCGCGGCATCGACCCTCCCGGTTATAACGCTTGGGCGGCGGAACAAAGCTTGGCCGCACTGGTTAGGCTCACAGCACGATGTGTGCCCCAACGAGGATCTCTGTCCATGAAAACACGTGTTCTTCTAGCTTCGCTGGCCACCGCCACAGCCATGGTCTTCGCCCTGCCCGCCTTCGCCGCCGACAGTGCTCAGGACTTTGTCGACAAGGCTGCCATCGGCGGCCTGTTCGAGGTGGACTCCAGCAAGATCGCAGAAGGCAAGGCCCAGGATCAAGGCGTCAAGGATTTCGCCAAGAAGATGATCGACGATCACGGCGCCGCCAACGCCAAGCTTGCGACCATCGCCGGCGAACAGAAGCTGAAAGTGCCGACGGAGCTGGACGCCAAGCACAAGGCCGATCTGGAGGCTCTGCAGAATGCCAACGATGCCGTCGACAAGCCCTATGTCCAGATGCAGCGCGATGCGCATTCGGAGGCGGTCACGCTGTTCGAGAGCTATGCCAAGGACGGCGACAACGCGCAGCTGAAGACCTTCGCTTCCGAGACCTTGCCGACGCTCAAAATGCATCAGGAAATGGTCGAGAAGATCGCTTCCGCCGACAATGCATCGTCGACCACCAGCTCCACCACCCCGGCCGTGAGCACGACCGACACCACCAATTCGGCCGCCCCGGTCCCGGGTGCCAACAGCTTCACCGAGGATCAGGCGAAGAGCCGCATTCAGGATGCCGGCTTCTCCGGCGTGTCCAAGCTGACCAAAGACGACCAGGGCATCTGGCGCGGTCAGGCCACCAAGGATGGCAAGACCACGACCGTGGCGCTCGATTATCAGGGCAACGTCGTTGCCGGCGCCAACTGAACCTCTGAACCAGATCGAGGAGATCAAGACCATGAAAACCGTAACCGGACTTTTCGACAACTACGATGATGCCTCCGATGCCGTCGGCGAACTGGAGGCAATCGGCGTGCCGCAGGCCGACATCAGCATCGTCGCCAACAATTCGGACGACTGGTACGACGACGGCGACACTTCCAACGCCGCCGAGGATGCAGCCGGCGGCGCCGGTCTTGGAGCCGTCATTGGCGGCGCCGGCGGGCTTCTGACAGGGCTCGGCATCATGGCCATTCCTGGCGTCGGTCCGGTCGTGGCCGCAGGATGGCTGGCCGCCACCGCGGTCGGCGCCGTTGGCGGCGCGGTCGTCGGTGGCGCTGCCGGTGGCATCGTCGGGGCGCTGACCGAGTCCGGCGTCCCCGAAAGGGATGCGCATGTCTATGCGGAGGGCGTTCGCCGCGGTGGCACGATGGTGACCGCCAGGGTCAGCGACGAACTCGCCGATGAGGCCGAGCGTATTCTTGGCGAGTCCAACTCGGTCGATCTGCAAGACCGCCGACGCGCCTACGAAGCCGGTGGCTGGACCGGCTTCGATGCCAATGCCGACCCCTACACCGACATCGAGGCCGAGCGCGACAGAACGCGCAACGCCAGCCCACTTTGATCATCGAGCCCCGGGGCCCGGCGGGGGGGGGGGGGGGGGGGGGGGGGGGGGGGGGGGCGGGCGGCGCAGAGCCCGAGGGGGAGAGGGCCGGCGGGCGGGGCGCGAGCAGACGCGCG
>NZ_JAMYRV010000057.1:0-45422 GCF_040321555.1 Mesorhizobium sp. M0317 | reverse complement strand
CCCCGGGCCCGCACAGCGCCTACGCCGGCCGGTCCACCGTTGTTGATCTCGCCGCCGACGCGTGGGGCGGGCGCGGGGGGCCCCCGCGGGACGGCTGCGGCGACGCGACGCTGAAGAACGGCGTCGCGCTGATGAAGACGCAGGCCAGGAGCCTGCGCGGCCAGGCGGTCGACATCCACAAGCTCGATCTGTCGTCGCGAACCGCGCGCATCACCGTCTCCGGCCCGGTGTCGGTCGACGCCAACGGCCAGGTCAATGCCGACCTGACGATCAAGCTGCAGGATCCCAAAGCCGTGGCGGCAATTCTCGCCACCGCAATCCCCGAGCAGAAGAGCCAGATCGAGCAAGGCTTTGCCGGTCTGGCGCTGCTCGGCAACGAACCGTCGATGCCGCTCAAGGTGGTGAAGGGCAAGGTCTCGCTCGGCTTCATTCCGCTGGGCAAGATCAAGCCGCTCGATTAGAGCAATTCCAGGAAAAGTGTGAGCGGTTTTCCGTCCGGAATTGCGTTAAAACAAAGAGATAGAGCATGATCGCAAAGAGCGGGAACGGCTTTTGGGGAGAGATCATGCTCGAGCAAGCCGACGCATGAACCGACCGGTGAAACTGCTGAGCGTTGGCGCGCTGACGCTGGATACCATCCTGCGCGTCGAAACCCTGCCCACGCATCAGGGCAAGTTCATCGCCTCGGACGGCATCCAGATCGCCTCGGGCATGGCGACAAGTGCTGCCTGCGCCGCCCGCCGTCTCGGCGCCGAGGTGTTCCTGTGGGCAAGTGCAGGTGACGATGCCGTCGGCGACCAATTGCTGGCCGGCATCGAGGCCGAGGGCGTCGATTGCGACTTTGTCCGCCGCGTCGAAGGCGCCCGCTCGGCGCTGGCCGCGATCCTGGTCGACGCTCATGGCGAGCGCATCATCGTGCCCTTCTACGACCCAAAGGCGCAGGCCGACCCCGAGGCGGTGCCTGTCGCCGATCTTTCCGGCTTCGATGCCGTGCTGGTCGATGTGCGCTGGCCGGGCGCCGCCGCTCTTGCCTTGACCGCCGCGCGCGACGCCGGTTGCCCGGCAATCCTCGACGCCGACACGGCGCCGTTGGAGGTGCTGGAGCGTCTGTTGCCGCTGGCGTCGCACATCGTCGCTTCGGAGACGGCTGCACGCATCGTCTGCGGCCACGCGCTGAATCCCGAAACCGCCTGCGCCGACCTCGCCAGCCGCACAGACGCCTTTGTCGCGGTGACCGGCGGCGCCGCGGGAAGCTGGTGGCATGACCGGTCCGCCGGATGCGTGCGCCACATCGCGGCGCCGAAGATCAAGGCGGTCGACACGCTTGCCGCCGGCGACGTGTTTCACGGTGCCTTTGCCGTCGGGCTTGCCGAAGCCATGCCTATCGAGCAGGCCTTGCGCTTTGCCAGCGCGGCGGCCGCGCTCAAATGCCAGCGCTTCGGCGGCCGGCTGGGCGCGCCGGACCGGGCCGAGACAATGGCCATGGTCGCGGCGACCTGGCCCGTCTGAAACAGATTTAACTTTTCACCGGGTGCTCGACCGCCTGCCGGCCGAAATCCGGCACGTCGATATCCTGGCCGGCCTCGATGATCGAACGGCGAACGGCCCGGGTGCGGGTGAACAGGTCGAACAGCTTGTCGCCGTCGCCCCAGCGGATCGCCCGCTGCAGCGAGGCGAGGTCCTCCGAAAAGCGCGCCAGCATTTCCAGGATGGCATCCTTGTTGTGCAGGCACACGTCGCGCCACATGGTCGGGTCGGAGGCGGCCAGACGGGTGAAGTCGCGGAAACCGGAAGCCGAATATTTGATCACTTCCGACTTGGTCACCGATTCCAGATCGTCGGCCGTGCCGACGATGTTGTAGGCAATGATGTGCGGAAGATGCGAAACGATGGCCAGCGTCATGTCATGATGCTGCGGGTCCATCGTGTCGATGTTGGAGCCGCAGCGCCGCCAGAATTCCGACAGCTTTTCCAGCGCGGCCGGATCGGTTCCCGGCAGCGGCGTGAAGATGCACCAGCGGTTTTCGAACAGCTCGGCGAAACCCGCATCCGGGCCCGATTTCTCCGTACCCGCCAGCGGGTGTCCCGGAATGAAGTGCACGCCGTCCGGCACATAGGGCTGCATTTGCGCAATGACGGAGGCCTTGGTCGAACCGACATCGGTGAGGATGGCGCCTTTTTTCAGCGCCGCTGCGATCTCTTGCGCCACCTCGCCCGACGACCCCACTGGCACCGAGACGATGATCAGGTCGGCGTCGCGGACCGCTTCCCTGGCGTAGGTGGTGTAGCTCTCGCCAAGACCGAGCTCCTTCGCCCGCGCCAGCGTGGCCGGGCTGCGCGTCGCGATGGCGACATGGCGGGCC
Organism: Mesorhizobium sp. M0317; assembly: GCF_040321555.1. NCBI lineage: Bacteria > Pseudomonadati > Pseudomonadota > Alphaproteobacteria > Hyphomicrobiales > Phyllobacteriaceae > Mesorhizobium > Mesorhizobium sp. M0317. Next base: position 43,059 of record NZ_JAMYRV010000057.1, on the reverse strand, counting down.
AGGCCCTCGCGGCGGATGATGCGGGCCAGCGACGAGCCGATCAGGCCGATGCCGACCAGCGCGATCTTTTCAAACATCGGTGCTGTCATTGTTTCAGCTTTTCAGGAATGTCGTGAGGGCATCGATGACGCCGCGATTTGCTTCTTCGGTGCCGACGCTCATGCGCAGCGCATTGGGAAAGCCATAGCCGGTAACGCGCCGCAATATATAGCCGCGCTGGGTGAGGTAATCGTCCGCCGCCTCAGCCGAATGCCTCTTGTCGTCGGGAAAGTGGATGAGGACGAAATTGCCGACGCTGGGCGTCACGCGCAGCCCAAGCTTCGTCAGTTCTTCATTCAGCCAGATAAGCCAGGTCTCGTTGTGCAACGAACTGCGCTCGACATGGGCGCGGTCGCGGATGGCGGCAATGCCGGCCTCGATCGCTGTTGCGTTGACGTTGAAAGGGCCGCGGATGCGGTTGATGGCATCGACGATGTGCAGTGGGCCATACATCCAGCCGATGCGCGCGCCGCCAAGGCCGAGCTTGGACAAGGTGCGGGTCATGACCACATTCTGTGCGCTGCCCGCCAGCTCGATGCCGGCCTCATAGTCATTGCGCCTGACATATTCGGCATAGGCCGCGTCCAGCACCAGAAGCACGTTGCCCGGGAGCGCGGCATGCAGGCGGCGGACCTCCTGGAACGGCAGATAGGTGCCGGTCGGGTTGTTGGGATTGGCGAGGAAGATGATTTTGGTCCGCGGCGTCACCGCGGCCAGGATCGCGTCGACGTCGGCGCGCTCCTCGGTTTCCTTCACAGCAACCGGCTTGGCCCCCGCCGACCGAATGTAGATCTTGTAGACCATGAAGGCATGTTCGGTAAAAATCGCCTCATCGCCTGGCGCAAGATAGGTCTGCGCCAGCAGGCCAAGTATCTCGTCGGAACCGTTGGAGCAGATGATGTTTGCCGGGTTGAGGCCGTGCACCTCGGCGATCGCCTCGCGCAGCCGGCGGGCGGTGCCGTCGGGATAGACATCGAGCTTGCTGGCCACTTCGCGCGCGGCCTCGATCGCCTTCGGCGACGGGCCGAGCGGGTTCTCGTTCGACGACAATTTATGGACCTTGGCGACGCCGGCCGGTGCCGTGCTCTTGCCCGGCACATAGGCGTCGATGTCCATAATGCCCGCGCGGGGCGTCGGCCGTGCCTTGTCCGCTGTCTTGTCCATGTCGCAAATCCATCGAGAATGCCTCCGTCCGGAGGCCGCAGCGGAAATACAAGCCGTAGCCGCGAATGTCGAGAGGCGGGCAATAGCTGGCCGTTGACGCCGGGCCGCACGAGTTCTAGAAGAACGCAACAGTTCCGTGGTGATTTGGCCGGTCGGCTTGCAGCCACGTTAAACAACTCGCTAAAGGGCCGTTTGCGTGACGTAACCGGCTTTGCGATCGCATTGCCGGTTTTTTATTGCCTGACGGCGGGCAAGGAGAGTCACATGGCCGCGCTCCGCGCTACAAAAACCAACAACGAGGCCGACAACCCGTCGAGCCCTGTGTTGCGTTTTGGCCCTGACAAGCCGCTGAAGCTCGACGCCGGCACGCTTTTGTCGCGGTTCCAGATCGCCTACCAGACATATGGCGCCCTCAACGATGCCCGCACCAACGCCATCCTGGTCTGCCACGCGCTGACCGGCGACCAGCATGTCGCCAGCACCAATCCGGTGACCGGCAAGCCCGGCTGGTGGGAAGTGCTGATCGGTCCCGGCAAGATCATCGACACCAACCGCTTCTTCGTCATTTGCTCCAACGTCATCGGCGGCTGCCTCGGCTCCACCGGTCCGGCCTCGACCAATCCCGCCACCGGCAAGCCCTACGGCCTCGACCTGCCAATCATCACCATCCGCGACATGGTGCGGGCGCAACTGATGCTGGTCGACCATTTCGGCATCGAAAAGCTGTTTTGCGTGCTCGGCGGCTCGATGGGCGGCATGCAGGTGCTGGAATGGGCGTCATGCTATTCCGAGCGCGTCTTCTCGGCCCTGCCGATCGCCACAGGCGCACGCCATTCCTCGCAGAACATCGCCTTCCACGAGGTCGGCCGGCAGGCCGTCATGGCCGATCCGGACTGGCATGGCGGCAAATATTTCGAGCACGGCAAGCGCCCGGAAAAGGGGCTCGCCGTGGCGCGCATGGCCGCCCACATCACCTATCTGTCTGAAGCCGCCCTGCATCGGAAATTCGGCCGCAATCTGCAGGACCGCGAAGCGCTGACCTTCGGTTTCGACGCCGACTTCCAGATCGAAAGCTATCTGCGCCACCAGGGCATGACATTCGTCGACCGCTTCGACGCCAACTCCTACCTCTACATGACCCGTTCGATGGATTATTTCGACCTCGCCGCCGACCATGGCGGCCGGTTGGCCGATGCCTTTGCCGGGACCAAGACCCGCTTCTGCCTGGTGTCCTTCACCTCGGACTGGTTGTTCCCGACCGAGGAGAGCCGCTCGATCGTGCATGCGCTCAACGCCGCCGGCGCCTCCGTCTCCTTCGTCGAGATCGACACCGACCGCGGCCATGATGCCTTCCTGCTCGATGAACCCGAACTGTTTGCCGCCATCAAGGGCTTCATCGGCTCGGCGGCCCGCGCAAGGGGGCTCGCCTCATGAGCGTCAATGGCAGCCAGCGCGTCGACCTCGAAGTCGTGGCCAACCTGATACCGCCGCAGTCGCGGGTGCTCGATGTCGGCTCCGGCGACGGCCTGCTGCTCGAACTCCTGCAGGAGACCAAGCAGGTCGACGGCCGCGGGCTGGAGCTGTCACAGCGCGGCGTCAATGAATGCGTGGCGCGCGGTCTCTCGGTCATCCAGGGCGATGCCGATACCGACCTCGAATTCTATCCGGACAAGGGTTTTGACTTCGTCGTCCTGTCTCAGACGCTGCAGGCGACCCGCAACCCGAAGCTGGTGCTCGACGAGCTGCTGCGAATCGGCAACCGCGCCATCGTCTCCTTCCCCAATTTCGGCCACTGGCGGGTGCGGCTGTCGCTGTTCGTCAAGGGCCGGATGCCGGTGACCGCGGACCTGCCCTATTCCTGGTACGACACGCCCAACATCCATTTCTGCACCATCCGCGACTTCGTCAATCTGGTCGAGGAACTCGGCGCCTCGGTCGAGAAAGCCACCGCGCTCGACGGCAACGGCCAGAAGATCGGCCTGTCGATGCCATGGTGGTTCTGGAATTTCTTCGGCCAGCAAGCGGTGTTCTTGTTGAAGCGGTAGTTTGCCCCTATGCCAGCACGTCCGTCGCCTTGTGCGGGTGCTGAACGCCATCGGCGATGATCACATCGGCGTGGGAGTTGTCGGTGCGCAAGGCCAGAATCTCGCGATAGGCTGATGAATCGTACCAGCCCCACGCATTCGCCCTGTCCGGAAACTCGATGACGATCAGATGCCCGGGCCATTCGTTTTCGACCACGTCCATGTCGGCGCCGTGGACAAGGAAGCGGCCGCCGAACGGCTCCAATGTGGCGTCGATCCTCTGCAGATACTCGACAATCTGCGGGCCCATTGTGACTTGACGCATATGGGCGACGGCGTAGGCGGCCATGGCTGAACTCCCTGTGAGATCGAAGCCCGACGACCGGCTTCGTTGGCGCAATCTGCAGACATGATGGCCATCGGTCGATTACGTCTGGGGTAATCGGCCGGCTTACCGGCGTCCTGGCTCAACAGTTAGTGATGACATTGCCGCTGGTTTTTTGTAGCGTCGAATCGAATGCCATCCCGGGGTAAGGCTTGGACGGCGACATCAAAACCTCCGGCCTCCAGGCATTTCGGGGCACAATCGAAGCAACATGTCCAAGGCAACCGACCTCGCTCCGCTGATCTCGGTGATCACACCGACGCACAATCGCCGCAGCAAGGTGGTGCGCGCCGTGGAGAGCGTGCTGGCGCAGAATTTTCCCCGGTTCGAACATATTGTCGTCGATGACGGCTCGACCGACGGTACGGCAGCCGCACTTGCCGAAATCCGCGATCCACGGCTGATCTATGTTGGCTCGAAATGGCGCGGCGCCAATGCCGCCCGCAATGCCGGCATCGAGCGGGCGCAGGCGCCGGTGGTGACATTCCTCGATTCCGACGACGTCTATTTGCCGGATCGCCTGGCGCGGACGCTGGAGCAGTTCGACAACAATCCCTCGCTCGAAGTGCTGATCAGTTCCTTCGTGTCGCTGAAGGGCAATCGCCGCACCAACTGCGTCAACCGCGAGGCGCTGCTGAGCCGCGACTCGCTGGAGCGGGCCCTTGTCGCGCAGACCATCTTCATTGCCGGGTCGGCAATCACCGCCCGGCGCGAGTCGCTGCTGGCCATCGGCGGCTACGACAGTGACGTCACGCGCATGCAGGATCGCGAATTGTTGCTGCGCTTTGCCCGTCGCAGCGGCGCGCAGCTGTCCGAAGTGATCGACTGGAAAAAGTACAACTCGGAGAATTCGATCTCCGGTCGCCGGGACGGCTATGTCGAAGCCTATGCGAGCTTGATCGACAAGCACCCCTATATCGCCGACCGCTACCCCTACATTCCGCCTTACATGATCGCCCGGCAGCTCATCGCCGATGCACTCAAGGGCAGGGTTTCGCAGGCGTTCTCCGGCTATATGGCCAACCGGTCGTCGAAGGCGCTTGGCTATTCGCTGCCGCAGCTGTTGCGTGGCTATGTCGGCGGCCGGCGCTGGCGCCGCGATCTCTATGCCGAATTTCGCGACAAATACGGTGCACGGCCGGCCTGAAGTTTGCCGACAAGCCGCGCAGCGGCTTTCCCCTCCGAACTGCCTCAAACCTCATTTGTCGAGTTCCGGCAGATATGGGTCGGAATATAGCCGCCGGTCGCGTTCGCCCTGTAGGCAGTCCATGGGTGTGGCCGCATCGATCGGGACCACGGTCGCATCGGCGATGCCGCTCACCTCCAGGATCAGCTTGCGGCGTATGGCGGTGGCGAATTCCGAGGCCGCATAGATCGGCAACACGAAGGAGCCGGGCCCACCGGTGACGCAGTCGTCATAATACTGGTCGAGATGGCTGAAGGTCGGCGACGGGCTGATCAGGATCGGCAGGCCGTTGATGACGATGCCCTTGGCCACCGCCGCATCGCGTGTCGTGGCGACGGGCAGCCCGGTGTTGTTGGGACCGTCGCCGGAAATGTCGATGACGCTGCGTGGCGCATCGAACCCCGTGCCCTCGAACAGCCCGGCGCCGAAGGCAAGCGCACCGGAAATCGAGGTGCCGCGAAAGCTGCGGAACGGCCGCGCTTCTATTCTGTCGGCGAAGGCGTTGGCGCTCTCTGCGCTGTCGATCACCTGCCAGGCGATGACGCCATCCTCGCGCACGACGCCCGCCCATTCGAAATAGGCAAGCGCGATGCGCCCGGTGGTTCCCGAGCGCACGGCCTTGATGAAATCGGGATGCCTGAGCGCCTCGACATAGCCCGCGCGCTGCAGCGCGAACTCCCTCTCGTCCATCGACTGTGAGATGTCGACGGCCAGCACCAGTTCGACATCCACGGCAACGGCCGGGGCAGCCACGGGCGTGGTGCAGGCAAGGCAGGCAAGCAGGCTGAGCGCATCGAGCATGGCCGCACCACGGATGTTTCGACCCGTGAATCTTCGCCGCGATCGCGGCGAAATAAAGCCCCTTCTACTTCTTTCGCCGCACGGCCGCTTTCGGCGGCGGGTCGATGGCGCCGGTCCTGACTCGGGCGGGTTTCAGTGGCGCAGCACCCGTATCCTTCACGATGTTCAATGCGCGTGGAAAGAAATGACCATTGTGCAGTCCGCGCCCGATGTTGAGGATCGCGGTTTCCGGCAGGCGTTTCTCCAGCATGGACAGTACCCTTCGCAGCGAAGGACCATCGAACGCGTCCATCGCTTCGTCGATGATCACCCATTTCGGCTGCCGCAAGGCCAGCCTGGCGAAGGCCAGCGACCGCTGTTCGTCATCGTTGAGTTCACGCTCCCAGCGTGCGGAACGGTCGAGCGAGGATGACAGCCGCTCGAGGCCGACCTCGGCCAGCACCGCCCCAAAATCAGCATCGCCAGCCGGCGCCGAGCCATTCGGATGCAGCACTTCGCGTAACGTGCCGGCAGGAAAATACGGAACACGCGGCACGAAAATCGGCGTTTCTCCGGCCGGCAAGCCGATCCGCCCGCTGCCCCAGGGCCAAAGGCCGGCAATGGCGCGGAAGAACAATGTCTTGCCGGCGCCTGGGTCGCCGGTGATCACGACGCGCTCACCGGGATGGATCTCGACATGGCTGTCTGAAAGTTTGGTGCAGCCCTCCGGCGAGGCCACTTGGAGCTTCTCGAAGGTCAGGCTGCCATTGGCGTTATCGCCGAATTCGATGCGCTTTTCCTTGTCGTGCAACACATCGGTTTCATCGAGCGCAATGCGGAAGTCGGCAACGCGCATCAGCGTGGCGCGCCAGTCGGCGATGCCGCCGATATTGTTGATGAACCAGCGCAGCGACGAGTGCACCTGGTTGAAGGCGCCGACCGCCATCATCAACCCGCCAAAGCTGATATCGCCTGAAAAATAGACCGGCGATGCCACAAGGATCGGCGCCACCACGGTGATCCAGCCATAGGTATCGGTCACCCAGGAAAGGTTGATCTGCGCTTTGTAGATGTTTCGCATCGCGCCCAGCACCGTGCCAAGGTCGATTTCGAGCCGTCTCTTGGCATCGGCTTCGCCGTGATAGAGCGCGATGGCGTCGACATTCTCGTTGACGCGCACCATCGAGGAGCGCAGCTCGGCCTCGCGGGTGTAGCGGTCGCTGTTGAGGCGGATCAGCGGCCGCCCGACCAGCCAGCTCAGCCAGGAGGCGATGCCGGCATAGAGGAACGCGGCCCAGACCATGTAGCCCGGTATCGCCAGCGACCAGCCGTTGATGTGGAAGACGAAGCCCGACGAGAGTTGCCAAAGCACGCCGACGAACGACACCAGCAGGATGAAGGATTGCAGCAGGCCGACGCCGAGGTCCGTCGACAGATCGGACAGATGCGCGGCATCCTGCTGCATGCGCTGGTCGGGATTGACGCCGATGGCGCCGGCATTGGCGAGCCGGAAGGCCCGCGCCGGCCGCATCCATTGGTCGATCAGGTCGAGCGTCAGCGCCTCGCGCAGCTTCAGCCGGATCATCTGGTTGAGCCAGGTCTGAGCGATGTTGAGCAGGAGCAGCGTGCCGGCAATCACGGCAAAGATCATCAGCTGATGCAGGAAGGCCGCCATGTCGCGACGCGCCAGCGCATCGTAGAAAGGCTGGTTCCAGCGGTTGAGCAGAACCTGGCCGATCGACGTGGCGACGATGACCGCCATAATGCCGACCGACGTCCAGACCAGCCACTTGCGCACCGGTGAGCCTACCAGCGCCCGTTTGATCGTCGCCACCTGATCGCGCAGGCTGCTGGCTTCGACGGTTACCGGCTGAGCGGTGGCGGACTGGTCCGGTTGATCAGCCATGCACGAGGTCCTTGCGTTCAGAAGCGTTGCTGAACCAGATGGAGAGACTTGAAGGCATCCGCCGCTCAAACGGACCGCGAATGCATCTGCGACAGATAGGTGGGAAAAACCCACGCAACACCAGTTTTCATGATGATCACGAAGGTGTCACCTGACGCGTCGTCGATGTCACCCCTTCCGCCCGGCGGCCAAGCCGCGTCGCACCGTGCGGTGACAGTACCGGCACGAAGACACGGCGCGAGGCGCGCTGCGCGACCGGCACGCCCTGATAGAGCCGCTTCTGCGCCTCGACCACGATGACGCCGGAAAAGATCGGCCAGAACCGCCGGCCGGCGCGCTCCAGCACATTGTGGAACCGCATCATGAAGCGCCGCGGCGATGGCGGGAAGAACAGCGCGTCGGACCAGGAAGCCGGTGTGAAATTCGCCTCGCGCAGCAATTCTGTCAGCTGGCCGCGCGAGAACGGCCGGCCATTGCCGAACGGCGTGTGCTCGAACCGCGCCCAGACACCGCGCCGGTTGGGCACGACGATGACGACGCGCCCTGCCGGCGACAGCACCCGCCAGATCTCGTTCAGCGTCTCGCGCGGGTTTTCGACATGTTCAAGCGAATGCACGAGCAGCATGCGGTCGATGCAGGAATCGACCAGCGGCAATTCCTCGTCGAAGACCAGCGCCGTAGCCGTCGGCCCGTTCGCCGGCCAGACGACGGCGCCTTGCGTAGCAGGCATGAAGGCAAACACCCGCTCGGCATCGGTGCCGAACCGCTCCAGCCACGGCAAGGTATAGCCGAGCCCGACCAGCCGCTCATTGGGCACTGTTGCCCATATTGAGGACAGCGCCATGGTGATCGAGCGTTCAGCCAGGCGGCCGAGCGTGGTCGAATAGAAGGAGCGGAGATCGACGATATCGGAATGCATGCGCGGGACGGTAGCTGCGATGCCGCCCAAGTTCAACAAAGCCGGCACGTTCTGCAAAGCTAGATGACATCAGCGGCCAAGCGCCCTATGTCTGCGCCAACAGATGGAGAGATGCCAATGCCCGTCGAAATCGAACAGTTCATGTGCCGCAGCGACAATTTCGGCGTGCTGGTGCATGACCCGAAAAGCGGCGAGACCGCCATTATCGACGCACCCGAAGAAGCGCCGATCATTGCCGCTATCGAGCGTACCGGCTGGAAGCCGACGATGATCCTGACCACCCACCACCATGTCGACCATGTCGAGGCCAATCTGGCGCTGAAGGAGCGCTTCAAGCTGCGCATCGTCGGACCGGAGGCGGAAAAGGAAAAGATCCCCGGCATCGACGAGACCGTCGGGCAAGGCTCGGTCGTCCATCTCGGCGGTGAGCGGATCGATGTCATCGCCACGCCCGGCCACACTGCGGGCCATGTCTCCTATCATTTTCCGGCCTCGAAAGTGGCGTTCACCGCCGACACTTTGTTCGCGCTCGGCTGCGGCCGGCTGTTCGAATGCAAGCCGCCGGTGATGTATGAGTCGCTGAAGAAGCTCGCCGCACTCCCGGCCGACACGGTCATCTATTGCGGCCATGAGTATACGCTTTCGAACGCCCGCTTTGCGTTGACCGTCGACCCGACCAATTCGGCGCTGAAAGAACGCGCCGCCAAGATCGAGACCCTGCGCGCCGACAACAAGGCGACGCTGCCGACCACGATCGGCGAGGAATTGTCGACCAATCCGTTCCTGCGCTGGCACGACCCGGCGATCCGCAAGCATCTCGGTATGGAGGCGGCCTCCGACGCCGAAGTGTTCGCGGAAATCCGCAAGCGCAAGGACAATTTCTGAGCATCATTCCGGGATCAGCCATGACCAGCGCCGCTGAAATCATCGCCACGCTCGGCCTCAAGCCACATCCGGAAGGCGGCTGGTATGCCGAGACCTTTCGCGACGGCGCCGGGCGCGGCCATTCGACGGCGATCTATTTCCTCCTTGAACAGGACCAGATTTCGGCCTGGCACCGGGTCAAGGACGCGGCCGAGGTCTGGCACTTCCATGCCGGAGCGCCGCTGGCGCTGTCGATGTGCGAGGAAGGTAGTCCAATGCTTAACCAGGTGATCGAGCAGGTGCTCGGCATTGAGCTTGCGGCGGGCGAGCGGCCGCAGATCGTCGTGCCGGCCGGCTGGTGGCAATCGGCGCGCAGCCTCGGCGAATGGACGTTGGTCGGCTGCACCGTGGCGCCGGGCTTCGACTTCGCCGCGTTTGAAATGGCCGAGCCGGGCTGGCAGCCTTAGGCCAGAAGAAAACCAAGAGTTATGCAGAGCTGGGCGGCATAGTAGAGCACCCAGACCGCATAACGGATGCCGGCGCGATAGGGTGCTATTGCCGGAACCAGGAATTTCTCCGCGGCAAGCAGCCCGTCCGATGCCATGAACATAACAGCGCCGCCGATGACCCACGGATTGGCGAGCGTCAACGCCGAGATGCCCATCGCTAGAATGGCCGCGATATAGATGGCGATCGGCACCCGCAGGCCGGGACTGACACGGCGCCAGAGCGCCGCCAGCAATGACGACTGCGAAGGCCGCCATGGCAAGCGCGATGGCGCCGCGCCATGTCTCGGTGCTGAGCACATCCAGCCCGCCGCCGCCGCGCAGGAAGAGCGGCACATAGAGGACATGCGCCGCAAGGAAGCTGGCCAGCCCGCCGAGGAAGGCCTTTTCGCCGTCACGCGACAGGAAGGCATCGCCGACGGCGCTGAGCGCCAGCGCAGAGACGAGCAACAGCGGCCCACCTTGCATGAAGGCCAGCGCCGCAAGCATGGCCACGGCCAGCGTCTTTGCCGCCGAGCGGGCCAGCGTCGGCCGCATATCCAGGGTGAAGGCGTAGATCACTGCCGCCACCAGCGAAAAAATCAATGTTGCATTTGCGTTGGCGTCGATGCCGCCGGCAAACGGCATCGTCATGCGCTTGCCCCGCCAGTTGCCGCCTTGCGCAGGAACAACGATTTCGCCGCCAGCGCCGCCCCACCCGTGATCAACACGCAGGCAGCCAGGATACGCAGCGACGGCTCGGCAACGCCCGCCGCGATCAGCACCAGTGTCGACAGCAGTGGCGCCGCATAGCTTGCCGCGCCGAGCACCTGGATGTTGCCTCGTTTGACGCCGATATCCCAGGCGTAGAAGGCGGCACCCACCGGCATCAACCCCAAACCAACCACCGCCAGCCACTGGCCGGGGCCATCGGGCAGCACCGTCTTTTCCAGCAGAAGATGGCAGATGAGGGACAGGGCTGCCGTGGCGGCGCAGAACCAGGTGACGATTGAGGTCGGCACCGCCGGAAAGCGCCGCGACAGCAGCGAATAGGACGACCACAGCAGCGCACAGACGGCCGCCATCGCATAGCCGAAGGTGTAGCGAGCATCGAAGGCGAGGCCGCCACCCTTGGTGACGATCAGCACGGTCCCGGCGAGCCCGAGCAGCGCGCCGACGACATGGTTCCAGGCCAGCTTCTCGCCCGGCATCAGCGCTGATCCCAGCACGATCAGCAGCGGCCACAGATAGGCGATCAGGCTTGCCTCCACCGCCGGCGCGTTGCGCAGCGCGGTGAAATAGAAGAAATGGTAGCCGAACAGTCCGGCAATGCCGATCACCCAGACCTGGCGTGGGATCTTCAGGCTTTTATCGGTCGCCGGCATGAACAGCCGGGCAACCAGCCCGACCGCGGTGCCGATGGTGAAGGTGATGGCCGAGAGCAAGAATGGCGGCACGGCGCCCGACGCATCGGTGAGCAACGCCAGCAGCGCCCACATGGCGACCGCCGAGAAACCGATCAGTGTTGCGCGCCCCATGCCCGTCTCCGGCGACTCGCCCCATTTCTATTCGGGTGGGCGCGTCTATTCAGTAGCTTCGAACCGCCCCGCGCTGACAGTCAAGGTGCCGATCTGCGTCCCGACCGTGGCGTGGATCGGCGCATATATGCCGGTTTGGCCGAGCGGTGCAAACGTCACCATCATCTGGCTCTTCTTCTTCAGGTAATTCAGCGCCTTGCGGCCCTTGCGGTAGCCTGCCACCGGCTCGAAGCTCATCTTGCAGGTAACGGTGTCGCCCTTGTAGCCCTTGACCGAGATCGATCCTTTCGAGGCGTAGGTCAGCGTCAGGTCGGCGCGCATCTCGCCGTCATAGAATTTCACCTTGCGCCCGCAGACCTGGTCGAGGCTGTCGGCATGGATAACGGTAGCCGCCATGGGATCGAGCACAGATGCCAGATCGTTGCTGCCCAGCGGTATCCAGTTTTTGGGATTGCGCTTTTTCGGTTCGGGAATGACCTGGGTGGCGGTCACCGCGCCATTGGCAAAGCGGATATCGACCATGGAAGCCTTCTTACCGGACTTATAATCGGCGCGAAATACCTGCGGCTGCATCTGCTTGCCCAGAATCTTGCCCTTTGACGAGATCGTGCCGCTCGTGTCGTCGAACAAGGTGGCGAGACCCGCGCTGGAGACGGTGCCGTCTATGGAATAGCTATCGCCTTCGTAGTGGCTGGAAAATGTCGCCTTGGCCACGGAAAGGCCGAGGAACGACACCGTGTATTCGCCCTTGAAGGACTGTGCGGTGGCTGCGGGCGCGGCGGCAAGGGTTGATGTTGGCAAGGCGGCGATAAGTATGGCGACAACGGCATGTGACGGGCGAAGCATGGCGGGCTCGGTCCTTGATTTTTTTAACCGGAGGCGGGCGACTCCGGCTTGAGATGTCCCTGTCCGACCGCTTATAGGCTGAATTCCGGCCTTTATGTGAAACGCTCGTCACAGTCGTGGGCAAGCCGGAGCTTGACGCATTGGCGAAATGCAACTATGGAACGCCAACTTTTCCATAAGGCCGCCTGACTGAAACCGCGCGCCACCCGGCGCGGGCGAACAAGGTTTGGCAGGCTAGACAGAACTGAAGGTTAGAACCATGTCCCGCACCTGCGAACTCACTGCCAAGGCAGTCCAGACCGGCAACAATGTGAGCCACGCCAACAACAAGACCAAGCGCCGCTTCCTGCCGAACCTCGTCAATGTGACGCTGATTTCGGAAGCGCTGAACCAGAATGTGCGCCTGCGCATTTCGGCCAACGCGCTGCGTTCGGTCGAGCATCGCGGCGGCCTCGACGCCTTCCTGGCCAAGGCCGACGCCAAGGAATTGTCGCAGCGCGCGCGGCTGCTGAAGAAGCAGATCGCCAAGAAGCTGGCCGACCAGCCCGCCGCTTAACGATATCAAGGCGGGGGACGACCGCCCTGAGCATCGGAGCAATCCGATGCTCAAAACTTCTAAGGCAGCAGCATCGGAGCAATCCGATGCTCAAAACTTGCAAGGCAGCGCGATCCGGATTTCGGCTAGCGCCTGGCTGGTTCCATTACCCAGGATAAAAAAATGACTTCCTTCTCGCGATATCTGCCCTTTGTGGCCGCCATGGCGCTTGTCGTCGTGGTATCGAACATCCTCGTGCAGTTCCCGATGCAGGGTCAGGCCGGCGGTCTGTCGCTGGCCGACATCCTGACCTGGGGCGCCTTCACCTATCCCTTCTCCTTCCTGGTCACCGACCTTGCCAACCGCCGCTACGGCCCGACGGTGGCGCGCCGCATCGTCTTTGTCGGCTTCATGACCGCGGTGGTCTGCTCGATTCTCGTCCCGCCCTTCCTGTTTCGCCACGGCCTGATCGAGTTCGAGACATCAGCCGACCGGCTGGTGCGCATCGCCGCAGCTTCCGGCGCGGCCTTCCTTTGCGCGCAATTGCTCGACGTCACCGTGTTCAACCGGTTGCGCCGGCAGAGCTGGTGGCGCGCGCCGATCGTCGGCACGCTGGTCGGCTCGGTGTTCGACACCCTGGTGTTCTTCAGCATCGCCTTTTCGGCCGCCTTCGCTTTTGCCGGCCCGAACGACAGTTTTGCGCTGGAGACGGCGCCGCTGATGGGCGTGCTGCCGGTCGAGACCATGCGCTGGGTCTCCTGGGCGCTGGGCGACCTTTCGGTGAAGCTGATCATCGCTGTTGTGGCCCTGATCCCCTACCGGCTGCTCGCCGCCTACTGGAGCCAGCCGGCCGTGGCTGTCTAGGCCGTGATCCCTTGGGTCCAGCTCGGCTCGGCCAAAACGCCTGACGGCGGACAGGAACTGCGCCTCAAGCAGCGCGGCAGCGAATTCTCGATCATGCTCGGCACCAATGAGCTGATGAACAGCCGCCTCAGCGGCTCCGAAGAAGCGCTGGCCAAGCTCTCCTGTGAAAAGATCGGCGGCCGCGCCCAACCGAAAATCCTGATCGGCGGCCTCGGCATGGGTTTTACGCTGCGCGCTGCGCTTGCCCAATTGGGCGCCGACGCAGGCATCACCGTTGCCGAGCTTGTCCCCGCCGTCATCGCCTGGGCGCGCGGCCCCATGGAGGCGGTCTTCGCCGGCTGTCTCGACGATCCCCGTGTGACGGTTCGCGAAGCCGACGTCGGGCACATCATAAGATCCGACAAGGCAGCCTGGGACGCCATCCTGCTCGATGTCGACAATGGCCCCGAAGGCATCGTCTACAAGGGCAACGACGCCCTCTATGGCGCTGCCGGCCTCGGCGCGGCGCGTGCAGCGCTCAGGCCCGGGGGCGTGCTGGCTGTTTGGTCGCAAGGCCCCGATGCCGGCTTCACACTTAGGCTCAAGCAGGCGGGCTTTGTCGTGGACGAGGTGAAGACGCGCGCCAATGGCAAGCGCGGCGCGCGCCACGTCATCTGGATCGCCACCAAGCCTTAGGGCTCTCAATCCTGGTGCAGGATGAATTCCAGATAGAGGTTGCGCTGCAGGATCGAGTGGTTGTCGTCAGAGATCAGCGACACCATCAGCGCTCCGTCATCGCGGGTCCAGACGTCGAGTCCTTCCATATTGTCGATCTGGTAGCCCATGTCGGCTTCCATCAGCACCGGCCCGTCAGCAACCGCGCCCTTCTCGACGCTTTCGCCATAGATGCGCCTTAGCCGCATCCTGACACCGCCGGCCATCGAGAAACTGCGCTCCAAAAGCAGCAGGTCGCCATCCGGCAGGAAGGCGCCGTCAGTGATGTCGAAATCGCCGTTGCGCTTGACCGTGAAGACGCCCTTGTGCGGCCCTTCGATGATGGCGGCATAGATGTTGCCAACCTTGTCCAAGCTCTTTTCCGAGACCACGACGAGGCCGCCCTCGTGCTGGCCGTTAGGATTGGCGTGGGTGACGGTCTCGAAACCGCGGTTCTGCCGCAGTTCCCGGGCTGGAACCAGGAAGTTCAGTTGCTTGAACGGCGCAGTCATGTTGCTGGGGTCGATCTTGAACTGGGCGACGCGGTGATCGCGCTCGAAGCCGACGGTGGCAATGCCGTCGTTGACTGCAAGGCCCTCGGCATCGACTTCCCATTTCTTGTCGATCGGCCGGCCCTTCTCATCGACCATCTGCTGCATGCGGAAATTCTGGATGCCGGACGGCCGCTTGTCGGCATCATGGGTGATCGAGCCGAAGAACCAGAAGCCCGTATCGGCGACGCCGATGAAATCGCTGCCGGGTTTGACGAACCGAAATGCCGACAGCGCGCCGAAATCGCGCGTCGTCGAGTTCATCTCAAGACCGCCGACGAATTCCAGCAGCCCAAACTGCTTGTCGGCGCTGCCGATATTGAAGGTGGTGATCGGCCGCGCCGAGACTTCGACCGGCTCGACCGCGCTTGGGCCGGCGGCGATGGCCGGCGCAAACGCCATGCCGAACAAGGCAGTGACCGCGAAGAGCATCTGCCGAAACCCGCCGCTCAAAAATATCATCCAGCGCGCCGGTAGCCGCCGCGGCGTGTATCGCGCACGTTTTCCTCGGCAAACAGCGAGGCCAGCTGCTCGGTCATGGCGCCGGCCAGTTCCTCGGCATCGACGATGGTGACGGCGCGCCTGTAATAGCGGGTAACGTCGTGGCCGATGCCGATGGCCAGCAGCTCGACCGGCGAGCGCGTCTCGATCAGCTCGATGACGGCGCGCAGATGCCGCTCGAGATAGTTGCCAGGATTGACCGACAGCGTCGAATCGTCCACCGGCGCGCCGTCCGAGATCATCATCAGGATCTTGCGCTGTTCGGGCCGGGCGATCAGCCGGTTGTGCGCCCATAACAACGCCTCGCCGTCGATGTTTTCCTTGAGCAGGCCCTCGCGCATCATCAGGCCGAGATTGCGCCGGGCGCGACGCCACGGATGATCGGCGGATTTGTAGATGATGTGGCGCAGATCGTTGAGCCGGCCGGGGTTCGGCGGCTTGCCGTCCTTCAGCCACTTCTCGCGAGCCTGTCCGCCCTTCCACGCCCGCGTGGTGAAGCCGAGGATCTCGACCGAGACGCCGCAGCGCTCCAGCGTGCGCGCCAGAATGTCGGCACAGGTGGCGGCAACCGTGATCGGCCGACCGCGCATCGAGCCCGAATTGTCGAGCACCAGCGTCACCACCGTGTCGCGGAATTTGGTGTCGCGCTCCTGCTTGAACGACAAGGGCTGCATCGGGTCGATGACGACACGAACCAGGCGTGCCGGATCGAGATAACCCTCTTCGAGGTCGAAATCCCAGGAACGGTTCTGCTGCGCCATCAGGCGGCGCTGCAGCCGGTTGGCGAGCCGGCCGACGACGCCGGAGAGATTGGCCAACTGCTTGTCGAGGAAGGCGCGCAGCCGGTCGAGTTCTTCCTCCTCGCACAGATCTTCCGCACCGACCGTCTCGTCGAAGGCGGTGGTGAAAACCTTGTAGTCAATCTCTTTCGGCAGGTTGGCGAAGGGGTTGTCGTTACGGCGCGCCTCGCCCGGCGTTTCGGCGTCCGCATCGTCATCGTCGGAAAGATCGTCGGCAGTGGCGTCGGAGGCCTCAGTCTCCGACGACTGTTCGTCGTCGGCGGAGGCCTCGGCATCCTCTGACTGCGACTGCTCGGAGCCGGAATCCTCTTCGCCGCCCTCCTCGCTCTGCTCCTCGCCTTGCGGCTGGTTGTCGTCATTGTCCTCGGAGTCTTCGGTTTCCTGGTCGTCGCCGAGTTCCTCGGCCATCTCCATGGACGCAAGCATCTCGCGCACGACGCGGGCAAAGGCCTGCTGGTCGCCAAGCTTGGCCGACAGTCCGTCGAGATCGGCCTTGGCTTTTTCCTCGACCCAGGGCCGCCAGAGGTCGACCAGCCGTTCGCCGCTCTTCGGGATCGGCCGTCCGGTCAGCTTTTCGCGCACCATAAGCGCCAGCGCCTCCTCGATCGGCGCGTCGGCCTTGTCCTTGACGTCGACAAGGTTGGCCTTGGCGTATTTGTCCTCCAGCATCGAGCCGATATTGTCGGCGACGCCCTGCATGGCGCGGCTGCCGATCGCCTCGACGCGGGCCTGTTCCACGGCGTCATAGATCGAGCGCGCCAGCTTGCCTTCCGGCGCCAGTTTGGTGTGGATGCGCTGATCGTGGCAGGCGCGCTTCAGCGCCATGGAATCGCCCAGGCCACGAGTAATCGCGATGTCTGTCTTGGACGCTTTCTTCGGCAGTTCGGGCAGTCGGGCGCGGCTGCCGGCGAGCGCCGGGCGGTCCTTGGCGAAACCGACTTCGAGCTCCTTGTCGCCGGCGATGGCGCGCATGCAGACGGTGACGGCACGCTTGAAGCTGTCGGCTTCAGACCCCGTCTTCGACTTGTTGCGCGTGTTGTCGCCCGGACCCGCCATCAAGGCTCAGCTTACCCCAGCACCACGTTGGCGGCGCTCTCGGGCAAATCCTCGCCGAAGGCGCGCTGGTAGAACTCGGCCACCACCGAACGCTCCAGCTCGTCGCACTTGTTGAGGAAGGTCAGCCGGAACGCCATGCCGATATTGCCGAAGATCTCGGCATTTTCGGCCCAGGTGATGACGGTACGCGGGCTCATCACGGTCGACAGATCGCCATTGATGAAGGCCGAACGCGTCATGTCGGCGACGCGCACCATCTTGTTGACGATGTCCTTGCCCTTGCCGTCGCGATAGTGCTTGGCCTTGGCCAGCACTATGTTCACCTCATTGTCGTGCGGCAGGTAGTTCAGCGTGGTGACGATCGACCAGCGATCCATCTGCGCCTGGTTGATCTGCTGCGTGCCGTGATAGAGGCCGGTAGTGTCGCCGAGGCCGACCGTGTTGGCGGTCGAAAACAGCCGGAACGCCGGATGCGGGCGGATGACCCGGCTCTGGTCGAGCAGCGTCAGGCGGCCCGACGATTCCAGCACGCGCTGGATGACGAACATCACGTCCGGACGGCCTGCATCGTACTCGTCGAAGCAGAGCGCGACATTGTGCTGGTAGGCCCAGGGCAGGATGCCGTCGCGGAATTCGGTGATCTGCAGGCCATCCTTGACGACGATGGCGTCCTTGCCGACGAGGTCGATACGGCTGACGTGGCTGTCGAGGTTGACGCGCACGCAGGGCCAGTTAAGGCGGGCGGCGACCTGTTCGATATGGGTCGATTTGCCGGTGCCGTGATAGCCAGACACCATGACGCGGCGATTGTAGGCAAAGCCGGCAAGGATCGCCAGCGTCGTCGCCTTGTCGAACAGATAGTCCGGATCGATGTCCGGCACATGTTCCGAGGTCACCGAATAGGCCGGCACCACCATCTTGGACTCGAAGCCGAATTTGTCTTTCACCGACACCGTCGTGTCGGGCAAATTGGCGATGTCGCGATCGACCTTGTTCATCTCTATCCAAGTCTCCACTGGCGAAATGCCTGATTTCGCCGGCAATCGATTTTGTCCGGGGGCGGTCTTAGAGCCTTTTCCACCCTTATGAAAGTTGGAAAACGACACGAACCGTTAGGTTGCTCAGCACAAACCCGCCTGCTTGAGCACGCGATAGGCCTGCAGCACATCGCGGAACCGGTCTTCCGAACCTCTATCGCCGCCATTCGCATCCGGATGGTGGCGCTTCACAAGTTCCTTATAGCGCGCCTTGATGTCCTTGCCAGTCGCCTTTGTATCAAGGCCAAGCGTTTCCAGCGCCTTGGCCTCAAGCGGCTTGGCCTTGCGTTCGCGCGCCTCGCGCGGGTCCTTCGGCCCTTTGAACAGGTCGAAAGGATCGCGCATGCGGTTGTAATAGCCGGCGCGACCGGAACGCTGCTGGGCGAAATCGGGCGAGGAGCGCGTCGAGGCGCCGGCGACGCCCATCTTCCATGTCGGCCGGTGGCCGGTCATCGCTTCCTTCTGGAAGCGGGCTATCTCGGTGTCCGGCACGCCGGAGAAGTAGTTGAAACCCTTGTTGTATTCGCGCACATGATCGAAGCAGAACTGAAAATACTCGCCTTCCTTCATGCGTCCGACCGGCGCCCGGTGGGTACCGGCCTCCTTGCAGCCGTCCCACTGGCAGATCGGCGAGTGCGACTTCAGCTCCGCATCCTTGTCGGGACGGACCCGAATTTTCTCGAAATATTTGGGGTACGGTTTCATCTCACCCATTTATGGGCTGTTCGCACGTGCGAAACAAGAATTGACATTTTCGCGATCATCGCCCTAACCGCTGAATCGCGGCATAAAGCAGGGCGAAATGGCGATTTTTTGAGGCGGCCCGGCGGGATCGATCCCGATTTCCCGATCACGCCTTGCAGATATGGTGAAGGGAGATGGCGATGTCCATACAGGCGACTATGGAAGACAAGCTGAACAAGGCGTTTTCGCCGGAGCGCCTGGCGATCGTCAATGAAAGCCATCTCCATGCCGGTCATCACCACCACGGCTCCGACCATCACGCTGCCTATGACGGCACTGGCGAGACGCATTTTCGCGTCCGCATCGTCTCATCCGTCTTTGCCGGCATGAGCCGCATCGACCGCCACCGCGCCGTCAACGAATTGCTGGCAGCGGAGCTGCAAGCCGGCGTCCATGCGCTGGCAATCGAACCGGCTGCACCCGGCGAAAAGACCCGTTGGTAAGTCTCTCCGCCTCAGATCACCGCTTCGATGAGAAACGGTCCCGGACGCGACAGGGCACTGTCGAGCAGCGCGTCGAACCGCTCGCACGTGTCGGCGCGGGCCGCCTCGACGCCCATGCCTTTGGCCAGCGCAACCCAGTCCAGCGCCGGATGGTCGAGATCGAGCATGCGCCTGGCGTTCTCGCCGATCTCATTGACCCCGACATTCTTCATTTCGCCATGCAGGATGGCGTAGGTCCGGTTGGAAAAGATGATGGTCACGACGTCAAGCTTTTCCCTGGCCTGGGTCCACAGTCCCTGCACCGTGTACATGCCACTGCCGTCGGCTTCGAGATTGATCACCTTGCGGTCCGGGCAGGCGATCGCCGCGCCGGTAGCCATGGGAATGCCGCCGCCGATCGATCCGCCCGTACCCATCATGTAGTCGTGCGGCGCCGCAAAGGCGGATAGCGTGAAGAACCGTCTCGCCGAGGTGACTGCTTCGTCGCAGACGATGGCATTGGCCGGAAGTTTGCGCGCCACCGACAGCGCGATGGCATCGTCCGTCAGTCTGCCGCTCAGCGTCGGTTCGTCTGGAAAGGCGGTTGCGGCGGCGAATTGCTGCGTCGGCTTGATGCCGAGCTCGTCGGCCAGCGCCTCCAGCGCCGCTTTCAGATCCTGGCCATGCGCCGCCAGCGAAAGCACCTTGCAATCGTCCCGAACCAGCCGCCCGGGCTTGCCGGGATAAGCGAAGAAGGCAACCGGCTCCTTGGCGCCGACCAGCACCAGCAAATCGATATCCCGGAGCGTGGCCGTCGCCGCATCGACCGGATAGGGAATGCGGGTCGGGGCGAACCGCCCGCGGCCGCGCTGCATGCGGGCGATCAGAACCTCACTGAACAGCCTGACATCGCTTCCCGATGAGATTCTCCCTGCGATTTCAAGTCCATCGGCGCGCGCCGCCTGCCCACGCACCACCATGCCGACACGGCCCGGCGCGGCGCGGATTGCTTCGGCGATCGTGCGCACAACAGCCATGTCGACGGCGGGCGGCGGCTCCAGCTCCACCTTGCCAGGTGAAATCGCAGCAACTTCGCCCCAGGCGGCATCCGCAGGCAGGATCAGCGTCGTGACGCCAGGCGGCGTGAGTGAGGCGCGGAAAGCCGCCTCTGCGGCCGGCACAATATCGGCCGGCCCCTTGACGCGGCCAACCCAGTTCGACATCGGCGACGCCAGGCCTTCTATGTCGCTGGTCAGCGGGGCATCGAGCGGCAGATGGTAAGAAGCATGGTCGCCGACAATGTTGATCATCGGGCTGCGCGCACGCCTTGCGTTGTGCATGTTGGCCAAACCGTTGGCGAGACCCGGTCCGGTATGCAGCAACGTTGCTGCCGGGCGGTCGGTCATGCGCGCATAGCCGTCGGCGGCGCCGGTCACCACGCCCTCGAACAGGCCGAGCACGCAGCGCATCTGAGGTTTGCGGTCCAGTGCGGCAACGAAATGCATTTCGGATGTGCCAGGATTGGCGAAGCAGACCGCGACGTCATTGGCCAGGAGCACGTCGCACAGCAGATCGGCGCCATTCATGATTTTCTTTCCCAATCGACAATTCAGGAACAATTGCACCTGTAGGCGCCGGGTCGGCAATGTCCCGCCGGGGCTTTTGGTCTGATCCAGGACGCCTCGCGGGGATCCGGGATCAACCGACGGTCCATTCAGGAATGGCCAGCATCGCGGCGGTCAACGCGTCGCCGTCCTCGCCGAAGTCGTGATTGATCGACATATGCGTGTAGGCGTTGCCGTCGAACAGCGTCACTTCAGTGCCGGTGGCGCGCAGGCGTTTGGCAAAGCCTTCGATTGGTCGTCGCGGCCTTCGGCGCGCGAATAGGCGATGAAGGTCGGCGGATGCTTGTGTCCATCGAGATAGCTGGCCGGCGACAACGCCGCCCATCAACTCCGCAGCACCGGGCAACCCACCATTCCAGCCACTCCGAATGTTTCCTCCCAAGCCTTCTACCCGGATTGCAGCCACTCTCCTTCATGTGAAGGGAACCAACAATGCTTTCCGACAGTTGAAGGTGATGAGGCGATTGGAATCCAGATCGGCTCCGAGGGCAGAACATCATGCGTGCAACCCAATCCGACGTCTTCGATCTTTTTTCGGAAATTTATGCCAATGCGGCGGACGAAGAGGTCAGCATCCAACAGTATCTTCTTGCCTGTCGGGAAGACAAATCGATGTACGCTTCGGCGCCCGAAAGGATGGTCGACGCAATCGGCGAACCAAAACTGGTTGACACCAGCAAAGACGAGCGCCTCGGCCGCATTTTCGCGAATCGGACCCTCAAGATCTACCCTCATTTTTCTGACTTCTATGGAATGGAGGATACGATCGAGCGCATAGCTGGATATTTCCGCTATGCCTCGCAGGGGCTCGAAGAACGCAAGCAGATCCTCTATCTCCTCGGCCCGGTCGGCGGCGGCAAATCCTCTCTGGCCGAGCGCCTGAAGAAACTGATGGAGCAGCGCCCGATCTACACGCTGAAGGTCGGCAACCAGATCAGCCCGGTTTTCGAGTCGCCGCTTGGGCTGTTCCATCCCGATCACATGGGTGATCTGCTAGAGGATAAATACGGCATAGCCCGGCGCCGGCTGAACGGATTGATTTCGCCATGGGCGGCCAAGCGCCTCGACGAATTGTCTGGCGACATTTCCAAATTCAGCGTCGTCAAGCTGATGCCGTCGCGGCTGCGCCAGATCGGCATTGCCAAGACCGAACCTGGCGATGAGAACAATCAGGATGTCTCGGCCCTGGTCGGCAAGGTCGACATCAGGCAATTGGAAAATTTTAGCCAGTCCGACCCCGATGCCTATTCCTATAGCGGTGGCCTGAACCGGACCACGCAAGGTCTGCTTGAATTCGTCGAGATGTTCAAGGCACCCATCAAGGTTCTGCATCCGCTGCTGACCGCGACACAGGAAGGCAGCTACAACGGCACTGAAAATTTCGGCGCCTTTCCCTACCAGGGGATCATCGTCGCCCATTCCAACGAGTCGGAATGGCAACAGTTCAAGAGCAACAAGAACAACGAGGCGTTTCTCGATCGCATCCTGGTGGTCAAGGTACCCTATTGCCTGCGGATCACCGAAGAGAGGCAGATCTATGAGAAATTGCTGCGTGAGAGCGAGTTGGCCGCCAGCCCCTGTGCCCCTGAAGTTTTGGACATCCTCAGCCGCTTTGCAGTTTCGACGCGCTTAGCCGAGCACGACAACTCGCCGCTCTACACCAAGATGCGCGCCTATGACGGCGAAAATCTGAAGGAAGTCGATCCCAGGGCAAAGTCGGTCCAAGAATATCGCGACGCCGCCGGCGTCGATGAAGGCATGACGGGCGTCAGCACGCGCTTTGCCTTTAAGATCCTTTCGCAGACATTCAACTTCGATAATGAGGAGGTGGCCGCCGATCCTGTGCATCTGATGTACATTCTGGAGGAGGCGATCAAGCGGGAGCAGTTCCCGAAGGAAACGGAAGCGGCCTATCTTGAATTCATCAAGTCGGAGCTTGCGGCGCGCTACGCCGAGTTCATCGGCCACGAAATCCAGAAGGCCTATCTGGAGTCCTATAGCGAATACGGCCAGAACCTCTTCGACCGCTACATCGCCTATGCGGATGCCTGGATTGAGGACCAGGACTACAAGGACCCCGACACCGGCCAGATCCTCAACCGGGAGATCCTGGACAACGAACTTTCGCAGGTCGAGAAACCGGCAGGCATCGCCAATCCCAAGGACTTCCGTAACGAGGTGGTGAAGTTCACTCTGCGCGCTCGCGCAAGAAACCACGGCCGCAACCCGTCATGGACCAGCTATGAAAAACTGCGCGAGGTCATCGAGAAGCGGATGTTCGGACAGGTCGAGGACCTCTTGCCGGTGATCAGCTTCGGCTCCAAGCAAGACAGCGTTACGGAAAAGCGCCATAACGAATTCGTACAGCGCATGATCGAGCGTGGCTACACAGAACGGCAGGTACGCCGGCTGGTGGACTGGTACATGCGGGTGAACAAGGCGGGTTGACAGAGCCGGATGGTTCCATGCCGATCTTCATCGACCGTCGCCTGAACCCCAAGGACAAGAGCCTTGGCAATCGACAGCGCTTCCTCAGGCGTGCTCGCGAGGAGTTGAAGCGGAGCATTCGCGATCAAATCCGCACTGGCAGGATCGCCGACGTGGATACCGAGCACGCCGTGCCCATGCCTGAAAGGAAAACGGCCGAGCCGAGCTTCAACGATGACAGGGCCAGCGGACGGCGCCGACACATCCTCCCGGGCAACAGGCATTTTTCCCCTGGAGACCTGCTCCCGAAGCCGCATGGGGGCGGCGCGGCGTCGTCGCCAGGAAACACGGCGTCGGAAGACGATTTTCGTTTCGTGCTGTCACGCGAGGAGGTGCTCGAACTCTTTTTTGAGGATCTCGAACTGCCCGACCTGGTTAAGCTCAATCTCAAGGAAATCCTTGCCTTCAAGCCGCGCCGGGCCGGCTTCGCGGCAACCGGTTCCCCGACCAACATCAATGCCGGCCGCACCATGCGCAACAGCCTAGGCCGGCGCATTGCGCTGAGGCGCCCCACGCAGCAGGAACTGGAGGCGATCCTCCGGGAAATCGTCACGCTTGAGTCGGCCCCGGCCGGCGCGGCGGTGCGCCAGCGCATCGCGGAATTACGCGACGAGCTTGACCGGCTGGAGCGACGGCGCAGGCGAATTGCCTTTGTCGATCCGGTCGATATCCGATTCAACCGCTTCGACGCCCGGCCGGTGCCGAATGCCAATGCCGTCATGTTCTGCCTTATGGACGTGTCCGGATCGATGGGCCAACGCGAAAAGGACTTGGCCAAACGCTTCTTCGTGCTGCTGCACCTGTTCTTGAAACGGCGCTACGAACGCACGGAGATCGTCTTCATCCGCCATACCCATGAGGCGCACGAAGTGGATGAGGACACGTTCTTCTACAACACGCAGAGCGGCGGTACGATCGTCTCCACCGCGCTCGACGAAATGCACCGCATTATCGGCCAGCGCTATCCTGCCAGCGAGTGGAACATTTACGCCGCGCAGGCCTCTGACGGGGACAATTTCACCACCGATTCCGAGCGATGCATAGAGCTCATGAACGGCAAGCTCATGCGCCTGTGCCAGTATTTTGCCTATGTCGAGATCATCGACGAACGCGAGAGCCACATATTCGGTGCTACCGAAAACGGGACGTCGCTTTGGCGCGCCTACAGTACGATCGAGCTGAAATGGCCCAACTTCCAGATGAGCCGCATCGCTGCTCCCGCGGATATTTACCCGGTCTTCCACCGGCTCTTCGCCAGGCAGCCGGTGGCCATCAAGAGCGCTTGAGAGAGAGAGATGGTCAGGCGAGCCAACGAAACGAATTTGTTGTTTTCCGGTTCCGACTGGAATTTCGAGAAATTATCGCGGGCTTTTGAAGAGATCGAGGCGATCGCGGTCGACGAGTTGCATCTCGATACTTACCCGGTCCAGATGGAGATAATCTCCTCCCAGCAGATGCTCGACGCCTACTCATCTATCGGCATGCCACTGATGTATCGGCATTGGTCGTTCGGCAAACATTTCCTTCACCAGGAGCTTCTTTACCGTAAGGGTGGTCGGGGGCTGGCCTATGAACTGGTCATCAACTCCAATCCCTGCATCGTCTACCTCATGGAGGAAAACACCATGGCGTTGCAGGCCCTTGTGACGGCCCACGCGGCGCTTGGCCACAATCATTTCTTCAAGAACAATCATCTGTTTCAGCAATGGACCGACGCCGGGGCAATCCTGGGTTATCTGGACTTCGCCAAGGGCTACATCGCCCGGTGCGAGGAGCGGCACGGCCTTGCGGCAGTGGAGGCCATTCTCGATTCCGCCCATGCGCTGATGGAACAAGGGGTGTTCCGCTACCACCGGCCGCCAAAGCTCTCGTCGGAGCGACAGCGCGAAGGGCTTCGCGAGCGCCTCGAATACGAAGAGCGCTCCTACAACGATCTGTGGCGCACGCTGCCGCCGTCGCAGAACAAAAACAAGTCCGGCAATGAGGATCAAGGGATGGCGGAGCGCAAGAGATCGCTCAACCTTCCCGAGGAAAACCTCCTTTATTTCCTCGAGAAGAACAGCCTGATCCTGGAACCCTGGCAGCGCGAGATCATCAGGATCGTCCGCGTCATCGCGCAATATTTCTACCCGCAGCGACAGACTCAAGTCATGAATGAAGGCTGCGCCACCTTCGTGCATTATACGCTCATGAACATGCTATTCGATCGCGGCCGGATCGGCGAAGGTGCCATGCTCGAAATCCTGCGCAACCATTCGAACGTGATCTTCCAGCCGGCCTTTGACGATCCCCGGTTTTCCGGCATCAATCCCTATGCCCTCGGCCTCGACATGATGCAGGACATACAGCGCATTTCGACCGAGCCGACGGCGGAGGACCGCGACTGGTTCCCGGACATTGCAGGACATGACAACTGGCGCGAGGTCCTGCTTGAGGCCTGGGCCAACCACCGCGACGAATCCTTTATCCGCCAGTACCTCAGCCCGAGCTTGATCCGAAAATGGCGGTTCTTCGTGCTTGGCGATGGAGCCGACCAACCGCATTTCGAAGTCGCCTCGATCCACAACGAACGTGGCTATCACAAGATACGGGCCGAGCTAGCCCACGGTTACGACCTTGGAGCGAATCGGCCGGACATCCAGGTGATTGATGTCGACCTGCTCGGCGACCGGCAGTTGCGACTGCAACACAGGGTAAAGGATGGTGTTGTGCTCGAAGGGGCCAGCCGTGACGCGACGCTGCGCCATGTCCGCAGCCTCTGGGGCTACGAGGTCAGCCTGGTCGCAGTTGACGCTCAAACCGGTGCGACCATCCACGAACGGTCTACGAGCCAGATCGCGGCATAAGCTCGGCAAAGAGCGTCATGTGGCGGGCCTGCTCGGTACCTTTAAGATTCGCCCGCCGGCCTGATCCTGATTCTGGCGATCCGGTTCTTGTCGCGCTTCATCACCACGAAGCGCTTGCCGTGGAAGGTGAAAGCCTGCTTTTCCTCGGGGATCGACTGCGTCTCGTGGATGACCAGGCCGGCAATGGTGGTCGCTTCCTCGTCAGGCAGGTTCCAGTCGAGCGCCCGGTTGAGATCGCGGATCGGCACGGTGCCGTCGACGACCACGGAACCGTCCGCCTCCTGCTTCACGCCCTGAATGTCTACATCGTGCTCGTCGGCGATCTCGCCAACGATCTCCTCGATAATGTCCTCCAGCGTCACCAGCCCTTCGACCTCGCCATATTCGTCGACGACGATAGCGAAATGCGCCTTGGCGCGCAGGAAGGCGTTGAGCTGTTCCTGCAGCGTGGTGGTGTCGGGCACGAACCAAGGCTTCGAAGCGATCTTCATCACGTCGATCCGGGAAAAGTCGTTGCCGACCTCGTTCAGCGCTCGCAGCAGGTCCTTGGCGTGCAGCACCCCGACAATGTTGTCGAGCGAGCCCTGCCACAACGGCATGCGGGTGTGCGGGCTCTGCAGAATCTCGCGCACCACCGCTTCCGGCCCATTGTCGGCATTGACCGAGCGCATATTGGTACGGTGGACCATGATGTCGGAGACTTCGAGTTCGGCGAGGTCGAACAGCCCGCCGACGCGGTCGCGGTCCTCACGCACCATTTGGCCGTCGCGGCGGAAATCGTCGACCGCGCCGCGCAACTCGTCCTGTGTCGAGCGCTGCGGCTCGATGCGCGACAGCTCATAGCCGAACATGGCAAGCAGGCGCGTGCGCACGGCCAGGACCAGCAGGATAAGGATGGCAAGGACGGCGACGACGGTCCAGCCGGGTTCGTTGATCATCGCCGCCGGCTTTCCTGGCCCGGATGGTTCTCCCTCAGGAACGAAAGCACTTCCGACGCCGGTACATCCTTGGCAATAAAAGCCTGGCCAACACCGCGCGTCAGGATGAATGTCAGCGCGCCGCGCGACACTTTCTTGTCCTGGGTGATGAAGCCAAGCAGCGCCTCGCCATCGGGCAACTCACCAGGGATGTCGGCCATCCGCCAGGGTAGACCGACGGCGCGAAGATGCGCCTCCACGCGCGCCGCGTCGTCCGGGCTGGCCAGATTGAGCCTTGCGGAAAAACGGTGCGCCAAGGCCATGCCGATGGCGACGCCTTCGCCATGGACGAGGCGGGCGCCGTCATACTGTGTGGCGCCTTCCAGCGCATGGCCGAATGTGTGGCCAAGATTGAGCAGTGCGCGGTCGCCGGTTTCGAACTCGTCGCGGGCGACGACATCGGCCTTGGCGCGGCACGCCTCGGCGATGGCCTCGGCCCGCTCCGGTCCGCCAGCGAACACCTTTTCCCAGTTCGCTTCCAGCCAGGCGAAAAACGCCGGTCGGTCGATCAACCCGTATTTGGCAAGCTCGGCATAGCCGGCGCGAAATTCGCGGATCGGCAGCGTGTCGAGCACTTCGGTATCGGCCAGCACCAGTTTCGGCTGGTGGAAGACACCGACCAGATTCTTGCCGCGCGGACTGTTGATGCCGGTTTTGCCACCGACCGAGGAATCGACCTGCGCCAGCAGCGAGGTTGGAATCTGGACGAAATTCATGCCGCGGCGCACGATGCCGGCGGCAAAGCCGGTCAGGTCGCCGATGACGCCACCGCCGAGCGCAATGACGACATCGCCGCGCTCCAGCTTGGCGGCGAGCACGCCGTCGACCACCTCTTCGAGATGGGCAAAGCTCTTGGTTTTTTCGCCGGCCGGCAAAGTGATGACGGCAGGCTGGATGCCGCCTGTTTCCAGACCGGCCTTCAGCGCGTCGAGATGTGCCGCCGCGACATTGTCGTCGGTGACCACCGCCGCCCTCGTGCCGGGCAGGCGGCGCGAAATCTCGGCGCCGGCGCGCGCCAAAAGGCCAGGGCCGATCAGGATGTCATAGGCACGCTCGCCAAGGCCGACCTCGACAGTGACCGGTTCGCTCACAGCCGCACCTCGCCTGGCGCAGTCGGAGCCGGAATGCCGAAATGCCCGCACAGCGCGTCGACAACCTCCGTCGCAATGACCTCCTTGCGGTCGTCGCGTGTCGGCACGGTGATGTTGGACGTGGCATAGACCGGGTAGCGCTCGCCCATCAGTCGCTCGAGCACGGCGCGCGGATCGGCGCTTTTGAGCAACGGCCGGTTCTGCTTCTTGGACACGCGTTCCATCAATAGGTCGATCTCGGCCTTCAGCCACACCGACACGCCATGACCGGCGATCGCTTCCCGCGTCTGCGCATTCATGAACGCGCCGCCGCCGGTCGACAGCACCTGCGGCCCACTCTCCAGCACGCGCAGGATGACGCGCTGCTCCAATGCCCGGAATTCGGTCTCGCCATAGCGTTCGAACAGTTCCGGCACCGTCATGCGCGACACGGTTTCGATCTCCTGGTCGCTGTCGACGAAGGGCAGCGACAGCATCGTCGCCACCTTGCGGCCGATCGCCGTCTTGCCGGCGCCCATCAGGCCGACAAAGACGATCGAGCGGCTGCCCAGCCTGTCGAGCAGCGCGGCATGGCTATCGCCGGGAGGATTTGCTGGTAACGCGTTCATGAGACCATGCTGTTTCTAAGCCGTCTTTGCCGGCGTATCGACATCAAAAGCCCGTTTGCGTCAAGCATAGCGCCTTTCGCACGCAGAGCCCTTCGTCCTTGAATTGACGGAATTAGCGTCCCATAAGGACACAGGGCTTGGAATCGCAGAGCAAGAAGACGGGCGAAGATTGATGCCGACACTGTTCCGCTTTGTCGTGACGATGATGATTCTTGCCGGCATTGCCTATGGTACGATGGTGGCGTTGGCGATGTTCGTCGAGCCGAAAAAAGCCGAAATCACCGTGCGCATTCCACCGGAAAAGCTGAACCCCAAGAAAAACTGACCCCAAACTGATCCCTGGAACATGAACAGCGCGGCTCGCATCGAAGCCTTTCTCGAGATGATGAGCGCCGAACGCGGTGCCGCTGCAAACACGCTGTCTTCCTACCGCCGTGATCTCGAAGACGCTTCGCAGCAGATTGCCGGCGGGCTTGCCGCTGCCGCCGCAGCCGACATCCGCGCCTATCTCGACGATATCGCGGCGCGCGGCTTTGCGTCGACGTCGCAGGCGCGCAAACTGTCGGCGATCCGCCAGTTCTTCAAGTTTCTCTACGCCGAGGGCTTGCGCGGCGACGACCCGACCGGCACGCTGGACAGTCCGAAAAAGGGCCGGCCGCTGCCCAAGACGATGAGCGAGGCCGATACCGGTCGGCTGCTCGACCGTGCGGCGCTTGAGACAGGCGATGGCGTCAATGGCGACCGGGTGGCGGCACTGCGCCTGCACGCTTTGGTCGAGGTGCTCTATGCCACCGGCCTGCGCGTCTCCGAACTTGTCGGCCTGCCGGTGACCGTCGCCCAGCGCGACGACCGCTTCTTCATGGTGCGCGGCAAGGGCGACAAGGAGCGCATGGTGCCGCTGTCGGCCAAGGCCGGCACGGCGATGCGGGCTTGGCTCACAGCCCGGGCCACGGTGCCGGCTTTCGCCGACAGCCCGTTTCTGTTCCCGGCCGCCGGCGACAGCGGCTTTCTCTCCCGGCAGGTCTTTGCCCGCGATCTCAAAGGCCTTGCCGCGCGGGCCGGCATATCGGCGGCGAAAATTTCGCCGCATGTGCTGCGCCATGCTTTCGCCAGCCATCTCCTGCAGAACGGCGCCGATCTCAGGGCGGTGCAGCAGCTGCTCGGCCACGCCGATATCTCGACCACGCAGATTTACACGCATGTGCTGGAAGAGCGGTTAGTGCGGCTGGTCAACGATCATCATCCGCTTGCCGACTAGGCCTCATATCGCTATGTGAGGGCAACGTGCCCGCGCGGAGCCTACATCTGCGCGATGTTTGCCTTCCGACGCATCGGTCCGCTCAAGAATGTACAATTACCTCGATTTCGAAAAGCCGGTGCAGGACCTTGAACTCAAGATCCTCGAGCTGAAGAAGCTTGCCGAGAATGGCGAGGCGGTCGACGTCGGCGACGAAATCAGCCGGCTCGAGAAGCGCGTGCGCGACGCGCTGCGCGACATCTACAAGGCGCTGACGCCGTGGCAGAAGGTGCAGGTCGCGCGCCACACCGACAGGCCGCATTGCCTCGACTACATCAAGGGTCTGTTCAGCGATTTCACGCCACTCGCCGGCGACCGCAATTTCGGCGAGGACCAGGCGATCATCGGCGGCTTCGCCCGCTTCCGCGGCGAACCGGTGGCCGTCATCGGTCAGGAAAAGGGCTCCGACACGGCGAGCCGGCTCAAGCACAATTTCGGCTCGGTGCGCCCTGAAGGCTACCGCAAGGCCGTGCGGCTGATGGAACTTGCCGACCGTTTCCAGATCCCACTTCTGACGCTGGTCGACACCGCCGGCGCCTACCCCGGCGTTGGCGCCGAGGAACGCGGCCAGGCTGAAGCCATCGCCCGCTCAACCTCGGCCTGCCTCGGCCTCAAAGTGCCATCGATTTCGGTTGTAATCGGCGAAGGCGGTTCGGGCGGCGCCATTGCGATCGCCACCGCCAACCGCGTCTACATGCTGGAACACGCCATCTATTCGGTGATCTCGCCGGAAGGCGCTGCCTCGATCCTGTGGCGCGACACGACGCGCTCGAAAGATGCGGCGACCAACATGAAGATCACCGCCCAGGACCTTCTGGAAATGAAGATCATCGACGCCATCATTGCCGAGCCGCTCGGCGGCGCCCAGCGCGCGCCCGAAACGGTGATCGCCGCCACCGGCGACCTGATCGCCAAGACGATGAAGGATTTTGCCGGCGCCAACACCGATTTTCGCGAACAGCGCCGCGAAAAATATCTTGCGATGGGCCGCAGCCTCTGATTTTGGCCGGCAGCGCACCGCAATGTGGCGTCAAGGAGCAATTTCGCCACAAAAATGCCGCCGCATTCGGCTCAATAAAAAATCCGTGACACCGGGCGAATTGCCGTGGGGGGCGCCGTCCGACGCTTGCGGTAAGGAATTTTCAAGGTTAACGGGCTTAGGGTCCGTCAGTGTTCAGCATGCAGGCCCGGGCGCTATCCGGCCGTGACGCGAGAAAAAGACATAGCCGTATCCATGTTTACCAAGCTTGCCCGCACTGGACTTCTGATCGCCGCGCTTGGCGTTGCCGGCTGCAACGATTCCTCGATGAAGAATTTTGCGCCGGAAGCCAGCAAGCCGCTGCCGGACAAGATCCTGGCCGACATGAAGGCCAAGGGCATGATCCGCACCTCGTCGGTGATGGCTCGCATCTTCAAGGAAGAAGGCAAGCTCGAAATCTGGAAGGCCAAGACCACCGGCCGCTACGAGATGGTCGCCAGCTACGACATCTGCAAATGGTCGGGCAAGCTCGGCCCGAAATACACCGAGGGCGACCGCCAGGCGCCGGAAGGTTTCTATACGGTCCGCCCGTCGCAGATGAATCCGCGCTCGAACTATCATCTGTCCTTCAACATCGGCTATCCCAACGCCTATGACCGTGCCAATGGCCGCACCGGCGCCAATCTGATGGTGCATGGCGCCTGCTCGTCGTCGGGCTGTTATTCGATGACCGACCCGCAGATCGAGCAGATCTACGCTTTTGGTCGCGATGCCTTCCAGGGCGGCCAGACCGAGTTCCAGATCCAGGCCTTCCCATTCCGCATGACCGCCGCCAACATGGCGCGCTACCGCAACGACCCGAACTATGAGTTCTGGAAGATGCTGAAGGTCGGTTACGACAATTTCGAGATCACCAAGGTGCCGCCGAAGGTCGATGTCTGCGACAAGCGCTATGTCTTCAACCAGGTGGCGCCCGAGGGCACGACATTCGATCCGACTGGCGCCTGCCCCGCGACCACGCAGCCGGATTCGCTGAAGAGCGCACTCAACGCCTATCAAAGCAGCTATGACGCGGCCTTCACCGGCGCGGTCAAGGCCAGTGTTCCGGCGCCCAAGCCGACCATTGCCGGCATCAAGGAAGCCAGCATCGTTTCCGACTGGTCGAAGCGCCGCGCCCGGGGCGAGCGCGTGCCGATCGAACCGCCGTCGCTGAATTCCGACGGCACGCTGACCGAGACGGCGCGCATGGGCCGCATCGATTCGCCCGCCGGCCGCAAGATGGCGGCGCTGGACGCAGAGAAGGAAGCCAAGCGCAAGGCCGAGGAACAGCGGGTTGCTGCCATTGAGGCAGCGAAGGCCGCCAAGGCCCAGGCACTGGCTGAAAAGCAAGCGGCAAAGGCCCAAGCGCTGGCCGAAAAGGAAGCAGCCAAGCAGGCCGCCCAGCAGCCGGTCGCCACTGCGAGCGTCGAGGCGGCGCCTGCAGAACCGCCGGCGGACGAAAGCCGGATGTCGAAGATCAAGAACAAGCTGCTAGGCATGTTCGGCGGCTGAGGTTTTCGCCTTGCCGATGCATGCCGCCCAAAAGTGCGCCGCGGTTTTGGGACAAAGACATGCATGAAGACAAACAAACAAATCACACCGCGATCTATGACCTCAAGGGCCTGAACTGCCCTCTGCCCGTTCTCAAGGCGAAAAAACGCTTGGCGGCGATGCAGCCGGGCAGCCGGCTCTGGCTGGAGACCACCGACCCGCTGGCGGTCATCGACATCCCCGCCTTTTGCGCCGACGCTGGTCACCAGCTTGTTGAAACGTCAGCCGTCAGCGGCGGCCACCGCTTCCTGGTCGAACGCGGCGCATAGCGAGCCTGACAATCAGCCCCCGGCTATCGCCAGCGGATTGCTCTCCAGCGCCGCGCGATCCGGCGTGTCGATCGACGGCCGGTTGGTGAAGGCGGAAAACAGCCGGCGCACATAATCTTCCGGCATGTCGAGCGTGATCAGCACCAGCCTGGTGCCGCGTTGGCCGTCCGGCCAGGCCAGCAGCCGCGCCGGCGGATGCAGGATCTTCTGCACCCCGTGGACGACAAGCGGCCGCGACGGGTCCTCCGCAAGCTCGATGACGCCCTTCATGCGCAAAAGCTTGTCGCCATGCGCCGAACGCAGCAGGTCGAGGAACATCTCAATCGCCGAAAACGGCACCGGGCCGTCATGGACCAGCGAGTAGGAGCGCACGCGGGAATCGTGGCGGTGGTGATGCTCATGCTCGCCGTGGTCATGATCATGATGATGATGGTGCTCATGGGCGGCTTCTTCGCCGAGCCAGCGCCGGACATCGGCGGATTTGGTCGCCGGATTGTAGAGGCCGCAATCGAACAGCGCCGCGACGCCGGTTCGGCCGTCGCCGGCGTCCAGCACCACGGCGCCTGGATTGAGCTGATGGAGTCGCGTTCGCAAAGCATTGACGTCGCCGGGATCGCTGGCCAGATCGACCTTGGTCAGCACGATGCGATCGGCGACCGCCACCTGCTTGACCGCCTCGACATGGCCGTCGAGCGTCGCATTGCCGTTGACCGCGTCGACCAGCGTGATGACGCCATCAAGTCGGAAGGCCTGCACAAGGGCGGGATGCGCCATGATCGACTGCAGCACCGGCGCCGGATCGGCGAGCCCGGTGGTTTCGACAACGACGCCGGCAAGGCGGGCGATACGGCCGGTCTGCAGCCGGTCGACGAGGTCAGCCAGCGTATCGACCAGTTCGCCGCGCACCGTGCAGCACAGACAGCCGTCGGACAACTGGATGATGCCGTCCGAGGCCTGCTCGACCAGCAGGTGGTCGATCGCCACCTCACCGAATTCGTTGATGATGACGGCCGTGTCGACCAGTGCCGGATCTTTGAGCAGCCGGTTGAGCAATGTCGTCTTGCCGGCGCCGAGGAAGCCGGTGACCACCGTGACGGGTATCGGAAAGCCAGCCATCGCCTAGTTCGCGGCTTTGACCAGCTGGTCGCCCTGCACCGCGGTGGCCTGGCCCACCACGGCCGGTTCGGCGCCCTTTGGCGCCGGAATGTCTGGCCGCCAGCTCGGCAGCGGCACATCGGCGTATTCCTGGCCGCCCTGGTCGAGCATCGCCTTCGGCGCCGGCCCGGTGGCGCCGCCGAGGCCGACTGCAACCAGCGTCGGCACGTGGTCGAGCTTTTCCTGATAGGGCGATTTCGGCACGTCGGCGCCCTTCGCGGCCACCGGCGGAGCCGCCTCGGACTGCTCGTGCGGCGCCTTCTTCCTGCAGATCTCATCATGCATGTCGTTGGGTGACATGGTATCGCCATAGGAAGGCATGGCCGCGACCGTGAGCCAGTTCGGGTCGGGCATGGCAAAGCCCTGGTCAAGCAGCCTGGCGGCGGTCTCGGCACGGCTGATCGCCGATTTTTCGCCGAGCACGACCGCGACCAGCGTGCGGCCATTGCGTGTCGCCGAGCCGATCATGTTGAAGCCCGAGGGACAGACGAACCCGGTTTTCATGCCGTCGGCGCCGGGATAGCGCCCGATCAAGAGATTGTAGTTGGAGATCGCCTTCTTGCCGACGGCAAGGCCTTCGATCGAGAACCAGGGGGCGTATTGCGGGAATTCCTTGCGGATCGCCATCACCAGCAGGGCAAGATCGCGCGCCGTCGTGTACTGCTCCGGCGAAAACAGGCCGTTCGGATTGACGAAATGCGTTCCGGTCATGCCAAGCCGCGCCGCCTCCGCATTCATGCGAACGGCGAATCCGGCCTGCGAGCCGCCTATGTTTTCGCCGATGGCCATGGCGATATCGTTGGCCGATTTGACCAGCATCATCTTCAACGCATTGTCGAGCCGCATCACCGAGCCCGGCTTGAAGCCCATCTTGCTCGGCGGCTCGCCCGCCGAATGCTTGGTCACCTTGATCGGTGAATCGAGCTGGACCTCGCCGGCGGCAATCGCCCGGAAGGTGACATAGGCGGTCATCAGCTTGCTCAGCGAAGCGGGATACCAGCGCTTGAAGGCGTCCTGGTGCTGCAGAACCTTGCCGCTGTTGAGGTCGAACAGGATCACCGGATTGGCCAAAGCTGGCCCAGCCAGCATGGGTAGCGCCAAGCCGCCCGTTAGCAGTAATTTGAGGATATGGCTGTGCCGCATCATGGAATCCGAAATCGCCTCTTGCCGTAGTCGCCCCTGGCTCCGTAAGATTTCGTTACGCGATGGCCAGCATGACCTGATCCGGCCCTCAATTTCCGGATCACATTGTCTGGGGTGCTATTTACCCTATGTGACGCCAAGATGGCAAAGTGCCAAGATGGCAACAAGCATGGCAATCACAATTGCAATCAAGCAGGCCAGATCGTCTGCTCCAACAGCGAGATGGAACCATTATGCCGATTCTCAACCGCGCCGCCGAGATGCAGGATGAAGTTGCCGGCTGGCGACGCCATCTGCACCAGACGCCAGAACTGAATTTCGATGTCTTCAAGACCGCCGCCTTCGTCACCGAGAAGCTGAAGGAATTCGGCTGCGACGACGTGGTGACGGGCCTCGGCAAGACCGGCGTCGTCGGCATCATCCATGGCCGCAAGGGGCAAGGCGCGACCATCGGCTTGCGCGCCGACATGGACGCGCTGCCGATCAACGAGATCACCGGCAAGCCCTATGCCTCGACCATTCCTGGCAAAATGCATGCCTGCGGCCATGACGGCCATACGGCGATGCTTTTGGGCGCCGCCAAATATCTGACCGAAACGCGCAATTTCGCCGGTTCGGTCGCGGTTATCTTCCAGCCGGCCGAAGAGGGCGGCGGCGGCGGCAACGAGATGGTCAAGGACGGCATGATGGAGCGTTTCGACATTTCGCGCGTCTTTGGCATGCACAACATGCCGGGCCTGCCGGTCGGCCAGTTCGCCATCCGGCCGGGTCCGATCATGGCGGCGACCGCCGAGTTCACCATCACCGTGAAGGGCCGCGGCGGCCATGCGGCGATGCCGCACGGCACGATCGACCCGATTGTCATCACCAGCCAGCTGGTCGGCGCCCTGCAGACGGTCGCTTCGCGCAGCACCGATCCGGTCGAGGCGGTGGTGGTTTCGGTGACGAAATTCCACGCCGGCGACGCCTATAACGTCATTCCCGAGACCGCCGAGATCGCCGGCACGGTGCGCACGCTAAAGAAAGAGATCGCCAAGAAATCGGAAGAGCGCATCCGCACCATCTGCGAAGGAATAGCCACCGCCTTCGGCGCGACGATCACCGTCGACTATGACGCCAACTATCCCGTGACCTTCAACAATCCGGAAGAAACGGTCTTTGCCGGCGATGTCGCGGCAAATGTCGCCGGCGACACCCAGGTCCACCGCGCCATCCAGCCGGTGATGGGCGGCGAAGACTTCTCCTACATGCTGGAAGCCCGCCCTGGCGCCTTCATCTTCATCGGCAATGGCGAGACCGCCGGCCTCCACCATCCGGCCTACGACTTCAACGACGAAGTCATCCCGCACGGCATGAGCTACTGGGTAAAACTGGCCGAAACGGCGCTCGCAGCCTGACATATGCCGCCGAAAGGCCGGCCGAATTGCCTTCGGCCGGCCTCTTCATTGCCTTCGGCGAGCCCTCTTGGCGAAACGATCGGAAGCGGCTATGTGTCGGGCCGCGTGGTCCCGTAGCTCAGTAGGATAGAGCGGCAGATTCCTAATCTGTAGGTCACAGGTTCGATTCCTGTCGGGATCACCATTCAGTCACTGTAGATATAGCCTATGTCGGATGGCTCGAAATTCGGTCGACTTATCCGAGAGTTAGCCGCAGCCTTCTCCGGACAGTCGGGCTGGGCTGCGCAATTCGTCTCTGTATCCGCCGAGTTTCCAACGCCCGTCTCTTTGTCCGGCTTTGCGTGCCCTATTGTTTTTGCAGTCGATGCAGAGAGATCGCTTGTGAGTCCCGGTGCAGCGGAAAACAGAGCGGGCATGGGTGTGACTAAAAGCCCAGAAGGGACTGCTGCTGGTTCCAATCAACCGGCAGATCGCCGAGCCGAGCCAGCCGCCTGGCGGTTAAGCTGACAGGTTGATTGCCCGCCAAGATGTCGTCCACGATCGCCGGAGACAGGAAGGCTAATGGCAATGCCTTGCTGAGGTCAGCGCGGTGGATGCCGGTAACTTTCGAGAGTTCCGAAATGCTTCGAGCCGATCCATTTGTGAGAGCCGACAACATCGAGTGCGACCTGGCCAGCAGATTGACAAGGCCCAGGTCAGGAACCTTTTCGCGCTTTGGCTGATCTCCAATGATCAAGCGAGCCTCATTTCCACGCCTTTGTATCTGGCATGCGACGGCAATTTTGTAAGTCTCTGCCGCGAAGACAGCTTGCTGGCAGTTTGTAGCATCGGATTTTCCTTCGCCCTGTGATTGCAAGATCACACCCACCAAAGCAGCAGGACTGATTGCAAACTCAATGGCCTCGGGCGCAAGCGTTATCCTCACGATCGCATTTTTGATGATCGATCTACGCTTTGACTTACATACTGGTGAGTCACTCAAGAGCCCATCCGCTTCGCTCACACCACTCGCGATCTTATCCTTTGATGCGTACTGCTCGATCCATTCAGCCAGTCGCGATTTGTCGTTGAGCAAAGCAATCAGCTGCTGATCGACGATTGCTTCCAGCTCATCAGCCGGAACTCTCCAGCCGGTGTCGTCCTTGCGCCGAGCGACCTTCAGCCGATTGGAGATGTAGTAGCGGTAGCGCTTGCCATGGTTGCTCGCATAGGCAGGGCTCAGCCGATCGCCGGTTTCGTCAAAGACGAGGCCTGTGAGTAGATGCAGATCCGCGGCATTCGATCGCGATCGGCGTTTCGGCCCTTGCTCCTTCAACAGTGCCTGAACCGAGGCAAACAATTCCGCGTGTATGATCGGCTGGTGAGCGCCTTCGTAGCAGGTGTCTTTGTGACGAGCCTGACCGATGTAAACTGGGTTTGAAAGCAGGTGATAGAGTCGCCCACGACTGACTGGGGATCGAAGCGGCGTGGATCCGTCCACCGTTTGGCTTTGATTGAGTTCATCGGCCATGGCCATTACCGACTTCAATTCCAGATAGCGCTGGAATATCGACCGGACGATTGTCGCTGCCGCTTCATGAACCATCAGCTTCTTATCAACTGCACGGTAGCCGAGCGGAACGGTACCGCCCATCCACATACCCTTCTTTCTGGATGCAGCGATCTTGTCGCGGATGCGGTCTGCGGTCACTTCCCGCTCGAACTGAGCGAATGAGAGGAGCACGTTGAGCGTCAGCCTGCCCATCGACGTCGTGGTGTTGAACTGCTGGGTGACAGAAACAAAAGACACACCGTGAGCATCGAAGGTCTCAACGATCTTGGAAAAGTCCATCAGCGATCGCGTGCCGATCAAACCGGCAATCTGACCCTGAGAGGCTTTGATGAGAGCCTCGGATTCAATCGGGTTCCTTACCAGCTTGGGCGCAAGATCGAACAGATGGAGATAGGCATCTATCGTGTTGGCCCAGATGAAAGGCGACGCGGTTTTCTTGGTCAGTATCGCCGACCCTGCGCCCGGGTTGCTCAAGCCATCGACCAGCGAGCTTCGCAAGTACCCCAACTGATTTTGCAAATCGATTCCGTCGAGCAGATTTGCGGATGCCTCAGGCGCCAATGCAACATCGAAAAAAGCCTCCCCGTTCAGCGAGGCATCGACTGAGCCAGATGTGCCGAATGAAGCGAATTCTCCCTGGCAGTCCCGGAGCGCATCAAAGCTGATGACTTGGTCGGCATATTTCTCGGCGCAGATCGCATAGGACTTCTTGACGGGATGACTCAGTAGCGCTGCCAATGCCTCTTCTGTGATCTTATGGTCATGCTTCACCCTGTCATCCAGCTTGCCGAGAAGACTGCCGAGTGTCGCCAGCTCCACATCCAACCGGTCGAACCGGCTGTTCATGTTGTTGTAGATGAGCTGCATTCCGGCTTCGACCCGATCGAACCGGTTGTTCATGGTCCCCGCGAGGTTCTGGATGTCGTTGTGCAGGCTGTCAAAACCCTGTTTGATCATCGAGGCAGTGGGTCCTCACCGAACGCACTGAACATAGAAATCATCGAGAGCGCGGCATTGGTGGCGCTGAGACCGGAAAGCAGTTGTTGACCGATCTTTTCCGCGTGGCTGATGTCGACAATGTTCTGAGCGATCGAAGACAATCCCTTTGTGGCGACGCTGACCTTATAGGCGGCCTCGGGATTATTGGCGAAGACGATCTTGCCCAGCATGTCGGTGAATTGAGCACCCGCCTCGATTTTGGCTTTCTGCTCACGGATTTTGTCGGCCTTGTCCGCGGCCCTCTGCTGCGTCTTCAGGATATTGATGAGTTCCGTGTTCGATGCGGCGATGGCGTTCATTTGAGACTTCAACGCGCCGATCGGACCCTCCGGATCCTCGATATCGACTTTGAGTCCCTTCAGCATCTGCACGATCTGGGTAACCTGATCGCGTGTATTCTGATCTTGAGCCTCGAGCTTGATCTCCTCGATCTTCGCATCTTTTTTGGTAAGGGCATCGATGATCTTCCGGTGCCATCGCTCGTTGCAGCCGACCATCGGCTTGATCTCGAAGTCTCCGACGATTGCGGCCAGTGGATCCTTCATCAGATCGCGGATCTGGAGCAATGGTGCCAAGCCGTTCTCGCTCATGCACTTGATGTGGTCGGGATCCTGATCGCGCAGGACGTAGAGACCCTCGTCGCTGGTCGCAACGCCGTGAGGGAAGAGATTTCCGATAAGTGCGGTGTTTTTCTTGTCAAGTTGAAAGCTGGGAATACCGCCGTAATATGGATTGAGTTTGTCCAAATCTTTGGCGCTCTTGATATGGACGAAGAGATCCTTCGCCTGCGCCGATCCGTCAGTGCTGAACGTCGATGCCGTAACGGCAATGCCGACGGCGAGTAACCCCATTCTCATGACACTTCCCCCCGGAGCGAAGCCACAACTGCGGCTTTCATAGCGTGATCCGCCGCCAACAATCGGTCAAGCCCGTCTCCGCGCTCCCATTGTGCGTAGCTGGACGGATCGAAAGAGGGTGGATCGGGGTGCCGCGATAAATGGTCTGGTCAATTCGGCCTTCACAACGAGGCAAACCACTTCCCGCGCTTCTTTGGATGCTAGGCCGGCTGCGCCTTTGCTGTTGTAGGCTTGGATCAGACGATGCACCTGGCTGCGACTGATACCGAGGAGTTCTGCAGCATGAACAACGCTCAGACGGTGCTCGCGGATCTTCTGAACGGCTTCGAGGCGATGGAGCTCATTGTCAGACAATGTCGTAAGAGAGATCATTTGCAACAATCCTCAAAGCGCTCGGCCTGTTGGTCCTTAAGCGCGGTTGAAGGAGTGTGTTGCGATGTCTCTTTCCTCTGAGGATTAGGGGCGATCTGCGATCGAGTTACGCGAAAAGTGTCGCGCTTCTAAATTGCCGGATTGTCGCATTATTAGCCGCTATAGATCGAAGTCGCAGAACATCATTTATGGAATATGCGGATCGATTCCGTCATTGGCTGGCTCACGATGTCAAATTCTTCGAGGCCGAAGCCTTCGTCGATCGGCTGAGGAATGGATGAATCACGGGTTGATGCTCTCGGCTAGATAGATCTAACCGCATCTCCAGCTGGAAGGCCAAAAACAAGCCGATGAATCTTCCAGATGCATATCGCCGTCTCGCTCCGATACTGCGTCGGATAGTCTGGCAAATGGCTGATCCAACCCAACCCGAAGTGCCTGCGGTAGCGCATGGGACGTATGGGAGCCTGAGGTCACCAAACTTGCGCCCTCGGCTATCGTTCTACTTTCTGGCGCGGCAGCCCCTGCCATTGCTCGATTTTAGGCCGTTAACCGTCCCTCCTTTTGGATGTTGACGCTTACTCTTCATTAGCGTTAAGAATGTGCTAATATAAGCATCGCCTAAGAAATCCTGGACCGGCAATCAGGAATCGGCGACGCCATAGGGCTAAGGGGAACGCAGCGCGGCCAGGAAAACTCGGCAGCTACCATCGTTAAGACAAGACCCGTCTGTGGACGGCCATGTTGATTCCATGGCTGATCGCGGGGTTGCGACGCCACCTGCGACTCCTCTGGATTGTGCGCTGACAATAGACGTCGGTCAAAACCAGCATGTTGGTCGTTCAAAACGTTTAAATGGAGAACAAGATAGCCGCCGACTGATGTACTAAAATAGATGATGGGGCATCTGTTTTTGTGCTGGTGTAAGAGTAACAAGGGGGTTGGGCTTAAATGGCTTCTTGTCAAAGCACAGACGCCAACGAAACTGCGACATCGTTTCCAAATACACCGCCGATGGGAGACGGGGCCTGCGGCTTTGTCGAAAATACAACCATCCTCATTTCCATGCCGTTGGCCGTTATTTTTCTCGATCCGTGCAACGATTTGGTCGGAATCGGACTTTGCCATATCGATGATGGGCTTCCTGCCTCGACCGATGCGAAGAGACCCGGGGGCGCCTATTGCGAAGTTTCAGCCGACATCAGGTATTCGGCGGACTCGCGAGCATGGGCGTTTGGCGTCGATACAAATGTCATTGGTCTGAACGCGAACTCATTGGTCCTGGCGCTCTCGCCCGGAATCTCGCCGTTTTTTGGCGAAGGCAACCTTGCTTGCACAGATTCGCATTTTTTGAGCGACCCCACCGCAAGTGGCAGGTCGTCGTCGGCAGTTCTTGACCGACAAGAACAACTAGCGAGATAGGGGACAGGACATGGCAACGACCATTGGCACAGGCAGCAACGACAATCTGGTCGGCGGCAGCTTAGACGACGTGCTATCGGGGGGTGCTGGAGACGATCGCCTGAATGGCGGGTCAGGCGCCGATACCCTTGACGGTGGCAGCGGTTTTGATGACCTTCTGGGCGGATCAGGCGCTGACCTTCTGATCTTCCGGGCCTACGAGAACCAGTACAAGCTTGGGAGCACCTACGTTGCGGGATCAGGCGGATTGCCTGGCACTCTCGCCGGCGGCACCGTCTACGACAACGGAGCTGCTCAGAGCGGCAGTTCTTTTGGCGGATACGACAACTACGATGGCGGAAACGGCTCGGCCAAGGGCGGAACGGGGGAGATAGACACCCTTAAGATCTACGTCAGTGTCCAACAAAGCAATGACGCCGCATTCATGCAGGCGCTGAACGACGAGATCAACTATTTCAATACTGTTTGGTATCCGGCTCACAGAAATCAGCAAACGCTGCAGGCGGATCAGTCATTTTACCAGTTCAAGAGCGTCAACCTGAAGGTCAGTGCCGTCGAGACGATCGCCCCTGTGACGGTCGACAACACCACAAATCATGGGCCGGTAAACACTGTCCCCCTTGGGACGCAGATCGCTACCGAGGACACGACAAAAGCGATCGGGGGAGTATCTGTCGCGGATTCCGACGGCGGGCTGCTAACGACGACGATCTCGGTTATTCACGGCACGCTTACGGTGACGTCCGGGCCAGGTGTCACCCAGAACGGGACGAATTCTGTCATCATTACGGGCACATCGGCGCAAATCAACACCGTGCTCTCTAGTCTGACGTATAAGGCAGTGCCGGACTATAATGGTGCGGACAACCTTACCATCGCGACTTCGGACGGGTTGGCGACCGACAGCGACACGGTCGCGATCACCGTTACTCCTGTGAACGACGCACCGGTGAATACGGTGCCGGCACTGCAGACGGTCGCCGAGGACACCAACCTTTCTGTCACCGGCCTGGCGATTGCCGACGTAGATGCTGGCAGCGCCACCAACATCACC
>NZ_JAMYRV010000056.1:0-45852 GCF_040321555.1 Mesorhizobium sp. M0317 | reverse complement strand
CCCCCCCCCCCCCCCACTTTTTTTTTTCCCCGCACACGCCGG
Organism: Mesorhizobium sp. M0317; assembly: GCF_040321555.1. Taxonomy (NCBI): domain Bacteria; kingdom Pseudomonadati; phylum Pseudomonadota; class Alphaproteobacteria; order Hyphomicrobiales; family Phyllobacteriaceae; genus Mesorhizobium; species Mesorhizobium sp. M0317. The sequence goes on along the minus strand of NZ_JAMYRV010000056.1, from coordinate 45,810 downwards.
AATCGGATATCTTGTCGGGTGGGGTGGGTGGGTTTTGTTTAAAAAGATCAACACTATATACTCAAAAACCCGGGCGGGGGCGCGGGCGCCGACGATCAATCCCAAACGCTTCTCGATGAATTCCTTGATCTCTTCGCCATAGCGGCGCAGCAGCCAGGCAAGAAGCAGGAAACGAGCGCCACGCGCCAGGATGGCGGAGACGATGAAGACGAAAAGATTGACGTGGAGGGCGCCTGCCAGAATGGTGACCACCTTGATCGGCGGCAGGTGGGCGGCACCCGATGTGACGAGCAGCACCAGCATCAGCCCGGTGCCGGCCGACTGCCACCTCTCGAACGCGTCAAGGCCGCCAAAGTGCTCCAGCATCGGCCGTGCTATCGTGTCGTAGGCATAGTAACCGATCAGCCAGCCGGCAATGCCGCCCAGCACGGACGCAACGGTGGCGGTCAGCGCGTACCGATAGGCGCGTTCGGGCCGCGCCAACGCCATGGGCAGGTACAAGACGTCGGCAGGTATGAAAAACACCGAGCTTTCGACGAAAGCGATGAAGGCCAGCCACCATTCGGCGGATTTGCGGGCCGCCAGCGACAAGGTCCAGTCGTAAAGTCCGCGAAGCATCGGCTCTCCTGGATGCAGGTTGCCACACGCAACGCGCTTTGATGCGCGTCTGTCTAGAAAGATTTCCCGCGCCGCACAATGGCAGGAGCTTCATGAAACAGAAAGGCGGGCTTTTGCCGCAAGCAGGGCACGGCGGCGCATTTGGCCAGTTGACGAACAGGCCTCCAACCGTATAGTCCGCGCCCATCCAGGCCTTTGGGCCTGAGCCCCTATGGCGGAATTGGTAGACGCGCTCGACTCAAAATCGAGTTCCGCAAGGAGTGCTGGTTCGATTCCGGCTAGGGGCACCATTTTGTATCTCACGCCAGTTCGCTTCGCTCACGGGCTCCGATGGGGCGGCCTGACCGGCCGACGGGCGGTCGCCCTTGCGAACCCTCCGGGTTCGAACAGTGCCTCGACAAAGACCCAGCGGCGGCTGCTGCGAATGACAGCGATAGCGCCAATCAGCGGCGGCCGGTAGCCCCGCTCTACGTGCTCTCAGGCCGCCGCACGGTGTTCTTCACGGGCAGCTTCCCACACTTCGCGGGCCCCGTCGGCGTTCATGACCGCGATCCCCAATCCCACCGCCAAATCGGGCCACGCGGAATGCCAGAGCAAGGCCGTGACGAACCCTGCGGCAATAATGGCGATGTTGGCCAAGGCGTCGTTGCGGGCCGACAGGAAGGCCGCCTTTGTGAGGCTGCCGCCACGATGCCGGTGCGCGGCCAGCATGTAGGCACAGGACAGGTTGACGGCGAGGGCGCCAAGTCCCGCCAAGGTCAAGGCGATGGGCTGCGGCGGCACCGGCACGTTGAACTTCTCCCAAGCCGTCCAGAGCGTTGCCAGACCCGGCATGAGAAGGATGAGCGCCAATGCCATCCCCACCCGCGCACGGGAGCGCACAGACCACCCAAGTGCGAGCAGGATAAGGAGGTTCACGGAAGCATCTTCAAGAAAGTCGATGCTGTCGGCGAACAGGGACACTGATCCAATGGCGAGCGCCACAGCGAACTCGATCCCGAAATAGGCAAGATTGAGAAGCGCGACGATGAGGACGATGCGGCGAAGGTTCATCTTCTGGCAGTATCCGAAACCAGTGTGTGGAGCTACAGCTTCGCGGTTTCCAAGGAAAGCCCCTGCTCGTTCCGGGTCCCGGCCGATGGGCGGTTGCCCTTGCGACCTTTTGCGTTCGAGCCGCGCCTCGAACACGGACTTAGCGCATATTCCCCGTATGGCCTTGGGAATACCGTCCCGGTTGCGGCCACACCGTCAGGCCGTGCGGCTCTGAGCCAACCCGAAACTTGGTCACCGCGCCCGATGTCGTGTCGATCATGTAGGCGGCACTGTCGAAGCGGCCGGACAGCCATAGTTGTTTGCCGTCGGCGCTGACATTGCCCATGTCGGGGCTGCCGCCGCCGGGGATCGGCCATTGCGTGACGACCGCGCGGGTGGCGAAGTCGATCACCGTCACGCTGCCCGGTCCCTTTGCCTGGCCCTGCTCCATCTTGTGCGAGCCCCGGTTCGAGACATAGAGCCGCTTGCCGTCGCGGCTGACGACGAAGCCATGGGCGCCGATGCCGGTCGGGATGAAGCCGATCTCCTTGAAACTGTCGCCATCGACGAGGAACACGCCGTCATTCATCATGTCGGCGACGTAAAAAACCTTGCCGTCGGGCGAGAGGCGGATGTCCTGCGGCATGCCCATTTTCGAGAAGTCGAGATGGCCAAGCACCTTCTGGTTCTTCAGGTCGATCTTTGCCAATCCGCCATTGCCGTATTCGCAGGTGAAGATCGCGTAGGCCCCGTCGACCGAGAATTCGGCGTGGTTGATGCCGGGGCAAGTGGGCGTCGGCAGGCTCGACATTAGCGCCATGGTGTGAGGATCGCGGAAATCGAGCCGCTCCAGGGCTTCGTCGACGACGATGGCCGCGCCCGGCATGAAATACAAATTGTAGGGATCGTCCACGGCGATCTGCGGGCCGGGCTTGCCGGTCATCGGGTCGATCGGCGTCAGGCTGCCGTTCTTGCCGGTGCCATTGTTGGCGACCCAGAGCGTCTTCAGGTCCCAGGACGGCACGACGTGCTGCGGTTTGCTGCCGACCGGGAACCTGTCGACTTCCTTGAGTGTCATGGTGTCGATCACCGTGACGCTGTTGGAGGAGCGGTTCGGCACATAGACGCGCGGCAGTGCACCCAGCGTGGCCGGGCCGAGATGGCTGGCGGCGGTGTGGCTGTAGATGTTGATGGACGGCGCGGGCTCGCTGCAATCCTCGGGACAGCTATCGGCCCAGGCGCGGACAGGCAGCAGCGCAAGCAGCAAAAAGGCCGCACGGGGACCGGCGTGACGCAAAAAGGTTCTGATCATCAGGATGGCTTGTCGTGAAGGCCGGCCGAAATTGCCGCGCGAGCCATAGCTGGTGTCTTGCCGTTGATCCAGTGGCTATCGCCGTCCCAGCAAACTCTTCACGCGGTTGCGCAGCAGGCGGGCCATGTTGCGGGTCTCGCGGTAGAGATGCAGCTGCGAGGCGGCCTGGCGGGCGAGGCGGTCGGCATCCGGGGTCAGCCCGATCACCAGCGAGCCCATCGGCTTGCGCTCGCTCCAGAGCCGGCTCATCACCGGATGGTCGGGCACGGCGCAGGAATCGGTCATCATGATGTTGGGGTCGTCGAGATGCTGCTTGGTCACCTCGATCATCAGCAGCGTGCCCGGCGAATAGGTCGCCAGCGTCTCGTCATAGGCGGTCTTCCAGGTGTAGGCGACGCCGGCTTCGACGAAGACGACCAGGCAGGCGATGGTGCGGCCGTCCAGCGTCAGCGAATGGATCCGGCACAGATCCTGCTCGGCCAACCGGTGCACGGCCTCGCGAGCGAAGGCGGCGCGGTAGCGGTCGATGGCCATGGCGGTGCGCTCGCGGCCCTTCCAGCCGGCGGCTTCCAGCGTCAGGAAGCTTTCGATGGCGTGGCGGATTTCGTCGGGGCCACGCGCCACGAGGTGTTCCAGTTTGCCGAGATCGCCCAGGCGCCGCTTCAGGCGGCGGAACTCGCGATAATGGTGCGAACGCAGCGACGCCTTCAGATAGGCTTCGCCTTCGAGCGTGCTTTCGAGCACCGGCCGGTCCGCCTTGCCGGTGGTGACCATTGTCAGGCCGCGCGTCTCGGCAACGGCTTCAAGCACGCTGGCCAACGGGCCGTCGAGCCGCATGTCGGGCAAAACGAAGACCTTCGGCAGCTTCAGATGCGGCCGCGACAGCATGCCGAAGAAATCCTCGACGACGCCGATCGGGTCGTCGTGGTCGACCAGCGGTGTGCCGATCGGGCCGAACGGGCTCGACCAGGTGCGCATCACCGGAACGCCGAGCGGCACGGCCGGCCTTTCGACCGAGAACGGCACCAGCAGGCGCAGCCGGTTGCGGTATTCGTCGCCGTCACGGATCACCGCCAGCTTGACCTCGCGATCTTCCAGCCGGGGCATGGCCGGCGCCAGAAAGCGCGGGTTGAAGAAGACGTTGGGCTCGATCGTGCGGGTGCACAGATAGTCGAGTTCCTCGACCAGTTCGAAGCCGGCCGAAGCCGGATAGATCGCCAGCTTGCGCAGCGGCCGGTTGTTGGCGAGGATCTCGAGATGCGCCGGATCGGCGTCGCGCGCCAGGCCGGCAAGGCCCGACACCATTGCGCCGGCTGGACCGCCGCTGGTTTCCTCGATCAGCGGGATGGCGGCCATCAGGCGGCTCCCTCGGCAGCGGGCACGAAGATCAGCATGACGATGCCGAGCTTGCGCCAGACGGTGAAGGACAGGGCGCTGGCCTCGAAGACCATGGCGAGGCTGGTGGCGATCGCCGCCCCCCACAGGCCGAAGAGCGGGATGAGCACCACGTTGAGACCGATGTTGAAGGCCAGCGTCATGGCATAGACGGCGGCGCAGATGTTCTGGTTGCCGCTCATCGTCAACAGGCTTTCGCAAGGGCCGACGGCGGCGCGCGCCACGACGCCGAACACCAGCAGGAACAACAGCGGATAGCCGGCGGTGAATTCCGGGCCGAACAGAACCAGCATCGGTTCGCCGAGCGCCAGCACCAGCAGCGCCATAAGCAGCGAGGGCCAGAACGTCCACGACACGGTCTCGCGGGCGAAGGCGGCGAGCTTTTCCGGTTCGCCATGGGTGAACTGCGCATAACGCTGGGCAACGCCGGCCTTGACGGAGAAATAGACGAAATGCACCAGCGCCAGCGTCTTGACGGTGGCGAAGTAGACGGCGACGTCATTGGGCTGGAGATAGGCGCCGACCATCAGCACGTCGGCGTTGGTGAGCAGGAAGAAGAAGCTCTCGACCAGGAAGATCGGCAGCGAGACGATGAACCACTCGGCGAAATGCACCTTCATCGGCCCGGCCGGGATATTCCTGCCCATGCGTGTGGTCACGCCGATGAGCTGGCCGAGCGTGGTGGCGTAGGTGGCGGCGATCGAAGCGAAGATCGCTGTCCTGGCGTCGGGCGCATAGCCCATTGCCAGCATCAGCGCCATCAGCGCCAGGATCAGCACCGGCCGCACCAGATATGTCGGCGACAACGCAAACAACGCCCAGGAATTGGCGCGTGACTGGCCTTGCAGCAGATCGCCCATGGCGATCATCGGCAGGCAGAACAGGCCGAGGATGAAGGGCATCACATAGTAGCTCTCGATCCAGTTCGCGCACAGCCAGACGCCCAGTGCGCCAAGTCCGGCGATCGCGGTCGAGGCAATCAGCACGAACAGGCGGCTGGCGACCACGATGCCGCGCAGCTCGGCCAGCATGTTGCGTTCGCGATATTCGGGGATGAAGCGGATGACCGAGGTGTGGAAGCCGAGGCAGGCGAGGTTGCCGACGATGACCATCGTCACCCAGACGAGGACGAAGATGCCGTATTCGAACGAGCCCATCCAGCGCGCCATCAGCACCTGGCTGATGAAGGCGATGACGGCGCTGACGATGCGGATGGCAAAGGCGATCAGCGACATGCGGCCGGCTTCGCCGCGTTCGTCGGCGGTGAACAGCACCGCATCGATGCGGCCAAGCAGAGGCCCCATGCGCAGCGCCAAGCGCTGCGGCAAGAACCGCCCGGCCGTCGTCGCCGCGGAAAAGCGCACCCCGATGTCTCTCCGTTTTCGGCCTCTTTTCAAGGTTTCGATGTAGCGGAGACACATTAAGAAACGGTTGGGCGGGGTGGCTCCCTTCTCCCCGTCGCTATACGGGGAGAAGAAGGTGCCGGCAGGCGGATGAGGGGCGGCGCGGGCTTTGGGGATTTTGGCGCTGCAGATAAACAGGAGAAACCGCTCGTCTGAAGCGGTCTTATGTAGCAAACGCACCAAAGGCGGCGCGCAATGATTAGCGCGCTGGCTGGATTGCTAATCGGGATCGCCGAAATATTCAGCCCGTCTGGTGGCGGGGTGTTCTGGCTCGTCCCATATCCCATCATCGCAGACAGGACCCTGCAGAGTGAGGGTAAGCGTAGTGTTTTCGGAGGCCGAGACAGGCACACAGGCGTTGTGTCGGTGTTCAAAGCCCTTCCGAGTTGGACCTTCTTTGGCCACCCCTTGGGCTTTCTCCGCGCTTACGTGGGTAGCTAGCACCATGAACAGCGCGACAAGCAAGGCCTGCAATTGCAATCCCCCCTGAATGCACAGGCATTCATCTTGGGGAGAAGTGAAGACTCCACAACCGGAAGGAATCCGGTCATTGTTCCCCGATGGGCTATTTGGGGAAGTGTATCCGGCGTGCGTTCGCTGGCTCCGTGCTATTCACGGACAAACTATCAATCGTCGGCGGTGTATTAGTTCCGGCCTTATTTTCGGTCCTAGGTGATGCCGTGAACGCGGCGGTACAAGCCTATGTGGCGTGGGCTATCATTATCGTCGTCGGCGGTGGCGTTGGTCTTCGGCTTTTGACTGCGCCGTATTTCATCTGGAAGGACGATCAAAAAGAACTGGCGGGGCTTCGCGGCATTATCGCCGACACGTCCGTAAAGAGACGGCAATTCTTTGAAGAATCGTTTCTGGCAGAGCGGGCAAACCTAGCTAAGGCATTGGCCAAATTCGCGGCGCTCGACCTACCTATTGGTCAGGTTGCCACGATCAACCCAGACGCGGAATTGAAGCCGATAACAGAAACTGCCGTCCTGTTTTTTGCAGACGGCAGCTTTAAGACATACTGGAAAAACTTCTGTTCTGGTCTTCGCTGGACGGTGGACGGTTCAAGGTTTTTTGCGGCGTCGGCAGATCAGATTCCGGAACAGCAAAAGCTTGAAGTTGTGGATCGAATTATCTTCGATATGGCCAACATGAGAGCCGCCGCAATGGCTTTGGTCGCCATCCTAACCGAAGATCTCAAACACTCCGAAGATTACGAGATGCACGTCAAGGATCTTCAGGACCGGTACTCACATCTGGACAAAGACCTTATGCCTAACGAGCGATGGAAAGTGCCGCTGTCCCTATCGCCTCCAGACACACGAGAAGAAAAGCAGCCGTGAACTTGCCCCTCGCAAGTTGTGCGAATGGTCACTTTCTTTTCTTCAACGCCAATCGCATTCAGCTTTTAAACGAGCTGCGCATAGGTCACGCCTTTGGTGCTTTTGCTATATAAGACCGGGCTGAAGTTCGAGTTCGAGGCCGAAATGGTGCGGCTGAAGGCGGCGTAGAAACGGATACGCCAGCCTTGGGCCGGAGTGGCGTCGTTAAGCAAACAGCAGTGAACCACCCAGGAAAATGAAAAACCCGCCTCGGCGGCGGGTTGTCGGCGCAAATCAGCACCATGGCCATAACCATAGCATAGTTGCGGTCACAACGCCACAAGGGAGACGGAAACGTTCCGTTGTCGTCGGCTCGGGCATCGCCGCCTCGGGCTTGGCGACGTCGGAGGAAACAAAAGGCGAGCGAACGCCGGGGAAGACTGGGGAGCCGGTCGGCGTTTCGCTCGCCCCTCCCCCGCCAAGGGGGATGGCCAGGCACCGGGTGTCCGACGCCAGAGGTGTCACATGGGGAAGATCACATCCCCTTCATCGCGTCGCAGGACACGTTCGGGTTCATGTCGGCGAAGGCGCCGGTCGGGTTCTGTTTCCAGGCCCAGACATGCAGTTCGTAGAACGGGCCGAGGCCGTAGCGGTTGGGGGCGCTGTTGAAGTTGAACAGCTGGCCTTCGAGCGAGGCCGGGCCTTTCGAGGTGATGTATTCGACCGCTATCAGCTTCAGGCTGCCGTCGGCCGCCGGCTCGTACATGACCGCTTCGGGCTTGGCGAGATCGACGGCATCGTCCTTGAGATAGGCGCCGTTGACATAGTGGATGCCCATGGCCCCGCCGGTGATGCCGCTGGCGCAAGGGATGGGGGCATAGCCTTCGGCCGTGGCAGTTGCCACATTTTCGAAGCGGCTGTTGGCGGCGCGCACCTTTTCGGCCAGCGGATTGGCGTCGTGCGCCTGGGCGGCCGCACCCGCCGCGATCGAGATGGCGGCGAAAGCCGCGAAGCGTGTCGTCCAAAGAATTATGGTCATGGTCTTCCGTCCGTTTGTTGACGCTCGAGGCGACGGCGGCCGATCAGGCTGCCCGAAACGCTGCGGCGTTGGTTTAGGATTTGGTTTGTCCGTCCCGGTTCGTGCGATGCGGCTTCCGTTGCCGGGCTTTGGCCGCAGCCCTTAAAAACCGTGCAAAATCAACGATCCCAAAAGTAATATTGCCAATATTCCTGCGGGACGTCCCGCTCCGATAGCCCGATGTCGCGCCTCAGATAGTCGCCTTCCGGGGGCAAGCGCCGCCTTTCAGACAGATACGCAGGCAGCCTCGTCGCGAACCGCCATAGACGGCCGAGCACGGAGGTTGGCCGGACGGTCTTTCCCAGGACAGGCCCGATTCCGCCGAGCGGCAGGCCATCAGGCAGTTCGCCACGGCCGCGAAGGACAGTTTGATGCTCATAATCGTGGCGACCGAACGCAGGATCAGAGGTAAAAATAAGGGTCAAGAACCCGCACCTCCGTGATCTTGTCGACCGGCAGCGAGTTTTTCTGAGCCGTGCTGCGGATCGCTTCGGGCGTCGGCGCGTCGTAGATGCAGAAGCTGTGCTTCTTGTCGGGCGTGACGAAGGACTGGATCCAGGTGACGCCCTTTTCGGCATTGCGCATGACGACCCCGCCGACCGCAGTGGCGCCGATGTCGGTCATCGGAATGTTGAGGCCGTCCGGAAATGTGCGTTCAATCAGATAGCGAGGCATGGAAGACTTCCTTTTCCATTGATTCACGCTCGATCGGAGCGCTGCTGGACGTTGACCACGCCGGCCCGGCCCGCGCATCGGAACGATTCCCCATATTGGACGGGACGATTCCCTATATTGGCGTCGTTCTTTGTGGAAAGAGGCACGGCAATGTGTGCAAAGTCACATTGCGGCGCTTTCTTCACGGGCTAATCGTGAGCGGCCCGCCATGGTGGGAAAACTCCGATCCTGTGAGACGATGATAATGATGCTTCTGGAACGGCAGACGCAGCTGCAGCAGTTGGAGAGCCTGCTTGGCGATGCAATAGGCGGCCATGGCCGCGTCGCCGTGCTGGCCGGGGAGGCCGGCGCCGGCAAGACGGCGCTTGTCGAGGCATTCGCGGCCCGTGTGGGGCAAAGCGCGGCAATGTTGCGCAGCGCTTGCGAGGATCTGTCGATCCCAGATCCGCTGGGGCCGCTCTACGATCTGGCCCGTGAAGCGCAATGGGCGCTGCCGCGCGCCATCGATGCCCGGCATGGGCAGAGACTGCCGCTGTTTTCCGACGCGCTCGACGCCTTTGCGGCCAAGGGACCGAGCCTGCTGGTGATCGAAGACCTGCACTGGGCCGACGATGCGACGCTCGATTTCGTGCGCTTCCTCGGCCGGCGTATCGCCAACACCCACATCCTGCTGTTGCTCACGGCGCGCACCGACCGCAGCGAAGGACAGATGCGCGTGCGCCGCGCCCTTGGCGAAATCCCGGCCGGCAGCGTGGCGCGCATGGACGTGCCGCTGCTCAGCGAGGCGGCCGTGCTGTCGCTCGCCGATGCGGCTGGCCGCGATGGCGACGCCATCTACCGGGCGACCGCAGGCAATGCCTTCTTCGTCACCGAATTGTTGTGCGCCGAAAACGAAATGGCGCTGCCGGCAAGCGTGCGCGACGCGGTGCTGGCGCGGGCCGAGCGGCTGTCGGTTGGCGCCCGGGCCATGCTCGACGCGGTGTCGGTGTTTCCGCGCCGCGCCGACGCCTGGGCCTTGCAAGGCCTGTGCGGCGTCGCCAGCGCCGGCCAGTTGGCCGAGTGTGTCGCCAACGGCCTGCTTGACGATCTGGGCGACGGCTACGCCTTCCGCCACGACATCGCGCGACGCGCCATCGAAATGATGCTGACGACGTCGCACAGGCGGCAGTTCAACCAGCGTGCGCTGGCGGCACTGCTCGAAAATGGCGACGTCTCCACAGGCCGCCTGGTGCATCATGCGGTCGAGGCGCACAATCTGGCGGCGGTGCGCGAACTTGCGCCAATCGCCGCGCGCGAAGCGTCGCGCGTCGGCGCCCATCGCGATGCCGCCGGCTATTACGAGATCGCCCTGCAGCAGGCCGACAGCCTGCCGGTGATCGAGCGCGCCGCGCTCTACGAAAGTCATGCCTTCGAGTGCCATCTCATCGGCAAGATCGATGATGCGCTTGCAGCGCAGGGACAGGCGCGCCGGTTGCATCAGGCAGACGGCAACAGGCTGAAGGAGGGCGACAGCCTGAGATGGCTCTCCCGGCTGAGCGAAATGGGCGATGACCGCGAGGCGGCGGCCGCCTTCGGCGCCGAGGCTGTGGCTATGTTGGAAGCGGCTCCCGCCGGTCCCGAACTCGCCATGGCCTATTCGAACCTTTCGCATCTGGCGATGCTTTCGGAGAGGGTGGAAGACACGCTGTTCTATGGCGAGAAGGCAGCGGCGCTGGCTGCGCGCATGAACCGTCCCGACATCGCGTCGCATGCCCTCAACAATGTCGGCTGCGTCGAGCAGTGGCTCAATCCGGATGCCGGACGCCTGCGCCTCGACGAAAGCCTTGAAATTGCGCTCCAAGGCAATTTCCAGGAACATGCCGCGCGCGCCTTCACCAACCGCGCCTGTTTCGAGATCACCCAGATGAGCTACGACGCGGCACGTCCGGTGCTCGAGAGCGGCATCCACTATTGCACCGAAAACGACCTCGGCACCTGGCGCGACTATCTCAGGGGCATGCTGGCCGATGTGCAACTGCGTCAGGGCCAATGGGATGAGGCCGCCGCGACGGCAAGCGATGTCATCGACAATGAGCGGACAACCACCGTGGGCCGGTTTCCGGCGCTGCTGGCACTGGCGAAACTGCGCCTGAGGCGCGGCGATCCCTCGGCCGAGCCGCTGTTCGCCGAAATGGCGCGTCTGGTCGGAAGCGGCGGCGACCTGCAGATGCTGAGCTCTTACGCGGCGCTGATGGCGGAGCAGGCATGGCTGGGCCTGGCCGACAGGCAAGAGGCGCTGGCGCTGATCACCCGCGCCGAAACGCCGGTGCGCTCGCGTGCCCATGTCGGTGAGCTGGCTCTGTGGCGAACATTGCTCTCTCCCGATATGCCGGCCGGCGACACCGCCGAGATGGCGACACCATACCGGCTGCTCCTGACCGGCGACTGGCGTTCGGCTTCGGCACTCTGGTCCGAATTGAATGCGCCATACGAGCGCGGACTGGCGCTCATCCTCGGCGATGACGAGGGGCAGCGTCTGGCATTGGATATTTTCGACGGCCTGGGGGCAAGGCCGGCGGCCCAGCGCCTGCGCGATATCATGCGCAAGAACGGCGTTGGCGGCATCGCCCGCGGCCCGCGCCGCTCGACGCGCGCCAACCTCGCCGGCCTCACCTTGCGCCAGATGCAGGTGCTGCAGCTGATCGAACGCGGCCTGTCAAACAAGCGGATCGCCGAGCAATTGACGATTTCGCCAAAGACGGTCGATCACCATGTCTCGGCGGTGCTGGGCAAGCTGGATGCGGTGTCGCGCGGCGAGGCGACGGCGGCGGCGCGCGATTCGGGGTTGTTGTGAGGGTTTGACGATGGTTGGACCGAGAGGTCGCGATCCTTCGCACCCCCCCTCTGTCCTGCCGGACATCTCCCCTCAAGGGGGAAGATTGGCTGTCACTGTGGCTTTCGCCAATTGTCGAAATTGAAAGAAGTTACGGCGCCGAAGCTGCTGATCTCCCCCCTTGAGGGGGAGATGGCCGGCAGGCCGGAGGGGGGTGCTGTCCCGCCGACCTAGCCGCTGAAATCAGGCAAACGCGCCGTGGCAGTGCTTGTATTTCTTGCCGGAGCCGCAGGGGCAGGCTTCGTTGCGGCCGATCTTGCCCCAGGTCGCCTGGTTGTTCGGATCGCGGTCTTCGGGAGCGACGATGGCGTTGCTCTCCTGGCGGACCAGAAGTGCGGTCTCGCCACCCTCGAAATCGTCCTCGCCCGTGGTGCCGTCAATGTGGCTGCCGAACATTTCCGGCGCTTCGGGCGGCGGCGCTTCGGCGGCCTGGCGGACCAGTTCGACGCGCATCAATTGCGCGGTGACGGCCTGGCGCAGATTGCCGAGCAGCGCCTGGAACAGCTCGAACGCCTCGCTCTTGTATTCCTGCAGCGGATCGCGCTGGGCGTAGCCGCGGAAGCCGACGACCGAACGCAGATGGTCGAGGTTGACGATGTGCTCGCGCCACAGATGATCGAGCGTCTGCAACACCACCGAGCGTTCGACATAGCTCATCACGTCTGGGCCGAAGCGCTCGGCGCGCTCCTTGGCGGCGGCGTCGGCGGCCTTGGTCAGGCGCTCGCGGATGTCGTCCTCGGCAATGCCTTCTTCCTTGACCCAGTCCTCGACCGGCAGGTCGAGATTGAGGAATTCGGCGACCTCGGCCTTGAGGCCGGCGACGTTCCACTGCTCGGCATAGGCGTTTTCGGGGATGTTCTTGGTGACGATCTCCTCGATGACGCCTTCGCGCATCTCGGCGATCGTCTCGGACAGGCCTTCGCCGTCCATCAATTCGATGCGCTGCTCGAACACCACCTTGCGCTGGTCGTTCGAGACGTCGTCGTATTTCAACAGGTTCTTGCGGATGTCGAAGTTGCGCGCTTCGACCTTCTTCTGCGCCTTTTCCAGCGCCTTGTTGATCCACGGATGGATGATGGCCTCGTCTTCCTTGAGGCCAAGCTTCTGCAGCATGCCGTCCATGCGCTCGGAGCCGAAGATGCGCATCAGATCGTCCTGCAGCGACAGGAAGAATTTCGAACGGCCGGGGTCGCCCTGGCGGCCGGAGCGGCCGCGGAGCTGGTTGTCGATGCGGCGCGATTCATGGCGCTCGGTGGCCAGCACGTAGAGGCCGCCGGCGGCCAGCGCCTTTTCCTTCAGGCGCTCGACATCGGCAATGATTTCCTTTTCGCGCGCCTCGCGCTCGGGACCAGCAGGCATGTCGCCCAGTTCGTCCTCGATGCGCATCTCGGCGTTGCCGCCGAGCTTGATGTCGGTGCCGCGTCCCGCCATGTTGGTGGCGATGGTGATGGCGCCGGGCTTGCCGGCCTGGGCGACGATGGCCGCTTCGCGCTCGTGATGGCGGGCGTTCAGCACTTCGAAATCCTTGAACCCTTCCTTGCGCAGGCGCTCGGCCAGTTGCTCGGATTTTTCAATGGAGGTGGTGCCGACCAGCGTCGGCTGGCCCTTGGCGCGCGCTTCCTTGATCTCCTTGACGATCGCCTTGTACTTCTCCTCGACCGTCCGGTAGACCTCGTCGTCCTCGTCCTTGCGGATGACCGGCAGATTGGTCGGGATCTCGGTGACTTCGAGGCCGTAAATGTTGCCGAACTCCTCGGCCTCGGTCAGCGCCGTGCCGGTCATGCCGGACAGCTTCTTGTAGAGGCGGAAATAGTTCTGGAAGGTGACGGAGGCCAGCGTCTGGTTTTCCGGCTGGATCGCCACATGCTCCTTGGCTTCGAGCGCCTGGTGCAGGCCTTCCGAATAGCGGCGTCCCGGCATCATGCGGCCGGTGAATTCGTCGATGATGACGATCTCGTCGTTGCGGACGATGTAGTCCTTGTCCTTCTGGAACAGCCGGTGCGCCTTCAGCGCGTTGTTGACGTGGTGGACGATGGCGACGTTCTCGACGTCATAGAGCGACTCGCCCTTGAGCAGGCCGGCCGCGCGCAGCAGGTTTTCCAGCTTCTCGGTGCCTTCCTCGGTGAAGATCGAGGTCTTCTGCTTCTCGTCGATCTCGTAGTCGGCCGGGCCGAGCTGCAGCATGAAGGCGTCGATGGTGTTGTACATTTCCGAACGGTCCTCGAGCGGACCGGAAATGATCAGCGGCGTGCGCGCCTCGTCGACCAGGATGGAATCGACTTCGTCGACGATCGCGTAATTGTGGCCGCGCTGCACCATCTGCGCGCGCTCATACTTCATGTTGTCGCGCAGATAGTCGAAGCCGAGCTCGTTGTTGGTGGCATAGGTAACGTCGGACGCATAGGCGACGCGGCGTTCCTCGTCGGACAGGCCATGGACGATGACGCCGACCGAAAGGCCGAGGAATTTGTAGACGCGGCCCATCCATTCGGAGTCGCGGGTGGCGAGATAGTCGTTGACGGTGACGACATGGACGCCCTTGCCGGCAAGCGCGTTGAGATAAACGGGCAGGGTGGCGACCAGGGTCTTGCCCTCGCCCGTGCGCATTTCGGCGATGCCGCCATTGTGCAGCACCATGCCGCCGATCAGCTGCACATCGAAGGGGCGCATGCCGAGCACGCGGCGGGATGCCTCGCGGACGGTGGCGAAGGCCGGCACCAGCAGGTCATCGAGCGTAGCGCCGTTGGCGATATCCTGGCGGAATTTTTCCGTGCGGGCCTGAAGCTCGGCGTCGGACAGCGCCCGCATCTCGTTTTCCATGGCGTTGATCGCCTCGACACGCGGCCGGGTCGATTTTACGCGACGATCGTTGGAGGAACCGAAAACCTTACGGGCGAGACCGCCGAGACTGACCATCCGATGGTCCTTTCGATAGAATTCTCAATTTTGAGATGAGCGCCGGCCGGCCCCATCAATTCCGCGTGAAACGCGGACAAACACAAAAAGCGCCCGGAAAACGGTTCTGGACGCAAAGTCGTTGGACAGATAAGAGGGGGCTCAACTGATGTCAACGCCGCGTTAGCCCTATGGGCAGCGCCAAATTCCGCCACAATCCGGCTGATCTGCAAGCCCTACCAATCCCCCCTTGGAGTTAATCTTGATGTCCTTACTGTTTCGCCGTGCGTCGCTCGCCAGCCTTGGCTTGGCTTTCGGCCTGTCGGCCCTGTCGCTGTCTCCGCTGATGGCCCAGGAAGCCGCTCCCGCCCCGGCCGATGCCGCAGCAGCGCCGGCGGCAGCCCCCGTCGATCCGAACGCCGTCATCGCTACCGTCAATGGCCAGAAGCTGACCGAGGCGGACCTTGGGCTTGCCGAGGGCGAGCTGTCGCAGCAGTTCTCGCAGTTGCCACCCGAGCAGCGCCGCGCCGCCGCCCTTTCGGCGGCCATCGAAATCCGCGTCATGGCCGCCCAGGCGGTCGCTACTGGGCTCGACAAGGATCCCGAATTCCAGCGCCGCATGGCGTTCCTGCGGCAGCGCGCGCTGCATGGCGAGATGGTCGAGAAGGGCGTCGTCGACAAGGTTACCGATGCCGAGGTGCGCGCCCGCTACGATCAGGAAATCGCCAGCACGCCGCCGGTCAATGAGATTCATGCCCGTCACATCCTCGTGAAGACGAAGGAAGAGGCCGAGGCGATTATCAAGCAGCTCGATGGCGGTGCCGACTTCCAGAAGCTCGCCAACGAGCATACCAGCGATCCCTCGGGCAAGACCAATGGCGGCGATCTCGGCTGGTTCGGCCCGGGGCAGATGGTGCCGGAATTCGACAAGGCGGCAGTTGCGCTCGAAATCGGCAAATACACCAAGGAGCCGGTGCAAACGCAATTCGGCTGGCATGTCATCAAGCTCGAGGACAAGCGCACCAAACAGCCGCCGGCCTTCGACGACGTCAAGGACCAGGCCAAGCAGGCGGTGATCCGCGACAAGTATTTCGCACTGGTCAAGCAGCTGCGCGGCGCCGCAAAGGTTGAAATCCCCGACGCCAATCTGAAGAAGGCCGTCGACACGATGGAAGCCGGCAAGTAAGGCCGGCACCGAAAACATGCAAAGGGCGCCGTTCGGCGCCCTTTTCAATTGCGGGAGATGCCTGACATCACATAGCGGACAGTGGCAAGGATTGTCGCCTCATCTTCGTCCAGCCGGTTGGTCAAAAGGTGTTTCCAGGCATAGGAAGCGATGAGGTCGGCGACCAGCGCTGCGTCGATATCGGCCGCAACCTCGCCGCGCGCTTTGGCGCGCTCGATGATCCGAGCGGTGTGGGACACGCGCCCATCGGCATAGCCAGTCAGGGCCGCGGCCGCCGCTTCGTCCGACTGGGCCTCGGCGATCAGCGAGCGGAATACGCTGCCCGAGGATGTGTCGCGCCAATGCGCGAAGAGGTTCCTCAGGAAACCGACGAGGTCGTCTTCGAGACTGCCGGTATCGGGGACGTCGACACGCTTTTGCCGCTTGTAGACCTCCAGCAGCAGGGCCGCCTTGCTCGGCCACCAGCGATAGATCGTGGGTTTGCCGGCGCGGGCACGCCGCGCGACGGCCTCGATGGAGAAGCCGGCATAGCCGGCCTCGACCAGTAGTGCCTCCGCGGCCTCGAGAATGGCCTCGGCGCTGTCCGGATTGCGCCGCGCCCCAATCGATCTGCGCGCCGGATCCTCGCCCATATTTGTCCTCGCCAGCAATTTCGTAGACAATATAGGTTAGCTGGCAGTCAAACGAAACGGCCCGTTTCCAGCGGTGTAGAAACAGGTCTCACATTCGCCCTTGGCGGGGATTTCAGTTCATCGCCTGCGAGGTTTCCGAGGCGATCCGCCATTGGCCGTCGCTCTTCACAAGCCCAAGCGTGACGCGTGCCTTGCCGGTCATGCGCGCCGCCGATTTGTCTTTCGACATATAGTCATAGCTCATCGCGAACACGGCTTCGGCGCGGTTCTCGCCCTGCGGCGTCACCTCGAGGCTGCCGGGCTCGAGATTGAACGACCAGGATGCAAATTGCGCGAACCAGTCCGTCTTGAGCTTGACGACGGCGTCGCTGTCATAGCGCGTGCCGAAGATGGTGGCGGAAGGCGCATAGAGCCGTTTGACGGTCTCGCCGATCGCCGCGGCATCGGGCGCAAGATAGGCGTCGCGCAGAAATTTCTCGATCGCGGTTTTGTCGTCGCCAACGGAACGTTCGAGCGCTGCCACCTGGCTGGACTGCGCCGGCGCACCGGCCGGCGGCGGCGCTGCAGCCACACCGTCAGGCACAAACTCAAACCGTTCGAGCAGCGAGCCCTGTTCCCATGGGCGCTGGCCCTCACGGGTTTCGGAAACCACGTCGCGGCGCACCGCGATCATCATGTCGTTGATGCTCTGGCCGGGCTCGGCCATGTGCCGCAGCAGGGCGGCGGCGAACGGCGAATTGCGCCCGGTGCCGTCCATGGCGACAGCGCCTGGCGCCGTCGAGAAGGCGATGAAGGAGCCGCGCGTCGAATCGAACTGCGCCAGACCGGCAAGCGCCGTTGCCGAGCGCGTGGTGGCGGTGCGACTCAGGCTGCGGGCAAAGGGATTGTTGCGGCAGGCGTCGAGGAAGACCAGGCTGACCTTGGTCTGCTGCTCCATGATATCGAGGACTTCGTCGATCGGCACGGCTTCGAGCTGCAGCTTGACCGGCATGTCGAGCCGGGCGTCGACCGGCACGATGTAGTTGCGCCCTTCCACCTGCAGGCCGTGGCCGGCGTAATAGAAAAGCCCGACGCCCGCACCTTCCAGCGCGTCGGAAAATTCGCCGATCTTGCGCTCGAGTTCGCGCTTGCCGAGATCGTTGCCCTCGATGACGTCGAAGCCGATCGAGCGCAGCTTGCCGGCAATATCGAGGGCATCGTTGACCGGATTGGTGAGCGTGCCGGCTTCGGCATAGGTGCCATTGCCGATGACCAGCGCCACGCGCCGTTCCGGCTGCGCATCGGCGCTTAGGAGCAAAAGCCCCATATACGCCACCGCCAAGATCACCAGCCTGCCCATGGCCGATATCATAACGCCAGAGGCCCCGGTGACGCCAACGGATTTGAAATGCAAGCTTAATCCCTGGTGGCTTGCCGACAGCGGCGGCCAAGAAAACGCCCTTGCGCCGGGCCGTGCTATCGGGCAAACCGGCCTTCGCCCAGCGTTTTTCCCTCGCCAGAGGTCTCCAATGTCCGCAACGATTTCGCCGCTCGCGCCGAAGAAATATCCCAAAATGCCTGCCATCGAGGGCGTGCGCATCGCCACCGCCGAGGCCGGGATCAAGTACAAGAACCGTACCGACCTCTTGGCCATGGTCTTCGATGCCGGCACAGCGGTTGCCGGCGTGTTCACGAAGTCGAAATGCCCCTCGGCACCGGTCGACTTCTGCCGCGAGAACCTTGGCGCCGGCAAGGCGCGGGTGCTGGTCGTCAATTCCGGCAACGCCAACGCGTTCACCGGCAAGAAGGGCCGCGCCTCCACCCAACTGACCGGCGAGGCCGCGGCCAAGGCCGCAGGCTGCACGCCAGGCGAAGTGTTCCTCGCTTCCACCGGGGTAATCGGCGAGCCGCTCGACACCACCAAATTCAGCCATTTGCTCGCCGGACTGGTCAAGGACGGCAAGCCGGATCTGTGGACCGAGGCGGCAAAGGCCATCATGACCACCGACACCTATCCGAAAGTGGCGACAGCGACGGTCAAGCTCGGCGACACCGACGTCATCATCAATGGCATCTCCAAGGGCGCCGGCATGATCGCGCCCGATATGGCGACTATGCTGTCCTTCATCGCCACCGATGCGCCGATCGCCGCCCCCGTGCTGCAGGACTTGTTGTCGCGCGGCACGGCCAAGACCTTCAACGCCGTCACCGTCGACAGCGACACCTCGACCAGCGACACGCTGCTGTTGTTCGCCACCGGAGCCGCTGCCAAGCGCGGCGCGCCCGCCATCAGCGATCCCAAGGATGCCCGTCTCGGCGCCTTCCGCCGGGCGCTGGGCAAGGTGCTCAAATCGCTGGCGCTGCAAGTGGTGCGCGACGGCGAGGGCGCCCGCAAGCAGGTCGAAGTCACCGTTACCGGCGCCAAATCGGCGCGCTCGGCCAAGCGCATCGCGCTGTCCATCGCCAATTCGCCGCTGGTCAAGACGGCGGTGGCCGGGGAGGACGCCAATGGGGGCCGGGGCTGCTTGGCCGGGGGAATGGCCGGGGAGCCGGCCGAGCGCGACCGGCTGTCGATCTGGTTCGGCGACAACCGTCTGGCGCATGAGGGCGAACGCGACCCGGGCTACTCCGAGGAAGCGACCTCGGCCTATATGAAGCGCGACGACATCCGCATCCGCGCCGATATCGGTATCGGCCGCGGCAAGGCGACGGTGTGGACCTGCGACCTCACCAAGGAATATGTCGCCATCAATGGCGATTACCGGAGCTGATGGAGTTGGCTTCCAGGCATCCGGCAAGCATGCTCGCCATCGTGCGCCGCTACGAGGCGGCGGGTTTTCGCGCCTGGCCGGCTGCGGCCGTCCATTATGACGGCACCTGGGTGGTGCGGCTGACGGCCGGTCATCCGGCCAAACGGCTGAACTCGGTCAACCCGCTCGATCCCGGCGACACCCAGCACATTGCCGAGCGCATCGGCCGCGCCAGCCGGCGCTTCGACGCCTATGGCAGGCCGCTGACCTTCCGCATCTCGCCGCTGTCGGGGCCGGACCTGGCCAAGCATCTCGACAATGAGGGCTGGAGCACATTCGACGAATCCCTGGTGATGCGGCTGCCGCTGGCGGACGCGCAACTGGCGCCGGCCATGGACCAGATTCCGCTGAAGGATATTAGCCGCTTTCTCGGCGCGTCGCTCAAGGTCAGCGGCTCGGATGCATCGCTGCGGCCCGGTCTTTCGGAAATCATCGGCGCTATCCAACCCGAAGTCGGGCTGTTTGCGCTCGAGGAAGGGGCCGATCCCCTGGCGGTGCTGATCTGCGTCCATGACGGCGATCTTGCCGGCCTGTTCGAGATCGCCACCGCCAAGTCGGCGCGCAATCAGGGCCATGGCCGCAACCTGATCCTGTCGGCGCTGAAATGGGCGAGGCTGCGTGGCGCTCGCGAAGCCTGGCTGCAGGTCGAGGCCGGCAATGCGCCGGCGCTGGCGCTCTATCGCTCGCTGGGCTTCGACGAAGTCTATCGCTACCACTATCGCCGGCCGCCGGGCGCATGAGCGAGATCACCGGCAAACGCCTGCTGCTGGTCGCCGCGTGCGCGCTGGTCGATACCGATGGCCGGGTGCTTCTGGCGCAGCGACCCGAGGGCAAACAGCTTGCCGGCCTTTGGGAATTTCCCGGCGGCAAGGTAGAGCCAGGCGAGACGCCGGAACAATGCCTGATCCGCGAACTGCAGGAAGAGATCGGCATCGAGACCGACATTCCTTGCCTGGCGCCGCTCACCTTCGCCAGCCATTCCTATGATGATTTCCATCTCCTCATGCCGCTCTTCGTCTGCCGCCGCTTTCGCGGCATCGCGCAGCCCAGGGAAGGGCAGGCGCTGAAATGGGTACGGCCAAAGCAGATGCGCGACTATCCGATGCCGCCGGCCGACGCGCCGCTGATCCAGTTCCTCATCGACCTGTTGTGATCCAAGGCCATTTCGCGGTCTGATCTAGCCAGCGTTAATGGAAGATTTATCTCGTCGTGAAAAATTGCGGCAAAGCGGGTTCGCGGGGAGCGATTGCATGAGCCTCGACAGGGAATGGGACTCGATCCGGCCGGATCGCAGCTTTCGCGCCGCCGGCGTCGGTATATTGCGCGTCACGCTTTTGTTCGGCTCGGCCGCAGTGGCGCTGGCGCTGATCGCGGTCCCCGTGCTGGACAACCAGACGCGATCATCCAGCCGCGATGCTCTTGCAGGCGGTCTCGACCCGATGAGCACGGGTTCAATCGGCTCGCGGGCCACCTATACGCTGCGCAGAAGCGTGCTGCAGCCCTCACCGAGCTCAGTCTGCATCATCCGCGCCGACGGCCAACGCAGCGGCGACTGCTGACCAACAAGGTCGACACCAGCTTGAGAACTTCCTCAACGCAGGCCCATTTCACAGCCTGTTAAGCTTGTGCCGTTAACCTTTCTTAACAGGTCGGCGATATGGTCGGGGATGAGAGGGATCGACGATCATGAAGCCATTGCTGCGCCGATTTTTGCAAGACGAAACAGGCGCCACGGCCATTGAATATGGCCTGATCGTCGCGGTGCTTTCGCTTGCCATCGTCGGGGGTGTCGGCAAGGCCAGCAATGCGATCCAGTTTCTGTTCAGCGACAACAACAGCAGGCTCGCAAACGCCTTCGCCGAGCACTGATCCGGAGCGCCGTCACCGCCCGCCGGGATCTTCCAGTATTGTCTTCAGCGAGACCTTCGCCGAGCCCGGTTTCAAGGGCTTTTGCTGCGATGCATCGGGCGCCCAGCCCGACATCCAGACGATGGAAAAGCTTGCCCTGATGCGGCCATCAGCGTCCGAAAAGCGTTCGGCATAGAGTTCGGCGGCACGGGTAAAAAGCTTTCGCGCTCCCGGTCGCCGGCTGCGATCGGTCAGCGCGCTGGTTTCGCCCATCGCCCTGAGATCGGCAATGAGGTTGAAGAGGGTATCGTAGCGGACGGTCACCGTTTCGACGTCGGCCACCGGCAGCGCCAGTCCGGCGCGCTGCAGCAATGCGCCGGCATCGCGAACATCCGTGAAGGGGATGACGCGCGGGCTGGCGCCGCCATAGAGCTCGGTCTCGGCGGCGAGCAGGCTTTCGCGCAATTCGGAAAGCGTGCCGGCGCCGGCAAAGGCGCCGAGAAAAAGCCCGTCGGGCCTGAGCGCGCGGCGGATCTGCACCAGCATGCCGGGAATGTCGTTCATCGCCTGGAGCGACAGGAGCGAAACGACGAGGTCGAGGCTTTCCGGCTGGAACGGCACTGTCTCCAGCGGTGCTACCAGCCCTGGCCGGCCGTCCAGAAACGCTGGATCTGCCTCGACGCGCACGATCTCCGCTGCCTTGCCGCTTGCAGCGACCACGTCCGTTGCGTCCGGCGTCTGGCAAAACAGCACCGCGGCCTTGCCGAATTTCCGCTCGACCGCGCCAAGCCGGTCGGCAAGGTCTTCCGCCGCCCGCCGCATCAGAAAATCCGCGCCGGCTACGGGGTGGGCTAGTGCCCTGCGCTTGCGCACCAGCCAAAGTTCAGTATCGATGATCGGCTGCAACGGTAGACATCCTGTTTGTCCGTCTAGTGATATCCTGGCGCGGACGACAAAACCACGTGGCCGATCCGGTGATGGAGATCAAGAGCCTCGCTCAAACCATGTTGAAACTGGCCATGTTGGACTGGCCGGCGCGGATGCTGTTCCCGCCGGTCTGTGCCGGCTGTCGCAGGCACGTCTCGCAACCCGGCGTTTTGTGCGGCGCCTGCTGGCCGAAGCTGAGGCTGCTGGAGCGGCCATGGTGCGCGGTCATGGGCACGCCATTCACCCACGATATGGGCGAGGGGTTCCTGTCGGCCGAGGCGATCGCCGATCCGCCGCCGTTCGAGCGGGCGCGGGCGGCCGTGGCCTATTCCGGTGTCGCCCGCCAGATGGTGCAAGGGCTGAAATACCAGGACCGCACCGATCTGGCGCCATGGATGGCGCGCTGGATGCTGCGCGCCGGCGCTGAGCTAATTGCAGACGCCGATGTCGTCGTACCGGTGCCGCTGCACTGGCGGCGCTTCTTTCGCCGGCAGTTCAACCAGTCGGCGGAGTTGGCAAGGGCGGTTGCGCAGCCTAGCGGGCTGCCTTTCTCGCCCTCGGCGGTCCGGCGCGTCAAGCTCACGCGCCAGCAGGTCGGGCTGGAGCGGCAGGAGCGCGAGGCCAATGTCCGCGCCGCCTTCCGTGTGCCTGCGGAAGCCGAAATCGAGATCACTGGGCGCCGCGTGCTTCTGGTCGACGATGTCTACACCACCGGCGCCACCGTGCGCTCGGTCGCCAGGGCGCTGAAGAAGGGCGGCGCCGGAGCGGTCGATGTGCTGACCTTCGCGCGTGTCCTGCCGGGGGACTTTCGGGCCGACGAGTCCGCGACTATATAAGGTCGAGGAAAGGCACGGACCGATGCTCGATGTGACGATTTACACCCGTATGATGTGCGGCTATTGCGCGGCGGCCAAGCGGCTGCTCGACCGCAAGGGCGTCGCTTACACCGAGCATGACGCTTCGTTTTCGCCGGAATTGCGCCAGGAAATGATTTCGCGGGCGCATGGCCGCTCGACCTTTCCGCAGATTTTCATCGGCGACACGCATGTCGGCGGCTCCGACGACCTCCACGAATTGGAGGCGCGGGGCCAACTGGACAGGCTGCTTGCCAACGGCTCGACGACAAAGAGCGGTTCGTAGGGCCGCTCTATGTCTTTGTTTTTATGCGATTTCGGACGGAAAACCGGTACACACTTTTCCTGGAATTGCTCAAAGAGGACGTGACGATGGGTGTTTTCAAGGCGGCGGCGATCCAGATGCGTTCGGGCGAGAGCCCCGAGCGCAACGCGGTCGATCTCGAACGGCTGGTTCGCGAGGCGGCAGGCCTCGGTGCAACCTACATCCAGACCCCGGAAATGACCGGAGCGCTGATTCGCGACAAGGAAGCCAGGGCTGCTTCCTTCACCTCGGAAGACAAGGACATCGTCGTGGCGACCGCGCGCAAGCTCGCCAGCGAACTCGGCGTCTTCTTGCATATTGGCTCTACCGCCATCCTGCGCGCCGACGGCAAGCTCGCCAACCGGGCGCTGCTGTTTGGGCCGGATGGCGCGACGCTCGCAACCTATGACAAGATCCACATGTTCGACGTCGATCTCGACAATGGCGAGAGCTGGCGAGAATCCGCCGCCTATGAGCCGGGCACCGAGGCCGTCGTCACCGAGATCGACGGCGCCAGGCTCGGCTTTGCCGTCTGCTACGATCTACGCTTTCCACAGCTGTTCCGCGCCGAGGCGATGGCCGGCGCCAACCTCTTGTCGGTGCCTGCCGCCTTCACCCGCCAGACCGGCGAGGCGCACTGGCATGTGCTGCTGCGAGCCCGTGCCATCGAAAACGGCGCCTATGTGGTTGCTGCAGCACAAGGTGGCCTGCATGAGGATGGCCGCGAAACCTATGGCCATTCGCTGATCGTCGACCCATGGGGTCGAATTCTCGCCGAGGCAGACCATGACGATCCGGAGGTGATCATCGCCGAGATCGACACGGCGCAGTCGTCGGCCGCGCGTAAGAAAATCCCCAACCTTAGGAATGCGCGCGATTTTGCCGTCAATGCCGGCACGGCTGAAGTGCCGCGGCTCAGGGGCGCGGCTTCGTGATCCGCTTTGCCCTGATCTGCGAGCACGAGCACGAATTCGAGGGCTGGTTTCGCAGCAATGACGATTTCGACACGCAGAAGAAGCGCGGCTTCGTCGATTGCCCGAGCTGCGGCTCGCACAAGGTGCAAAAGGCGCTGATGGCGCCAGCCGTCTCCACCGCGCGGAAGCAGGAAACAATTGCGCTGGCCATGGGCGAAACCCAGAAGCAGGCTTTGGCGAAACTGAAGGCGATGGCCGAGAAGGTGCGCGAGAATGCCGACTATGTCGGCGACAAGTTTGCCGAAGAAGCGCGCAAGATCCATTTCGGCGAGAGCGATGCGCGCGGCATCTATGGCGAGGCGACGTTGGACGAAGCCAAGAGCTTGGCCGAGGATGGCATCGATTTCATGCCGATCCCGAGTTTTCCCGAGGAGCGCAATTGAGCGATCAGCTGGCGCTATCGATCAATTTGCCAAGCAACTGAGCCAGTGCCCCCCGCTCCGTGCCGGTGAGCCCGGCGAGGATTTCATGCTCGTTGGCGACGTGGGCGGTCAGGGCTTCGTCGATCAAGGCCAGACCTTTTTCGGTCAGTTGCACGACAATGCCACGCCGGTCGTTGGGGTGCGGGCCGCGCAGGATCAGTCCGGCCTTCTCAAGCCGGTCGAGCCGGTTGGTCATGGCCCCAGAGGTCACCATCGTCGCCTCGTATAGAGCGGTCGGTGTCAGCGCGTAGGGCTGGCCGGAGCGGCGCAGCGTCGCCAGCACATCGAATTCGCCGGCCTGCAGTCCGAAACGGGCAAACAGCGGGGCGAGGCGCTCGCGGGCGATTAGCGACGAGGCTTCGTTCAGCCGCCCAAGCACCAGCATCGGCGACACCTCCAGGTCCGGCCGTTCCCGCTCCCATTGCTCCACCGCCTTTGCCGCGCGATCCATCTGTCTCACCGCTAAGTATCTTGACGTTAAGAATCTTTGTGGTATGCTACCTCAAGATACAGTTTCGACCCAGTGCCGCAAGTGAGTGACGGGACCATCCGATGAAATTTCTCTGGGAATCGGCGCTTGGCCTGCTGGTCGTCACCGGCGGCCTGCTCGGCCTGACCCTGCCGTTCGGCAAGCTGGCGACGGCTGCCGGCGTTCCGGCCATGGTCTGGGCCTTCGTCATCTCGTTCGGCGCCGGGGGCGTGCTGCTGTGCGCGTTGCTCGCGAACGGAGAGCGCATGCGGCTCACCTCGCACAGACTGCGCTATTTCTTCATCACCGCCGCCGTGTCCTACGCCGTGCCCAATCTGCTGATGTTTTCGGCTATCCCGCATCTCGGCGCCGGCTATACCGGCATCATGTTCACGCTGTCGCCGGTCATCACACTGGTATTTTCGATCCTGCTCGGCGTTCGACGGCCAAATACGCTCGGCAGTATCGGTATCGCCGTCGGCTTCATCGGCGCCGTCATGGTGGCGGTGACGCGCGGCGAGGCCGGCCAGCCGGCCGATGTCTACTGGGTGCTGGCCGGACTTTTGATCCCGGTCAGCCTTGCCGCCGGCAATATCTATCGCACCGTCGACTGGCCCGAAGGCACCGGTCCGATCGAACTGGCCGTCGGCAGCCACCTGGCCTCGGCGACGCTGCTGCTGATCGGCATTCTCACGCTGTTCGGGGTCGGCGCCTTCGCCCCGCTTGGCGCCGTGCCGCTGGTCGTCGTGGCGCAGGTCGCCTCGGCCTCGGCGATGTTTGCCTTCTTCTTCCGGCTGCAGGCCGTGGGCGGTCCGGTCTATCTCAGCCAGATCGGCTATGTGGCGGCGGCCGTCGGCCTGTTTGCCGGAACCATCTTCCTCGGCGAGCACTACCAGTTGCTGACCTGGGCCGGCGCGGTGATCATCACCATCGGCGTGATCATCACCACCAAGGCGCAGAGCCAGAAGGCATAGGGTCTTTGTTTACGCAATTCCCTAGGCAAAGCGCTATGCGCTTTCCCGGGAAACCGCTTCACACTTTTCCTCGAACTGCTCAAGCTTAAATTTGGCTCGCGTCGAGGCGCTTCCGTAGCGCCGGCGGGGCGACGTTTCGCCAGGCCGTCCGAACGGCGCTGCGGAATGTCTGTTCGTCGCAGGCTTCGAGCATAATCGACGTCCATCCCTTTTGGCCCCAGCCGCCTGTCACGGGCCTGAAAACCGATGGCTCAGCCGCGGCCATCATCTCTTGCTGGTCGCGGTCGAGCTTGACGACAGCACGGTCGGCTTCGGGCAGCGAGACGAAGATACGGTTGCGGACGCGGAAGTCAGCCTTGCCGAAATGCGATTGCTCGACCGTTTCGGGAAGATCGAGCGCCAGCTCTCGGGCCCTCATAGTGTCCACGGCCGCCCCCTTTCGTTCAGACCGATCGTTTTTCCGCCAGCACCATATAGTTGACGTCCATGTCCTTGGAGCGTGCCCAGCGGTCGGCGAGAGGATTGTAGGTCACGCCGGTACGGTCGATGATGGTCATGGCGGCGCTGCCGAGCGCCTTTTCAAGCTCTTCGGGCCGCACCAGCTTGCCGAACTGGTGGGTGCCGCGCGGCAGCCAGCGCAGCACATATTCGGCGCCGATGATGGCCAGGCCCAGTGCCTTCAGCGTGCGGTTGATGGTGGCCACGAACATGATGCCGCCGGGCTTGACCATCTCGCCGCACTTGCCGATGAACAGGTCGACATCGGCAACATGCTCGACAACTTCCATGTTGAGGACGACGTCGAATTTCTCGCCGGAATCGGCCAAATCCTCAGCGGTCGTAGCGCGATAATCCACCGTCACGCCGCCTTCGGCCGCGTGCAGCTTCGCCACCTCGATGTTGGTTGCCGAGGCGTCGGCGCCGACCACTTCGGCGCCAAGCCTTGCCATCGGCTCGCACAACAATCCACCGCCGCAGCCGATATCGAGGAAACGCAGGCCTTCGAACGGCCGCGCCGCCCGCGGATCGCGGCCGAAGCGCGCCGCCACCTGGTCCCGGATATAGGCCAGCCGGACCGGGTTGAATTTGTGCAGCGGACGGAATTTGCCGTTCGGGTTCCACCATTCGGCGGCAAGCGCGGAAAAGCGTTCCACTTCTCCGGCATCGATTGTCGATCGTCGGGCCTCTGGCATGGGGCGGGTCTCCTCGGACGCTAGGAAGTCGGGTGCCGGGGCAAGAAAGTCAAGGCCGGTTTTTGCGACTGCTGGCTAGTCGACCTATGGCCTCGAGATCACAATCGCCGCATGTTCCATCGCAACACTTGCGGGATCGATGGCCCGCATCGCTTCGCAATCGCCGATCTCGGCCATGATCCGGCCTGCGGCGGCGAGAGCCTGCTCGCGACTTCGCCAGCGCACCACATCGACCCATCCGCCATCGTCCCGCCGCGCCAGACAGCGGTTTACGAAACCAGGTTGCCGCGCCAGCCAGTCGGCGACCAGGTTGTTGGCGGCGGCAAAGCCCGCTTCCGCTCCAGGTTTGAGGCGAAAGGTGACGATTTCCAGGGCCTCGGTCATCTTGCGTCCAGCACGTCGCGCAATTTCGCCGCCAGCTGCTCGATGGTGAAGGGCTTGGCCAGGAAATGCACGTCATGGTCGAGCACGCCATTGTGGACGACGGCGTTCCTGGTGAAGCCGGTGGTGAAGATCACCTTCAGCTTCGGCATGCGCGCCAGCGCCTCCTCGGCGAGCTTGCGGCCATTCATCACCGGCATGACGATATCGGTGAACATGAGCGCCACACCAGGGTTGTCGCCCAGCTTTTCCAGCGCTTCCTGGCCGCTTGCGGCATGAATGACGGTGTAGCCGAGTTCGCGCATGGCATCCGTGGTGGAAGCCCGCACGCGTGGATCGTCCTCCACGACAAGGATGGTTTCGGTGACCGGCACGGCAGGATTTCCGGCTCGTTCCGAAGATATGGCGGCCTCTTCCGGGCCGAAGAAGCGCGGCAGGTAGATCCTGATCGTGGTGCCTTGGCCGGGTTCCGAGTAAATCTTGACGTGTCCGCCGGACTGTTTGACGAAGCCGAACACTTGGCTCAGCCCGAGGCCGGTGCCCTTGTCGACCGGCTTGGTGGTGAAAAACGGCTCGAAAGCCCGCTCCATGACGTCCGCCGGCATGCCGGCGCCGGTGTCGCTGACCGCGATCATCACATACTGGCCGGCTTTGACCTCGGCATGGGTGGCGGCGTAGCCCTCGTCGAGGTGGCTGTTGGCGGTCTCGATGGTCATCTTGCCGTCCTCGCCCATGGCGTCGCGCGCATTGACCGCCAGGTTGAGAATGGCATTTTCGAGCTGGCTCGGATCGGCATGGGTCTTCCACAGGCCGCCAGCCAGCACGGTTTCGATGCGGATGGTTTCGCCGAGCGCCCGCCGAAGCAGGTCCGACATGCCGGCGACCAGACGATTGGCGTCTACAACCTGAGGCGCGAGCGGCTGCTGGCGCGAGAAGGCAAGCAGCCGTGACGTCAAGTTTGCGGCCCGGGTCGCCGCATCGGTCGCCGCTTCGATGAATTTCATGATGTCGTGCTCGCCCCGCGTCAGCTTGCGCTGGGCGAGGTTCATGGCGCTGATGATCACCGCCAGCATGTTGTTGAAATCGTGGGCGATACCGCCGGTCAGCTGGCCCACAGCCTCCATCTTCTGCATCTGGCGGATCTGCGATTCGGCCTTTTCACGCGTCTGGATTTCGTTGCCGAGCTCGATGTTCTTGCGCATCAGCTCTTCCTGGGCGATCGCCACTGCGCGGAACCGGCGGCGCGAAAGGCGAACCGTGTAGGCGCCAAGCAGGAAGATCGCCAGCAGCGCCGCTATCGAGCCGATTCGCAGCCAGTTTTCGACCCGGTCGGTATGAGCGTCGCGCGCGGCGATGGCTGCGCCGCCAATGCGCCGGATCGTGTCCATGCTGGCCCGGATCTGGTCCATGGCGGCCTTGCCCTGGCCGCTGCGGACCAGTTCCAGAGCTTTTGCCGCATCGCCGCGATCGTAGAGTGCAATCGTCTCAGCCAATTCGGCCTGGTTTTGTGAAAGCGCGTCCTTGACGTGGTTGATCTGCTGCACGAGTTCGTCGTCCGGCGCGGTCATGCCGTGGATGCGGGCAAGCTGGCCCGGAATGGCGTCGACCGCCTGCCGATAAGGCTGGAGGTAGGATTTCTCGCCGGTCAGGAGATAGCCGCGCTGGCTGGTCTCGGCCTCCTGAGCCATCGCAAGCAAACCGGAAAGCAATTCCTGATACTCGACCGCCTCGCGCGCGGCCTCACGATTAGCTCTCTGGGTCTCGACCAGCACGGCGCGTGTGCCGACGATCAACGCCAGCACGGCGAAGCCGATGAACAGCGGCAGCGATTGCCACCGCATGGCGCGTCGAAGGCGAACAATCATTCGATATGCCGGACCAAAAGGAGTTTCCCGCGGGCAGCATTTGGTAAGCGGCGGCGGGGCCGAACGCAATATGCCGCGATCCTGAAGCCGGCATCCGCCGCCAGCCTTGCGAAACCGTGATCATTTGGCTAAGGAGGCGCGCATTCAGCGGCCGGCTTCTGTCGAGCGCTTACTTCCCCTTTCGGTCCTGGGCCGGCTTCAGTCAAAGGCATTTCGCTTCCATGGCGCGCATCGTGATGAAATTCGGCGGAACCTCCGTCGCCGACATCGCCCGCATCCGCAATGTGGCGCGTCACGTCAAACGCGAGGTCGATGCCGGCCATGAGGTCGCTGTCGTGGTTTCGGCGATGGCGGGCAAGACCAATGAACTGGTTGGCTGGACGCGCGAAGCCTCGCCCATGCACGACGCGCGCGAGTATGACGCCGTGGTCGCCTCGGGCGAGCAGGTGACTGCCGGCCTGCTGGCGATCACACTGCAGAATATGGGCGTCCATGCCCGCTCCTGGCAGGGCTGGCAGATCCCGATCAAGACCGACAACGCGCATGGCGCGGCGCGCATCCTCGAAATTGACGGCGCGTTCCTGATCAAGCGCTTCGGCGAGGGCCAGGTGGCTGTCGTCGCCGGCTTCCAGGGCATCGGCCCGGACAACCGCATCGCCACGCTCGGCCGCGGCGGCTCCGACACAAGCGCGGTGGCCATTGCCGCGGCGGTCAAGGCCGACCGCTGCGACATCTACACCGATGTCGACGGCGTCTACACCACCGATCCGCGCATCGAGCCGAAGGCGCGGCGGCTCAGCAAGATTTCGTTCGAGGAAATGCTCGAAATGGCCTCGCTCGGCGCCAAGGTCTTGCAGGTGCGCTCGGTCGAGCTTGCCATGGTGCACAGGGTGCGTACGTTCGTGCGGTCGTCCTTCGACGATCCCGATGCGCCCGGAATGGGGGATTTGCTCAATCCTCCGGGAACGCTTATTTGCGACGAGGAAGAGATCGTGGAACAGCAGGTCGTCACCGGAATTGCCTACGCCAAGGACGAAGCGCAGATTTCTCTGCGCCGCGTTGGCGACCGCCCGGGCGTTGCCGCCGGCATTTTCGGCCCGCTGGCCGAGGCCAACATCAATGTCGACATGATCGTCCAGAACATCTCAGAGGACGGCAAGTTCACCGACATGACCTTCACCGTGCCGTCCGGCGACGTGGACAAGGCGCTGGCCGTGCTGGAGCGTCTGAAGGCTTCGATCGGCTATGACGTGGTGCAGTCGGAAGCCGGCATGTCGAAGGTTTCGGTCATCGGCATCGGCATGCGCAGCCATGCCGGTGTGGCCGCCACCGCTTTCAAGGCGCTGGCCGACAAGGCGATCAACATCCGCGCCATCACCACCTCCGAGATCAAGATTTCGATACTGATCGACGGTCCCTACACGGAACTCGCGGTTCGCACTTTGCATTCCGTGTACGGTCTGGATAAGCAGTAGCGAGAGCGATTTGAGTTGTTGCGTGTGCGCCGGTGGCAGTGGAAACTGCGGCGGGCAAAATGCCCATTGGAGAAGAAGCCGCGATGCGTGATACGGCCAGTGGCCCGCGCGTTCTGCTGAAACGGCTCCGCGAGCTCATGCAGGAGCCGCTGGAGCCGCAGGAGCGGCTC
Source organism: Mesorhizobium sp. M0317 (assembly GCF_040321555.1). NCBI lineage: Bacteria > Pseudomonadati > Pseudomonadota > Alphaproteobacteria > Hyphomicrobiales > Phyllobacteriaceae > Mesorhizobium > Mesorhizobium sp. M0317. Next base: position 14,745 of record NZ_JAMYRV010000056.1, on the reverse strand, counting down.
GACCGGATCGTGCGCGACATCGCCTCCAACATGGTCGCCGAGGTCTGCTCGCTCTATGTGCTGCGCGCCGATTCGGTGCTCGAACTCTATGCCACCGAAGGTCTGAACCCGAACGCCGTCCATTTGGCGCAGCTGCGGCTGGGGCAGGGCCTCGTCGGCACCATTGCCGCCAGCGCGCGGCCGCTCAACCTCTCCAATGCGCAGGAACATCCGGCCTTCGCCTACCTGCCGGAGACCGGCGAAGAGATCTACAATTCCTTCCTCGGCGTGCCGGTACTAAGGGCAGGGCGCACGCTCGGCGTGCTGGTGGTGCAGAACAAGACCATGCGCCACTACCGCGACGACGAGGTCGAGGCGCTGGAAACGACCGCCATGGTGATCGCCGAGATGATCGCCACCGGCGATCTCGCGCGCCTGACCCGGCCCGGCCTCGAACTCGACCTGCGCCGTCCCGTCAGCTTTACCGGCCTGTCCTTCAACGAGGGTGTCGGCCTCGGCCATGTCGTGCTGCATGAGCCACGCATCGTCGTCACCAATCTGTTCAACGAGGACAGTGAGGAAGAGGTGCGCCGGCTGGAGACGTCGCTCGGTTCGCTCAGGCTTTCCATCGACGACATGCTGGAGCGGCGCGATGTCGCCTTCGAGGGAGAACATCGCGAGGTGCTCGAGGCGTATCGCATGTTTGCCAACGACCGCGGCTGGGTGCGCCGGCTGGAAGAGGCGATCCGCAACGGCCTGACGGCGGAAGCGGCGGTGGAAAAGGTGCAGAGCGACATGCGCGCCCGCATGCTGCACATGACCGATCCTTATTTGCGCGAGAGGATGAGCGACTTCGACGATCTCGCCAACCGGCTGCTGCGCCAGCTGATGGGGCGCGGGCCTGACGACGTCGCGGCGTCACTGCCGAAGGATGCCATCCTGGTCGCGCGCTCGATGGGCGCGGCCGAACTGCTTGATTATCCCAGGGACAAGCTGCGCGGCGTGGTGCTGGAAGACGGCGCTGCCACCAGCCATGTCGTCATCGTAGCGCGCGCCATGGGCATTCCGGTCGCCGGCCAGATGAAGGGCGCCGTTTCCATGGCGGAAAACGGCGATGCCATCATCGTCGACGGCGAGGAAGGCACCATCCATCTGCGGCCGCAGCCCGACCTCGAAGCTGCCTATGCCGAAAAAGTGCGCTTCCGGGCGCGCCGGCAGGAAGTCTACCGGGAACTGCGCAAGAAGCCGTCGGTGACCAAGGACGGCGTCCAGGTCGACCTGCTGATGAATGCGGGCCTGGCCGTCGACCTGCCGCAGCTGGCCGAGGCGGGTGCGGCCGGCATCGGCCTGTTCCGCACCGAATTGCAGTTCATGGTCGCCTCGACCTTCCCGCGCGCCGAGGCGCAGGAGCGGCTCTACCGCGACGTGCTGGACGCGGCGCGTGGCAAGCCGGTCACCTTCCGCACCATCGACATCGGCGGCGACAAGGTGCTGCCCTACTTCAAGGGCGCTGTCCAGGAAGAAAACCCTGCGCTCGGCTGGCGCGCGATCCGGCTGACGCTCGACCGGCCGGGTCTGCTCAGGACCCAGATCCGCGCTCTGCTGAAGGCCTGCGGCGGGCGCGAACTGAAGCTGATGCTGCCGATGGTGACCGAGCTCGGCGAAATCGCCCAGGCGCGCGAGATCATCGACCGCGAAGTGCGGCATCTCTCCCGCTTTGCCCACCATCTGCCGACCAGCCTCAAGGTGGGCGCCATGCTGGAAGTGCCGTCGCTGCTGTTCCAGCTCGACGAGTTGATGAAGGCGGTCGATTTCGTCTCGGTCGGCTCCAACGACCTGTTCCAGTTCGTCATGGCGGTCGATCGGGGGAACACGCAGCTCTCCGACCGCTTCGACACGCTGTCGACGCCGTTCCTGCGGGTTCTGAAGCAGATCGCCGACGCCGGGGTTCGCAACCACACGCCGGTGACGCTGTGCGGCGAGCTTGCCGGAAAACCCATTTCCGCCATGGCGCTGATCGGCCTCGGCTACCGCTCGATCTCGATGTCTCCAGCCTCGATCGGCCCGGTCAAGGCGATGTTGACCGAACTGCCACTGGAGGAATTGGAGGCTTTCTTTGCCGACAATCTGATGGCGCCAGCTCAAGGGCTGCCGATGCGGGCGCTGCTGCAGGCCTTCGCCGACGACCGCTCCATCCCGCTATAGCATTAGCCATGGTCAATCTTCCCCGCGAGCGTATGGATCAGGTCGTCAAGCGTTTCGAGATGCTCGAAGCGCAGATGTCGGCCGGCCCGGCAGCCGATGCCTATGTGAAGATGGCTTCCGAATATGCCGAGCTGCAGGACATGGTGGCCAAGGTCAGGGAACTGCGCTCAGTCGAGCGCGAGCAAGCCGACCTCGAGGCGATGCTTGCCGACAAGGGCACCGACGCAGAGATGCGGGCCCTGGCGGAGGCAGATTTGCCGGGCGTCGAAGCGCGAATCGAAGAGCTGCAGAAGGACATCCAGATCCTGCTGTTGCCCAAGGACGCGGCCGACGACAAGAACGCCATCCTTGAAATCCGCGCCGGCACCGGCGGCGATGAGGCGGCATTGTTCGCCGGCGACCTGTTTCGCATGTATGAGCGCTATGCCGCCGAACGCGGCTGGCGCTTCGAGACGGTGTCGGCCAGCGACGGCGATGCCGGCGGCTTCAAGGAAATCATCGCCACCATTTCCGGTAGGGGCGTCTTTGCCCATCTGAAATTCGAATCCGGCGTGCACCGCGTGCAGCGCGTGCCGGCGACCGAGGCCAGCGGGCGCATCCACACTTCGGCGGCGACGGTGGCCGTTCTGCCGGAAGCCGAAGAGGTCGACATCGACATCCGCGCCGAAGACATCCGCATCGACACGATGCGCGCCTCGGGTTCGGGTGGCCAGCACGTCAACACCACCGATTCGGCCGTGCGCATCACCCATTTGCCGACCGGTATCATGGTGGTGCAGGCGGAGAAGTCGCAGCATCAGAACCGGGCGAAAGCCATGCAGATTCTGCGTGCGCGGCTTTACGACCTCGAGCGCAGCAAGGCGGACGAGGAGCGCTCGGAGTCACGCAAATCGCAGGTTGGTTCGGGCGACCGTTCGGAGCGCATCCGTACCTACAATTTCCCGCAGGGCCGCCTTACCGACCATCGTATCAACCTGACGCTCTACAAGCTCGACCGGGTGATGATGGGCGAGCTCGATGAGGTCATCAATGCGCTGATTGCCGACCATCAGTCGAAGCTGCTCGCCGATATTGGCCTCGATGGCTGACATGTTGCCCGGCGCGCTCGGGCCGTTGTTGCGGGTGGCGCGGGAGCGGCTTGCCGCGGCCGGCCTTCCCGACCCGGCGCTGGATGCCAGGCTGATCGTCGAGCATTTTTCCGGCACGGACCGTACGCAGGCGATCGCCGACCCGCAACGGACGGTCGATGCGGGTGCGGTTGCCGCAATCGGCGCTGCTCTGCAGCGCCGCATGGCCGGCGAACCGGTGCACCGCATCCTCGGGTTTCGCGAGTTTTACGGCCTGCGGCTGTCGCTGTCGCCGGAAACGCTGGAGCCGCGGCCGGACACCGAAACGCTGGTCGAGGCGATCCTCCCTTTTGCCGGCGCGACGGCCGAAAGGCTGGGGCTATGCCGTATCCTCGATCTCGGCACCGGTACCGGCGCGATTGCGCTGGCGCTGCTCAGCGCGGTTCCGGCCGCGACCGCCACCGGGGTCGATGTTTCACAAGACGCGCTGGCAACCGCGATACGCAATGCCGAGCAACTCGGACTCGCCGGCCGGTTCGTGGGGCTGCAGTCCGACTGGTTCGAAAAAGTTTCGGGCCGATACCATGTAATTGCCGCAAACCCTCCCTATATACCGTCTGGAGACATTGGAAATCTGCAGGACGAGGTCCGCGATTTCGATCCACACAGAGCCCTTGATGGCGGTGTGGACGGTCTTGGCCCTTACAGGATCATCGCCGCCGAGGCGGCAAAGTTTCTGGAAGCAGAAGGCAAGATAGCGGTCGAGATCGGCCACACGCAGCGCAATGAGGTCAAAGACATATTCGCGGCAGCCGGCTACAGGCTGGCCGGGGCATTTGTCGATCTTGGCGGAAACGACAGGGTTCTTATGTTTGAACAGGGAAAGCCTTGACGCAGTGCAAAAAAGCGCTTGGCAATGCCGGGGAATGCGGCTAGGGTCCGCCCTAACCGGATGAGACGAAGCAGGCAGTGCTCTTAGCGATTCGGTTTTCCTTGGAAATAGCTGCCTTCTTGCGCAAACGACGCCCAAGCTTCGTGCGGGAATCGTCCGGCAAGTGATGTAACCGGAACAGGATGACACGTGGCGCCAACGCAATTGATGCGGGCGAACGCCGGTGAAGAAACGAAACGGCTGGCTGCATGAGCGCCTCCGTTCGTGAAACGTTTTTCGAAAATTTCAAAATGAAGAGAGTCTTATGAGGCCACAACAGCAGAACAGGCGCATGCGCGGTCGCAACAACAATGGCGGCGGCGGTGGCAACAACAATAACAACAACAACAACCGCAAGGGCCCAAATCCCCTGACGCGCAACTACGAGAGCAACGGCCCGGACGTGAAAATCCGTGGATCGGCTCAGCAGATCGCCGAAAAATACGCCACTCTGGCCCGTGATGCGCAAAGCTCCGGCGACCGGGTTATGGCGGAAAATTACCTCCAGCACGCCGAGCACTACAACCGCATCATTGCCGCCGCACAGGCGCAGATGCCGATCCAGAATGCCCCGCAGAACCGCGACGAATTTGACGACGATGAAGATCGCAACGATTTTGACAATGCCGGCAGCGGCAATGGCGGCGAGACGCAAGCGCCGATGGCGAACCACGGCAACGGTCCGCAGCCGACGATTGAGGGCACGCCGGCCGAACTCGCATACGGCCAGGAAAACGACCGCGAGAACAACAGTGGCCGTGACAATAATGGCCGTGACAATAATGGCCGCAACAACAACGGCCGCGACAACAATGGCCGCAACCGTGACCGCCGCCCCAATGGCGGCTATGGCCAGAACGACCAGCGTGGCGAGCAGAACGGCCAGCGCGGCGACCAGCAGCGCTTCACCGAAACCCCGGCACAGGCGGAAACCGTTTCCGCGGTTGAGCCCGAAGCCGAGAGCGGTTTCTCCGAGCGGGCGCCGCTGTACGAAAACCTGTCGCCGGCGGCTCTTGCCGCCCGGGCCGAACTCAATGAGGCAGCCGCCGAGAGCGGCGCTGCCCGTCGCCCGCGGCGTCCGCGCCGCCCGCGCAACAATGCCGATCAGGTCGGTGACGAACAGTCTGGTGGTGGCCAGGTGGTGGATGGCGCCGGCGAGACCGCTGCCGCTATTGACGTGGTGGATGCGGCGCCGGCCGAAAGCCCTGCCGGCGACCCGTTCGCCGTCGACGCCAACAACTGACCCACAAGACATAAGTCGATGAAACGGCGGAGAGAAATCTCCGCCGTTTTCGTTTGCTCGGCCATGCAATATCATCAGCCGGACGTCTTGAGCGGCAATGGCTTGCGCCCCATATCTGGCGTGAACTGGACCCGGCTCGGATGAGCGGGTCCGTCACCGCAATCTGATCCGGTGCCGCAAAGCGGGCCGGTGATGGAAGGAGACAGATATGAACCTCGAGAAATACTCCGAGCGCGTCCGCGGATTCATTCAGTCCGCCCAGACCATGGCGCTCTCGCGCAATCACCAGCAATTCACTCCCGAACATATGCTGAAGGTCCTCGTCGATGACGACGAGGGGCTGGCCGCCTCGCTGATCGAGCGCGCCGGCGGCAACGTGCGCGACGTCAAGCTTGGCGTCGAGACCGCCCTTGAGGCCATGCCCAAGGTGGAAGGCGGCAACGGCCAGCTTTATCTGGCGCAGCCGCTGGCCAAGGTGTTTTCGACCGCCGAGGAATTGGCCAAGAAAGCCGGCGACAGTTTTGTCACGGTCGAGCGGCTGCTGCAGGCGCTGGCGATGGAGAAGTCGGCCAAGACGGCCGATATCCTGTCCAAGGCCGGCGTCACAGCGCAGGCGCTGAACCAGGTGATCAACGACGTCCGCAAGGGCCGTACCGCCGATTCGGCGAGCGCCGAGCAGGGCTATGACGCGCTGAAGAAATACGCGCGCGACCTCACCGCCGATGCCCGCGCCGGCAAGCTCGACCCTGTGATTGGCCGTGACGACGAGATCCGCCGCACCATCCAGGTGCTGTCGCGGCGTACCAAGAACAACCCGGTGCTGATCGGCGAGCCGGGCGTCGGCAAAACGGCGATCGCCGAAGGTCTGGCGCTGCGCATCGTCAATGGCGACGTGCCCGAATCGCTGAAGGACAAGCAGTTGATGGCGCTCGACATGGGCGCGCTGATTGCCGGCGCCAAATATCGCGGCGAGTTCGAGGAGCGGCTGAAGGCCGTGCTCAACGAAGTCACCTCGGCGGCCGGCGGCATCATCCTGTTCATCGACGAGATGCACACGCTGGTCGGCGCCGGCAAGGCCGATGGCGCCATGGACGCTTCGAACCTGTTGAAGCCGGCGCTGGCGCGCGGCGAACTGCACTGCGTCGGCGCGACCACGCTCGATGAATACAGGAAGCATGTCGAGAAGGACGCGGCCCTTGCCCGCCGGTTCCAGCCGGTCTTCGTCAACGAGCCGTCGGTGGAAGATACCGTGTCGATCCTGCGTGGCCTGAAGGAGAAGTACGAGCAGCACCACAAGGTGCGCATCTCGGATTCGGCGCTGGTCGCGGCGGCGACCTTGTCCAACCGCTACATCGCCGACCGTTTCCTGCCGGACAAGGCGATCGACCTTGTCGACGAAGCCGCATCGCGGCTGAGGATGCAGGTCGATTCCAAGCCCGAGGCGCTGGACGAAATCGATCGCCGCATCATGCAGCTCAAGATCGAGCGCGAGGCACTGAAGGTCGAGAAGGACGAGGCGTCAAAGGACCGGCTCGCGCGTCTCGAAAAGGAACTCGTCGGCCTCGAGGAGGAATCGACCGAGATCACCGCCAAATGGCAGTCGGAGAAGCAGAAGCTTGGCCTCGCCGCTGACCTCAAGAAGCAGCTCGACGCGGCCCGCAACGACCTCGCCATTGCCCAGCGCAAGGGTGAATTCCAGCGCGCCGGCGAGCTTGCCTATGGCAAGATCCCGGAACTGGAAAAGAAGCTGAAGGAAGCCGAAGCCCAGGACGGCAAGGCCGGCATGGTCGAAGAGGTGGTCACGCCCGACCACGTCGCCCATATCGTGTCGCGCTGGACCGGCATTCCGGTCGACAAGATGCTGCAGGGCGAGCGCGACAAGCTGCTGCGCATGGAAGACGAGATCGGCAAGCGAGTCGTCGGCCAGGGCGAAGCGGTACAGGCGGTGTCCAAGGCCGTGCGTCGTGCCCGGGCCGGGCTGCAGGATCCGAACCGGCCGATCGGCTCGTTCATGTTCCTCGGACCGACCGGCGTCGGCAAGACCGAACTGACCAAGGCGCTGGCCAATTTCCTGTTCGACGACGAGAGCGCCATGGTGCGAATCGACATGTCGGAATACATGGAGAAGCACTCGGTCGCCCGGCTGATTGGCGCGCCTCCCGGCTATGTCGGCTATGAGGAAGGCGGCGCGCTGACCGAAGCGGTGCGGCGCCGGCCCTATCAGGTCGTGCTGTTCGACGAGATCGAGAAGGCGCATCCGGATGTCTTCAACGTGCTGTTGCAGGTGCTCGACGACGGGCGGCTGACCGACGGGCAGGGCCGCACGGTCGACTTCCGCAACACGCTGATCGTCATGACGTCGAACCTCGGCGCCGAATATCTGGTCAATCTCGGCGAAGAGCAGGACGTCGATGCCGTGCGCGACGAGGTTATGAGCGTGGTGAGAGCCTCGTTCAGGCCGGAGTTCCTCAACCGTGTCGACGAGGTGATCCTGTTCCACCGGCTGCGCCGGCAGGATATGGGCCGCATCGTCGAGATCCAGCTCAAGCGGCTGGAAAGCCTGCTCGCCGACCGCAAGATCACACTGTCGCTCGACCAGGATTCGATCGACTGGCTGGCGGCGAAGGGCTACGACCCGGCCTATGGCGCGCGGCCGCTGAAGCGGGTGATGCAGAAGGACCTGCAAGATCCGCTGGCGGAAAAAATCCTGCTTGGCGAGATACTCGACGGCTCGACCGTCAAGGTCACCGCCGGCTCCGACCGGTTGAATTTCCGGTCCAGGCCCACTGTGGTGCCGACCGACGCGGCAGCCTGATCCAACGCCGCGCGTCCGACCGGACGCGCGGCATTTTCTTATGAAACAACAATCCTTTGACGGGGGTGCAGATGACGCTGGACGACTACAACAGCTTCTGCGCCTCGCTGCCGCAGACGACGCATGTCGTGCAGTGGGGCGGGGCCGATGTCTGGAAAGTCGGTGGCAAGGTCTTCACCATCGCCGGCCATGACCGGGAGGGTGGCGTCTTCGTCACCTTCAAATGCTCTGAAATGGCTTATGACGTGCTGAAGGATCAGCCCGGCTGCCGGCCGGCGCCCTATCTCGCCTCGCGCGGCATGAAATGGATCCAGCGTCAGACAAGCCAGAGCATGGATGATGATGCGCTGAAGGACTATCTCGGCGAAAGCCACCGCCTCGTCGTCCTCAAGCTGACGAAGCAGACGCGCAAGGAATTGGGCCTGTAGCAACCAGTAATCCGCCATCTTCATGCCCGGTTCATGTTGGAAAGCTTATGTTGTGGTTTGCTGGCGAAGGGGTTTGCCTGCAGGCTTTTGAGGATCAGGGCGTTCCTTGCGCATCCAAACGGTGGCGAGAACGTTCTGGTGGGAACACTGCCGGGCGGCGGCAATTACGCATGACCCCGAAAATCGAAATTCGATTTTCGGAAAGGATCATGCGCAGACATGAAGTGTTACAGCGTCCTTTGCGCGTCCAAACGGACGCGCGGCGCTGTAAGTACCGGAGAGTTTGACCACCATGTTCCGCACGATCCTTGCCTTTTCGGTGCTCGCCGCCGGGCTGCTCACGTCCAGCGCCATGGCATCGCCGACTGTGGACAACGCACTGCCGGCCGTCCGCGCCGCCGATAGCGGCGGCATTGTGCTTGCCCAGGACGGCAATCTCGACATCTATTACGACGCCAGGGGCAACCGCGTCATCGTCGATGCCGAGACCGGCAAGGTCATCGCCATCCAGCCGCCGCAGACCAGGCTCGACCGCCGCGCGCTGCGCCGGGAAATGCGGGCACGTGAGCTTGGACGCGCACCGGTCGAAGACGACGACCGCTACTATCTCGACGATCCCGAAGACATGGCGCGTTTCCGCCGCAGGCAACTGGACGATCAGGGACGAATCCCCGGCCCGCCGGTTGATGAATACGATCCTGAAAGCGACAGATTCCTGGGGGCCGCTCCGCAGGATGATGCCAATGACAGCGACACCTATCCGGAAGCGCCGAAATCCGCTGAACCGCGGCCCGTCAAGCGCAAGCCGCTGAACGAAGCCTCTATCGATCCCGCCGAACCGGCGGCGCCCGCCGACCAGGGCGCGCTGCCGCCGAAAGCCGGTGGCAAGACCGTGGTCGATCCCTCGCTTTCACTCGGCGCACGCCAGGATGTAGCGGCCTTGCAGGTGCTGCTCGACCGCGCCGGCGCTTCACCCGGCGTCGTCGACGGGCGCTTCGGCTCCAATGTCGACAAGGCGCTTGCCGCCTACAACCAGATCACCGGCAGCAATCTGCGCTCGACCGACGCCGTAGGCATCCAGGCTGCGCTGGCGCAAACCGGTGGCGATGCTTTCGCCAATTATACGATCACGCCTGAGGACGCGGCCGGGCCTTATGTCGCCTCGATACCGGAAGATTACAGCCAGAAGGCGCAACTCGACCGCATGGCTTACACCTCCGTCACCGAAGCCTTGGCCGAACGCTTCCACATGGATGAGAACTACCTGAAGGGGCTCAATCCCGAGGCCGACTTCAGCCGTCCCGGCACCATCATCAAGGTCGCCAATTTCGGCAAGCTGGTGGCGACGCCGGTTGCCCGCATCGTCGCCGACAAGGACAAGAAGCAGGTGTTCGCCTATGACGCCGGTGGCAAGCTGGTCGCGGCCTATCCGGCCACCATCGGTTCAGCCGACACGCCCTCGCCGACCGGCACCCATACGGTGTCGCGCGTGGCGCTCGATCCTAACTACACCTACAACCCCAGCATCAATTTCAAGCAGGGCCAGAACGACAAGATCCTGACCATCCCGCCGGGTCCGAACGGCCCGGTCGGCTCGGTGTGGATTGCGCTGGACAAGCCGACCTATGGCATTCACGGCACGCCCGATCCCTCCAAGATCGGCAAGACCGAAAGCCATGGCTGCGTGCGCCTGACAAACTGGGATGCGCGTGAACTGGCCAAGCTGGTGTCGCCGGGCGTCACCGTCGAGTTCGTCGGCGGTCCCTCGGCCGATGATATTGCGGAGCAAGTGAGCGCTCCAGCGCAGTGATATCGGCCTGCCCATAAGGCAGGCCGATATCCAAAGCTGGATTCATGAGCGCAGGGTGCTGGCTGGTTGTTGCCGGCCCGCAACAAGTCTAAGCAGACGCTCATGAAGTCTCCGAGCGAAGCCGCAGCCGTTCCCCTGACCAGGTCGCTTTCCAACGGTACATTTTGCCCGCAGTCGCAGCGCAAGTTCGTGCTGGTAGCGGCGATCCTGGCGTCAGCGCTCGGCTTCATCGACGGGTCGATCCTGGCCATTGCCATGCCGGCAATGCGCGTCGACCTCGGCGCCAGCCTGGCCGAGGTCCAGTGGATTTCCAACGCCTATGCGCTGACGCTGTCGGCGCTGCTTCTGGCCGGCGGCGCCGCCCGCGACCGGGTTTGGCCTCAGGCGCGCCTTCGTTGCCGGCATTGCGCTGTTCATCGTCGCTTCGCTGGCCTGCGCGGTGGCGCCGAATGCGCTGGTGCTCATCGCCTTTCGCGCCATTCAGGGCATTGGTGCGGCGATCATGGTGCCGGGCAGCCTCGCCATTATCGCCAAGGCCTATCCGAAGAAGGAGCGCGGCCGGGCGATCGGCATCTGGGCCGCCGCCTCGGCGCTGACGACTGCGCTCGGTCCGGTGCTCGGCGGCTTCGTTCTGTCGGCCTTTGGCGGCGGTATCTGGCGGGCGATCTTCGCCGTCAACCTGCCGCTCGGGCTGATCTCGATCTATCTCCTGCTGGCCAAGATTCCCGCCGACGCGCCGACGGAGCAGCGAAGCCTCGATCTCGGCGGCGCCGCTCTCGCCACGCTTGCCTTCGGGGCGCTTGCCTACGGACTGACCTCGATGAGCGCCGAAGGCAGCGGGCTGATGTCGGGGCCGAGCATCGCCGCAGGCGCCGTGCTGCTTATCATCTTCATCGTCTTCGAGCTTCGGCAGCGCGAGCCGATGATCGATCTCAAGCTGTTTCGGATCGGCGCCTTTGCCGGCGCCAACCTCGCCACCTTCTTCCTGTATTTCGCCCTGTCGGCCAATCTGTTCTACCTGCCGATGCTGTTGATCGCCGGATGGGGGCTGAACACCAAAGAGGTCGGTTTCATCTTCCTGCCGCTGTCGGCGTCGATCGCGCTGCTGTCGGGTCTCGTCGGCCAGTGGTCGGATCGCATCGGTCCGCGTTTTCCGATCGCCAGCGGCTGCCTGGTGGTCGCCATCGCCTTTGCCGGGCTGGCTTTGCTCACTCATGCCGGCATGCACAATTTCTGGACCGGTATCTTTCCGCTGATGGCGGTGATGGGGCTCGGCATGGCGCTGGTGGTGTCGCCGCTGTCGACGGCGGTCATGACCGCGGTCGAGGACAAGGATACCGGCGCCGCTTCCGGCATCAACAATGCGGTTTCGCGCATTGGCGGGCTGATTGCTGTGGCGGCGATGGGCTCGCTCGCGGCCTGGGTCTATTCGACGATGCTCGATACCAGCGTCAGGCCGGGCATTCCGGGGTTCGGAGAACCGGCATTGGCCGGCCTGGCGCCAGACCTTGATGCAACACGGCTCGCCGCCAGCGATGCGGCGTTCGCGGCCGTGTCGACAGTGACGGCCGTGCTTTGCCTCCTTGCCGCTGTTATCGCCTGGGCCACCGTTTCGGGGCAAAAGCTGCCTTGGTCACGAGCCGAAGAGGAGCAGTCGACCTGATTCGGAGCCGACCCGATTCGGAATGCTCTGATGGGGCGATTATGATTCGCCGGCGTCGAGTGTGACGGCTTAAAGCGCGTCGCGCTGAAACGGATTCATACGACGCGCTTTAAGTCTTTGTTTTGACACATGTCCTTGTCCCAGAGCCGCGGCACACTTCTGGGCGACATGCATTAGCCTTCGATCTTGGCGCTCGCGACCTTCAGCGGATTGCTGTCTTCCTGCTTGAGCAGTTCATCGATGCGCTCGCGCTCGCGCTTGAAAGCGACCAGGTCGTCGCCCTTCAGCACCTTGCCGACCGGCAGGCGCACGCGCATCGGGTCGACCTTGGTGCCGTTGACGATCAGCTCGTAGTGAAGATGCGGACCGGTGGAGAGGCCGGTCTGACCGAGGAAGCCGATGGTCTGGCCCTGGCGGACATGAACGCCCGGTTCGATGCCTTTGGCAAAGGCGCTCTGGTGATTGTAGGAGGTCTCGTAGCCATTGGCATGGCGGATGATGATCTGCTTGCCGTAGCCGCCGGCCCAGCCGGCCTTTTCGATGGTGCCGTTGCCGGCGGCGATGATCGGCGTTCCGATCGGCGCCGCCCAGTCGACGCCGGTATGCATGCGGACATAACCGAGGATCGGATGCCGGCGGGCGCCGAAGCCGGAGCGGAATTTCCCGGCCGGCAGGGGATTGCGGAGCAGGAACTGCTCGGCGCTCGATCCGTCCTCGTCGAAATAGTCGGTCGAGCCGTCCTGCATCTGGAAGCGGTAGAAATTGCGTGTCTGGCCGCCGAAGGTCGACGAGACATAGAGCAGTTCCGATTCGTCGGAGGCCTGGTCGTCGCCGTCCGGCTGCGAGAACAGCACGTCGATGCGGTCCGATGGATTGAGCCTGGACTGGAAGTCGACGCCGGAGGCCAGGAGCTTGACCAATTGCTGGGTCAGCTTCTTCGACATGCCATAGGAATAGGCGGCGCGGTAGATGCCGTCATAGACGTTCGGCAGATTGCCGCGCACCACCACCGGCGCCGACGAATCATCGAACGCGGTCAGCAATTCGGGGTTCGGCTCCGGTTCCTGCGCCGGCACATACTGGCCGCGGTCGTCGAGCGCGATGGTGACGATGTGCGTTGTCTTGTCATAGACGCTGGTGCGAACGACCTTGGCGGCGTCGCCATGTACCTCGAGCCCGACGCGCAGCACGGTTCCGGTCTTCAGCGCCGGTGCGTTGAGCAGCTTGCCGATCGCCTCCGCCATGCCGGTGGCGTCATCGCCCGTATAGCCCGAATCAGCGAAAGCCTCGGCAATGTCGCGGTCCCTGGTGAAGGGAATGATTTCCTCGGCGAAAGCCGGGGTCTGGTCGTCGAGCGCGACGCGCGGCGCCACCGAGACGTTTTCCGGCACGATCTTGACGTCGTAGGAGCCGGCCATCGATTCGGCGAAGGCATCGCCGAATCGCTGCGGGTCGACATAATGCAGCGAGGCGACCTGCACGGCGCCGTCGCTGAGGTCGGTGCCGGCTTCGCGCACCACTTTTTCCACCTCGTCGGCGGACAGGTCGCTTTTTTCATCGAAGGAGGCCGTCTCGACCGGGAAATCGACCGTCTTGAGGCTCATCTCGCTTTCGACCTTGGCGCCGTAGATCTGGCCGCCAACCGCGGAGGCCATCGCCGGCTGCGCCGGCGTCGAGTCGCCATCGTCGCCGAACACCTGCATCGGGTCGAAAGGCGGATAGGCGCGGTTGGTGGTGTGGCCGGCGGCCAGCGCCATCTTGATCTGCACGAACGGCATGGTGTGGATAACGTCGCGGTCACCGACCTTGGTCACCATCGACACTTCCATGCGCCGGCGGTCCTTGGCCTTGGCGATCTGGCGCGGCGCCACCAGCCTGGTGGTCTTGGCGACCTCGCCGGAATCGCCGCCGCTTTCGAGCTGGGCCAGTTCGGCGATTTCGGGCGGGGTTGCCAACTGCTGGCGGCCGTCAAGGGCGGCAAACAACGCCACGCCCATCAGCACACTCGAGGTCACGCCGGTAAGAAAGGTGCCCGACAGCCAGCGCGCCGAAACCTCGCGCCGGTCGGGCGGGCCGCTGCGGCCATCCGCGATCAGCGGCGGCTCATTGCCGAGTTCGGCTATGACATCTTCCGTGTCTGGCATCCAGAAAGGCTGCTTCTTCCCCGGGCGGAACGGCTTTTCGCTTCTGTTGGGCCATGACATTTGCCTGTCACGGCGAGTGAAGTCAACGAAGCGGCGAAATCCCCACGCACACGCTCTGTTTTACAGCCCCTTACAGAGAGGCGACTTTATCCTCTTATAGGAGCCTCCTAAATCCTCTTGTAGGAGGGTCCGAACCGGTGATGCGCAGACCCCGCTTTGGCTCTTATAGGAAGGCACCTTGCGGGCCGCGCCGAGCCCTTCTTTGTTGGCCTTGGTGTCGAACGGCAATGCGGCGGCAATAGGGCTCCTTTTTGGCAACGCCAATGTTCCCTTGGGGCAGTCCGCCGGCGCCAAAACTTCTGTCGCAAAAAGTTCAAAAACATCGTCGATGACTGTTGACAGTTCTGGTTGGTGGCGACTATATACGCCTCACGAACGAGGGCGGTGCGCCGCTGGCGGC
>NZ_JAMYRV010000055.1:0-46077 GCF_040321555.1 Mesorhizobium sp. M0317 | reverse complement strand
GTGGCCTGCCTCATATTTTTAAACGACACTGTGTTTCTGGTTTGTTCCGGGGCTGCGGCCCCGCTTGGCGTAATACATAAGGTATTAAAGCGACACGGTTTTGGTTTGTTGGGGCGGCGCCGGCCCCGCCGCCCTGATTTTGCTCTATATCGTCGTCAAATACGCCTTCTGACCGCCCAAGGCGGGCGGTGGGTCAGGACTATGCCGGCGGACGGCGAATTCAACGGACGAAACATGACAGCCACGATGACAGCCGATACCGGACGCCAGCGGACGCGCACCGCTTTGTTTCTCGCCGTCGCCATGGCCGCCACGGTCGGCTCCGCGCTCGCCTTCCAGCACATAGGCGGCTACATCCCCTGCCATCTGTGCCTGGAGCAGCGCACGCCCTATTATATCGGCGCCCCGCTGATGCTGCTGGCGGTGATCGCCTCGATTTTCAGCGCACCCGCATGGCTGACGCGCGGCCTGCTTGCCGTCGGCGGCCTGCTGATGCTCTACGGGCTCTATCTCGGCGTCTATCATTCGGGCGTCGAATGGGCCTGGTGGCAGGGCCCGGCCGATTGCACGGCCGGCGCCGGCCCGGTCGACACCGGCGGCAAGGGCGTGCTCGACGCGCTCGACAAATTCGTGCCGCCATCCTGCGACAAGGCAGCCCTTCGTATCCTCGGCCTGTCGCTGGCCGGCTGGAACGCCATAGCCAGCTTCATCCTCGCCGCCGTCGCCTTCCGCGGCGCGCTGGCGCGCGACTGATCTAGCGACGCGAGAAACAGAACTCGCACCGCCCATTCTGCGGCTGGGCTTGAACGGTTGCGCCGCCCCTCATTGCCCTGCCGGGCATTTCTCCCCGTATAGCGACTGGGAGAAAGACACTTTCATCCATGCTTTCGCCAATTTTCAACGTTGCAGAACGAGCGCCGAGGTTGCAGCCAATTCCCTTTTCCCCGTCACTATAGGGGGAGAAGGTGGCGGCAGCCGGATGAGGGGCAGCACCTGACATCGGCGATTGCCCTGGCAAGGCCGATCGCGCCAATCCCTACGGCTCCAACTCCACATCCCAGTAGAGATAATCCATCCAGCTTTCATGCAGATGGTTGGGCGGGAACAGCCGGCCATTGTTGTGCAGGTCGTGCACGGTCGGCTGGTATGGCTTCTGCAGCGGCCACATCTTGGCGTGCGCCGGCATCATGCCGCCCTTCCTCAGATTGCAGGGTGAACAGGCGGCCACGACATTCTCCCACGTCGTGGCCCCGCCGCGATGGCGCGGGATGACGTGGTCGAAGGTCAGATCCTCGGGCGTGCCGCAATACTGGCACTGGAAGCGGTCGCGCAGGAACACGTTGAAGCGGGTGAATGCCGGGTGCCTCGACGGCTTCACATAGGCCTTCAGGCTGACGACGCTGGGCAGCTTCATCGAAAAGGTCGGCGAAGACACCGCATGCTCGTATTCGGCGACGATGTTGACCCGGTCGAGGAACACCGCCTTGATGGCGTCCTGCCAGGACCAGAGCGACAAGGGGTAATAGCTGAGCGGACGGTAATCCGCATTCAGCACCAGCGCAGGAAGCCCATCCGGAGATACGGCAACCGTCACCTTGTTGACCTCCTCGTTCTAGAACCGATCGGCGCGGATACTGTAAGCCCGACATGACAGGGATGTGAAGCGGATTGTCATCAGCCAAAAGCGGCAAAAATGCAGGATTTTCATGCTTTTTTACGGTTTCAGGCCGGAGGTGCTGCGTCCCGGCCCCTGGTTTCGCGATAATAGGACCAGAAAAGCCGCGATGCGACGCCTCGCCACGGGCTCCATGATTCGGCCAGGGCGATCAGCGTTTTCTCCGGCGGACGCGGCTCTATGCCGAGCGCGTGGCCAACCGCGCTCTGCAGCGCGACGTCGCGCGCGGGGAAAATATCGGGGTGGCCGGCGGCAAACAGGAGATAGACTTCCGCCGTCCACGGGCCGATGCCCGGCACCGCGATCATAGCCGCGATCGCCTCTTCGGCGTCGAGCGAACAGAGGTGATGCAGGTCGAGCCCCTCAACCACGGCCTGCGCAACCGCGATCAGACCGCGCTGCTTCGGCCGCGACAGCCCAGCCTCACGAAACATGTCCTCGCCGGCGGCAAGGATCGCCTGCGGCGTTAGCGGATCGACCAGTTTCACCAGCCGGCCGAAAATGGCATCGGCGCTCGCACGGGATACTTGTTGCGAAACGATAATGGAGGCCAGGCTTCGAAAGCCGGGCTCCGACAGCCGCAGCGGCACCTCTCCGGCCATGCCGCGCACCTTTTCCAGGCGCGGATCGATTGCGCAAAGCGCATCCAGCCCGCGCGCAATATCGTCCAGTGTCGCGATGCGTTGCATGTTTTCTTGTTCCTGAACCGACCTCACGGTAGCAATTGGCAAAACCGCTGCACAACCCGATTGCCGCTTGTGAGATGACGCTCCTGACATTCCGCTTCGCGCCGAGCCCGAATGGCGAACTGCATCTCGGCCATGCCTATTCGGCACTGCTCAACCAGCAACTGGCGCGTGCGGCCGGCGGCCGCCTGCTGCTGCGCATCGAGGACATCGACACGATCCGCTGCACGCCTGAATTCGAGGCCGGCATCTTTCGCGACCTCGAATGGTTAGGTCTCGAATGGGAACAGCCGGTGCGGCGCCAGGCCGAGCATTTCTCCGACTATCAGGCCGTGCTCGACCGGCTGGTCCGCGAAGAACTCGTCTACCCTGCCTTTATGAGCCGTGGCGAGATCAGGGCCTTCATCGCCGACAGCGAAAAGCGCGGCCGCGGCTGGCCGCGCGACCCGGACGGCGTGCCGCTTTATCCCGCCGCCGACAAGGCGCTGCCGGTCAGCGAACGCAACCGCCGCATCGCCGAAAATGCGCCCTTCGCCTGGCGCCTCGACATTGATGCAGCGCTGGCGCGCGTCGGCACGGATTTGTCCTGGCGCGAATTCACCAACGAGACGCTTTCGGCGACGCAGCGAGTCGAGGCGCGTCCGCAGGACTGGGGCGACGTCATTCTGGCGCGCCGCGACATCCCGACCAGCTATCACCTGGCCGTGGTCGTTGACGACGCTCTGCAAGGCGTCAGCCATGTCGTGCGTGGCCGCGACCTTTATTCCGCGACCGGCATCCAGCGCCTGCTGCAGGAACTGCTCGGCCTCGGCCAGCCGCAGTATTTCCACCACCGTCTCATACTCGGACCGGATGGGCGCAAACTGTCGAAGAGTTTTGCTGATACCGGCCTTGCCGCGCTGAGGCCGGCAGGCATGTTGCCGGACGATGTCAGGCGGCTGGTCGGGCTCTGACTAAAGCCGGGCCAGCCCCGCCTTGAGCAGCGCCAACGCGCCTATAAACGCGAAGGCGCCGCCCAGTCCCCAGGCAACCGCGAGCTTCAGATCTCTCAGGACGATGCCATGTTCGTTCGCGGCCATGACCGCGGCGAAAAAGCCGAGCGTGAACAGCAATGTGTTGCCGGTCGACCCAAAACCGTCCTCCTGCATGATGGCGTCGAGCGCTGAACCGAAGAAGAAGCCGAACACGGCCACACTGGCCACCGTCATCAAAAGCCAGCTTGTGTCGAGATGCAACAGCATGCGCGCTCCCTGTCGAAGCCAAAACGCCATGTCGCCGGATCCATCGACAGAAGTCGATTGCCCTGACGCCGCCCTTTGAATTCGGCCACCTCCTACATCAGGATGAGCTTATGTACCAATTGTTTCGCTTTGCTTGCCGGATTGAACCGCATTAGAGCAATTGCCGTATTTGTCTCTTCACCGAATCGGACCTCTCCACCGGAAACGGCTTCCCCGAAAATGCACAGTCTCAAGCGGTTCATCCCCGCCTCGTTTGTCGTCCTGTGGGCGACAGGTTTCATCGGCGCGCGCTACGCCATGCCCTGGGCGGAGCCCTTCACCTTTCTGGCGGCCCGCTTTGTCATCGCCGCCTTGCTGCTTGCCGGGCTGATGCTCGTGCTTGGCTCGAAGCGAGCCACAAGGGCAGAAGCGCTTCACGCCACGGTCGCCGGCATCCTCATGCATGGCATCTATCTCGGCGCCGTGTTCTGGGCGATCCACAGGGGCATGCCCGCCGGGCTTTCGGCGCTGATCGTCGGCCTGCAACCGCTGATCACCGCCGTGCTTGCCGGCCGGTTCCTCGGCGAGGACATCCTGCCGCGCCACTGGGCCGGCCTTGCCGTCGGCCTTGTGGGAGTGATCATCGTGCTGTGGCCGAAGCTCGGCGCTCTCGGCGGCGGCGTTACGCCCGAAACCCTGACGGCGTCGCTGGTCTCGGTGCTGGGCATGAGCGCCGGGACCATCTGGCAGAAGCGCTATGCCTCGGGTGGCGACCTGGTGGCGGCGACGATGTGGCAATATATCGGCGGCGGCTCGCTGATGATCCTGGCTTCGCTGGCACTGGAGACCCACACGGTGATCATCAACGGCGAACTGATCTTCGCCATGGCCTGGCTGGTCCTGGTGCTGTCGATCGGCGCCATCTTCCTGCTGATGGTGATGATCCGCGACGGCGAGATGTCGAAGGTCGCGTCGCTGTTCTACCTGGTGCCGGCCGTCACCGCTGTCATCGCCTGGGCGCTGTTCGGCGAACAGCTCAGCCTCGTGCAGATCGTCGGCATGGCAATCGCGACGCTCGGCGTCGGGCTGGCCACGGCTCGGCCAGCCAAAACCTAGCTGCCGACCCGTGCGCGCGCTTCGAGAAAGCGGCTGATCGCCGCATTGAGTTCGCCGCCGAGGATGAAGATCGCCGACAGCATATAGAGGAAAACCACGGCGATCATGATCGAGGCGAGGCCGGCATAGGTCGTCACATAGGACGAGAAATGGTCGAGGTAGGTCGCGAACATCGTCGAGCCGACAAGCCACGCAGCCAGAGTGAAGATGATGCCAGGCACCAGCGAGACAAAGCGGCGCTTGCCCGCCGGCAGCCAGTAGTGGACGGCAAACAAGCCACCAATGATGACGGTTGAGGCGATGACGTAGCGCCACAGCGTGATCGTGCCCGTATAGGGTTTGATCCACTCGAAATGAGCTTCCGCCAGCCGCGCCAGCAAAGGCGCAAAGACCAGGAGCACGCTGATCGCCAGGAAACCGGCCGTCGCGATCAGCACGAAGAAAATGCTCTGCACCCGGCGGTAGATGATGCCGCGCGTTTCGGCGACGCGGTAGGCGCGGTTGAGCGAGGTGCGCAGCGCCTCGATGCCGTTGGAGGCGAAATAGGCCGCCAGAAGCACGCCGTAGGTCAAAAGATCGGTGCGCCGCACGGTCAGCACGTTGAGCACCTCGCGCGCGATAGGCTTGGCGATCTGTTCGGGCCAGGTGTCGAAGACCAGGTGCACGGCAGTATCGGCGAACGCCTGCGCACCGAGGAAGCTCGCCAGCGTGGTGGCGAAGATCAGGAACGGGAACAGCGCCATGAGCGAAGTGATCGCCAGATGGCTGGCCATGGCCCAGCCGTCATCGGTGTTGAAATGGCCAAGCGCGTCATAGAGCACGCGGCGCAGCACGACGATATTCCGCATCAAGAGCCGCGTTCCCTTCGATTGTCTCGACGCCGCGAATATGGGAAGGGATTGTGGCAAATGGCAACCCTTGCTCAAACCACGATGCCGCCTGCCAAAGAGTTGCGCACCATCATCGTCACCGGCGCCTCGTCCGGGATAGGCGCCCACTGCGCCCGTGCGCTGAAGGCGGATGGCTGGCGCGTGTTTGCAACGGCGCGCAAGCCGGATGACATAGCCGCACTTGAAGCCGACGGCATCGAGGCCTTTTATCTCGACTACCGTGAGCCGGATTCCATCGCAGCACTTGCGGCATCGGTGCTGGAGCGGACAGGCGGACGCCTCGACGCCCTGTTCAACAACGGCGCCCATGCACAGCCCGGCGCCGTGGAAGACCTGCCGGTTGCGGCATTGCGCGAGCAGTTCGAGGCCAATTTCTTCGGCTGGCACGACCTCACCCGACGCATCGTACCGGTAATGCGTCGCCAGGGACATGGCCGCCTCGTTCATTGTTCCTCGATCCTTGGGCTAGCGCCGGGTGCCTTTTCGCGGCGCCTACTCAGCCTCCAAGCACGCGCTCGAAGGCCTGATGCTGTGCATGCAGCAGGAACTCAGGGGCAGCGGCATCCATGTCTCGCTGATCGAACCGGGGCCGGTGACCTCGAAAATCGCCAGCAACGGGCTGTTCTGGTTCCTGAAAAACATCGACCACGAGAATTCCGTCCACCACGTCGCCTATGCCGCGCAGCTGGCGCGGCTTCGGGCCGGCGGCAGCTCATCACGGCTGAAAAAGGGGCCGGAGGTGGTCTATGCGGCCTTGCGCCATGCACTTCTGTCGCGGCGCCCGCGCCCGCACTATGTGGTAACAGTGCCGGCCAGGATTGGCGTGATGCTCAAGCGCATCCTGCCGGCATCGATGCTCTACCGCGTTCTGGCCGGACGCGCCTGATCGCAACAGAACTGGGAACAGATCATGGCAACCGTCATCAAAGTCCTCCTCGTCCTCGTCATGGTCGCCGTGGTGATCGTGCTTGTCCGCGGCCTCATCAACATGATGCGCGGCGGCTCCGGTGTGAGCTCGAACAAGCTGATGCAGGCACGCGTGCTGCTGCAGGCGCTGGCGTTGGCACTAATCCTGCTGGTGGTGTATTTCACCCGCAAGTGACGGCCGTTCGGGAGGCGACGTGGTCAAGCTCAACAAGATCTACACCCGCACCGGCGATGACGGCACCACTGGCCTCGGCACCGGTGAACGCAGGCTGAAATCCGACCTGCGCGTCGATGCCTACGGCACCGTCGATGAAGCCAATGCCTGCATCGGCATCGCCCGCCTGCACACAGCGGCAAGTTATCCCGCCATCGACGCCATGCTGTCCCGCATCCAGAACGATTTGTTCGACCTCGGCGCCGATCTCGCCGTGCCCGACGACGGCAAGCCGCTCGGCTACGAGCCGCTGCGCATCATCGCCTCGCAGACCGAGCGCGTCGAAAAGGATATCGACCTTCTCAACAAGGATCTGCAGCCGCTCAAATCCTTCGTGCTCAATGGCGGCACGCCGGCGGCGGCAGCACTTCATCTTGCCCGCACCGTGGCGCGACGGGCCGAGCGGATCATGGTGGCACTGGCGCAGGACCCGGCCGAACATGTCAATCGCGAGGGGCTGAAATACATAAACCGCGTCTCGGACTTTCTGTTCGTCGCCGCTCGTGCGGTCAATGACAACGGAAATGCCGACGTGTTATGGGTGCCCGGCAAGAACCGCTGAATTTTCGAAGGCGGGAAAGGGCTTGGGGCATGTTCATCCCGCTTTACGACTCCAACAGGTTGCGCCACATCCGGCTGCAATATGTGACGATCGGCCTGATCGCGGCCAACGTGTTGGTCTTTCTCATCACCACGATCGGCGGCGAAAATTTCAACAACGCCGCCGTGCTCGGCCTCGGCTTCATCCCTTCGGTTGTCCACGACACGGCAGAACTCTCGCCCCAATTCGTCGTCATTCCGGAGAGCCTGAGTTACCTCACCTATGCCTTCCTGCATGCCGATATCTTTCATCTCGGCGGCAACATGCTGTTCCTGTGGGTGTTCGGCGATAATGTCGAGGACGCACTCGGCCACATCCGCTACCTTATCTTCTACCTGCTTTGCGCCATCGCCGGCGCCTTCTTCCAAGGGCTCGTCGCCTGGAGTTCGGAGGTGCCGCTGATCGGCGCCTCCGGCGCCATTGCCGGCGTCGTCGCCGCCTATCTGGTCCTCTACCCCCGGGTGAAAGTGTGGGTGCTGGTCTTTGCCCGCATTCCGCTGCGTATCCCGGCCTTCATCCCGCTGATCCTGTGGATCGGCTTCCAGGTGGTGATGTTTGCCGCCGGCGGCGAAAACCAGATATCCTGGGCCTGCCATATTGGCGGCATCATTGCCGGTGGCGTGCTGGTGCTCATCATGCGCAGCCGCGGCGTGCCGCTGCTCGCCGGTGACGACGGCGAGCCGGAACCCGCCGATCAGCCAGCCGCTTCTACTGGGCCGGCGCCAGCCGGTCCCGCTCCCGTGCAACCTGAGACGCGTTGGGGCCGGGGTGGCGCTTCCGGTCACAAGTGAACCGATTTGGGTGGTTTGGCCGCTGCCGTGGCATATTGACGTGTTGCGTCGCCACAACTACGGAGAGCGCCACCGCTAGGCGGCAGAAGACCAGAATTCGTCCGGCCAGGATTCCGTTTGGCCGGAATTCAGTCAGGAATGTCGGCTTTCGACAACTCTGCGGAGGCGCACGCTGCTATAGCGCGCCCGGATATCTCAGGAGAGGTGACAGACAATGAAGATCCTTGTGCCCGTGAAGCGGGTTGTGGATGCGAACGTCAAGGTTCGCGTCAAGGCCGATGGTTCGGCGGTGGAACTCGCCAACGTCAAGATGGCGATGAACCCGTTCGACGAGATCGCGGTGGAAGAGGCGCTCCGGCTGAAGGAAGCCGGCAAGGCCGAAGAGATCATCGTCGTTTCGGTCGGCCCGCAGCAGGCGCAGGAAACGCTCCGCACCGCGCTCGCCATGGGCGCCGACCGCGCCATCCTGGTCAAGACCGACGAGCAGACCGAGCCGCTCGGCGTCGCCAAGGTGCTGAAGGGCGTCGTTGACGCCGAACAGCCCGGTCTCGTGATCCTCGGCAAGCAGGCGATCGATGATGACTCGAACCAGACCGGCCAGATGCTGGCCGCCCTGCTCGGCTGGGCACAGGGCACTTTCGCCTCCAAGGTCGTGCTCGACGGCGACAAGGCCAAGGTGACGCGCGAAGTCGACGGCGGCCTGCAGACGGTGGAACTGAAGATGCCGGCGATCATCACCGCCGATCTTCGCCTCAACCAGCCGCGCTATGCCTCGCTGCCCAACATCATGAAGGCCAAGAAGAAGCCGCTCGACGAAAAGAGCCCGGCCGATTACGGCGCCGACGTCAGGCCGCGCCTGAAGGTGCTCAAGACCGAGGAGCCCAGCGGCCGCAAGGCAGGCGTGAAGGTCAACAGTGTCGCCGAACTGGTCGACAAGCTCAAGAACGAAGCCGGCGTGCTCTGAGACTGGAAGGAACAGATAAAATGACCATTCTCCTCATCGCAGAACACGACAACGCCAGCCTTTCCGACCAGACCGCGAAGGCGCTCTCGGCGGCGCTGCAGATCGGTTCGGACGTGCATGTGCTGGTCGCCGGCAAAGGCGCCAAGGGCGCGGCCGACGCCGCTGCCAAGCTCGAGGGCGTGAGCAAGGTGCTGCTGGCCGAGGCCGACGAACTGGCCGAGCGCCTCGCCGAACCGCTCGCCGCACTCGTTGTCTCGCTGGCCGGCGCCTACGACACCATAATCGCGCCGGCGACCTCGTCGGGCAAGAATGTCGCGCCGCGCGTGGCGGCCCTGCTCGATGTCGCGCAAGTCTCCGAGATCATCGAAGTGGTTTCACCAGACACGTTCAAACGGCCGATCTATGCCGGCAACGCCATCCAGACGGTGCAGTCGAGCGACGCCAAGAAGGTCATCACTGTGCGCACCGCCTCCTTCCAGGCTGCCCCGGAGGGCGGCTCGGCAGCTGTCGAGACGGTCAAGGCCGCGGCCAATCCCGGCCTCTCCACTTTCGTCGAGAACAAACTCTCGGAAACCGACCGTCCGGAGCTGACCTCGGCCAAGATCATCATTTCGGGCGGCCGCGCGCTCGGTTCCTCGGAAAAGTTCCAGGAAGTCATCCTGCCGGTCGCCGACAAGCTCGGTGCAGCCGTCGGCGCCTCGCGCGCTGCCGTCGACGCCGGCTACGCCCCGAATGACTGGCAGGTCGGCCAGACCGGCAAGGTCGTGGCGCCTGACCTCTATATTGCCGTCGGCATTTCCGGCGCCATCCAGCACCTTGCCGGCATGAAGGATTCGAAGGTCATCGTCGCCATCAACAAGGACGAAGAGGCGCCGATCTTCCAGGTTGCCGATTATGGCCTGGTCGGCGACCTGTTCGTCATCCTGCCGGAACTGCAAAAGGCGCTTTGACGCTTTCTGCCAAAGCGTATTAAATTGTGAAAGGGTGGGGTAGACGAAGCTGCCCCACCCTTTTAGTTTGCACTGCACAAAAAGCAGGCCGCAAAGGCCTTTTCGACGGGATCGCTGCAAATGGCCAAGATCGAGACGATCGGCATCATCGGCGCCGGCCAGATGGGCGGCGGCATCGCGCATGTATCAGCACTTTCGGGTTTCAAGGTGCTGATCTACGACGTCTCGCCCGACCGTATCGAGAAGGGCATTGCCACGGTCAGCGGCAACATGGCCCGCCAGGTCGGCTCCGGCAAGCTTGAGGAAAAGCTGCGTAACGAAGCGATGGCGCGCATTTCCGCAGCTCCCACCATGGCTGATCTCGCCGGTGCCGATCTGGTTATCGAGGCGGCGACCGAGGACGAGACGGTCAAGCGCAAGATTTACGCGCAGCTCTGTCCGCAGCTCAACCCGGAAGCCATTCTGGCGACCAACACCTCGTCGATTTCGATCACCCGGCTTGCGGCGCAGACCGACCGTCCCGAGCGTTTTATCGGCATACATTTCATGAACCCCGTGCCGCTAATGAAGCTGGTCGAACTGGTGCGCGGCATCGCTACCGAGGATCAGACCTTCGAGGCGGCCAAGGCCTATGTGAAACAGCTCGACAAGACGATCACCGTCTCTGAAGATTTTCCGGCCTTCATCGTCAACCGCATTCTGTTGCCGATGATCAACGAGGCGATCTACACGCTCTATGAGGGGGTAGGCTCGGTCGATGCCATCGACACCGCCATGCGGCTCGGCGCCAACCATCCGATGGGACCGCTGCAGCTCGCCGATTTCATCGGCCTCGACACCTGCCTGTCGATTATGCAGGTGCTGCATGACGGCCTGTCGGATTCGAAATATCGCCCCTGCCCGCTGCTGGTGAAATATGTCGAGGCCGGCTGGCTCGGCCGCAAGACCGGGCGCGGCTTCTACGACTATCGCGGCGAGCATCCGGTTCCGACGCGCTAACCACCAGAACGAAAGTTCCGTGCTCCCTCAGGACGCCGCTGCAAGCGGCGGCTCTGCTTGGCCTCTTGACCCGGTATCGTCAGGCGCCACGGAAACACAGCCGCGGCCGGCGGCCTTGGCCGCATAGCAGGCAGCATCGGCCCGGGCGATGATCTCGTCGACTTCACCGCTGTTGCTGTGGATTGGCGCCAGCCCGATGCTGGCATCGATCGCATGCGGCCGGCCGCCCCAGCTGAACTGCAGGCCGCGGATGGCGTCGATGACCGAGCGTGCGGCAATCCTGGCGCCGGCGCTCGGCCCGGCTTTCAGGATGACCGCGAATTCGTCGCCGCCGAGGCGGGCCACGATATCCTCCGGCCCAAGCGCACCGCGAATGGCCTCGGCAACCCGCTTCAGCAAGGCGTCGCCGGCGGCGTGCCCGCCAGTGTCGTTGACCAGCTTGAAATGGTCTAGATCGATGAACATGAAATGATGTTCGCCCGCCGGCCTGGCTGTGCCGGCCTTGCGGCTCCGGTCGACCAGTTCCTCCATGGTGCGGATAAAGCTCGAACGGTTGGCAAGGCCAGTCAGCGCATCATGCGCGGCGGCATAGGCGAGCTGGCGCTGCAAGGCGCGCGCATCGGTGAAGTCCTGGAAGACAATGACAAGACCGCAGAACTCCTGGCGGTCGTTCATGATCGGCGACACCACCTGGCGGATGCTGCAGCGTGTGTCGTCGCGACGGATGAGGACGGCGCGACTGTTCTGGTCGACAGGGCTGGCGCTGCCGAGCGCCGGCCGCGTCATGCCGATCCTTTGCCCGGTTTCTTCGTCCACCGCCCAGTAGACATGGCCAAGCGTCTTGCCGAGCGCCTCCGCGCCAACAACGCCGGTGAGCTTTTCGGCGACCGGGTTCATGAAGGTGATGCGGTTGGCGGCATCGGTGCAGATGACGGCGTCGCCGATCGACTGCAGCCTCACCCTCAGCCGCTCCTTCTCGTCGGCCAGCATTGCCGCCGATACGATGAGGCTTTCCTCGGTTTGCTTGCGCTGGGTGATGTCGGTCAGGCTGCCGATGGCCCTGACCAGCCGTCCGTCCTTGTCGCGTTCGAGCGTCTTGCCGCGGTCGAGGATCCAGACCCAGTGGCCATCCTTGTGGCGCATCCGGAACTCGGCTTCGAAGAACGGTGTCCTGCCCTCCAGATGGGCACGATCGGCTTCGGCGACGTTTTCGCGATCGTCGGGGTGGATCATCGCCAGCCAGCGGTCGGGGTCGCCGTCCAGTTCGCCATCGGCATAGCCCAGCATCTTCACCCAGGTGGCGGAGTAGGTGGTGCCGCCCTTCCGCATATCAAGATCCCAGACGCCTTGTCCGGCGCTGGCCAGGGCAAAATTCCAGCGCGTTTCGGCCTCGGCTATGCGCGCCTCGGATTGCTTGCGCGCGTCGATATCCTCGATCTGCGAGACCAGGTAGAGCGGGCGGCCGCTCTTCTCGTCGCGAATGACGGAGCCCGCAAGATAGGCCCATACCGGCGTGCCGTCCTTCCTGAGGTAGCGCTTTTCGAAGTGGAAAGCGTTGACGGTGCCCGCCCGCATGCCGTCCATCGTCTCACGGCCGATCTGCACATCGTCGGGATGGGTTATCTGAAAGAAGGTCAGCGCCTCGATCTCCTGCTTGCTGTAGCCGAGCATGGCGGCGAAGGCCGGGTTGGTTTCGTGGATGCGGCCGTCGAGGCCGACAATGGCGATGCCGATCGCCGAATCCTCCATGGCGCGGCGGAAACGCTGCTCGCTTTCGGCGATCTGCCGGCGATCGTCCAGTATCCGGTAAATGAACAGGGCGGCGAGAATCAGCGCCACGGCGGCGACCGGCACCGATATCTGCAGGCATAGCTTCAGCACTTCGGCGCTGATATCGAGCCGCGACAGCAGGAGCGCGACCACGGCAGCGCAAAGCCCTCCGGCCGCAAGCACCAAAGCCACGTGACTGTCAGCCCGCAGGCTTTTTCGCTCTCGCCGCATCACTGTGCATGCCACCCCATGCGCAACACATTTCTGCAAAAAACACTGGATGATCGATTTTAAGGAAAGGTTGCGCCGGAGCCACCGGCAACACGGTGAACCGCAAACAATTGCCGGCATGATTAAGGATCGGTGATTATTGGGCGATCTTGAACGGCCCGGTCACCAGCGCACGAAGAACCGTCCCCCGAGCGCGCCCAGACCGGCGAGGACGGCGATGGCGAGCGTATACCAGGTGGCGACGAAAAGCGGCGAATCGTCGAAGCAGTGCGCGGCGTAGAAGGTCGCCGCCAGGCCGCCGGCGAGCAGTCCCGCGACCGCCCCGGCCAACACCGGCCGCGTCGGCGCTCCATAGCGCAGCATCCACAGGAAGACGGCAAGCGGGCCGATTCCGATCAGCGGGATGAAGCCCATGCAGATCATCATGTTGGAGCCGACCATGCGCGTGCTCCACATCGGCTCCGGCACCATGAACAGTTCGAGAGCCACCGCCACGGCCACCAGCAGCGGCGCCGCCAGCATCCAGGCCGCGGCTCTTGCCGTCGAAGCGCCCGGCGTCGACAACGCCCGGACCAGGCCAAAGGCGGTGACGGCGAGCACGATGGTGAACACGAACTTCGCCAGGAACCGCATCGTGTGCATGGCGGTCATGATGTCGGGACGCGGGCCGATGGTGAGAAAGAAGACCAGAGCCGCGATCACCGCCGCGGCTGCCGCCGCCATCAACCAGGCCGAGCGCAGCGGCATCGCCTTGCTGCTTGTGTCGGCGTCGAGTGCCTTGATGAGATCCTCCGTCCTCATGTCACTGCCGCCCGAAGCGCCCCTGCCCAAATCGCTTGGCGATCGCGGCAAGCCCGCGATGCAGCGACACCCGCACCGCCGTCTCGCTGACGCCGAGCCTGGCCGCCGTCTCGCCGATGGAGCGGCCGTCGACCGAGATCGAAGAAACGACGGAACGCTGCGCAGCCGGCAGTCCGTCCAGCGCCCGGTTGATGTCGCGTTCGCTGACGGTCTCGGTTTCCGGCTCGGCAAAGGTCTCGGCGATCTCGTCGATCTCGATTTCGATGCGCCGTCCGCGCCGCCGGAAAGCATCGATCAGCTTGAAGCGGGCTATCGCATAGATCCATGGCAACACCGGCGCGTCCTGGCGCCAGGTATGCCGTTTCACATGAATGGCCAGCAAGGTTTCCTGCACAACATCCTCGGGATCGACCCCGCCCTGTACGATCTTGCGCCTCGCAAAGCCGCGAACCAGCGCGGCGATCCGGTGCAAAAAGTCGGCGTAGGCCCTTTCATCTCCCGCGATCGCGGCCCGCATCAGCCGGGAAAGCTCGGCCTCATCCTTGCCGCTCACAAGAGTTCACTCCCTGATCTTCGCGCCTCGGCACCGATTTGTTACGTGTCCGGCGAAATGATGTCCAAGCCAAAGTGCCGCAAAATCACGAAAGTTTGCGGGAGCGGCGACCGATTGAAGCAGCCGAGCAATGTTGACTACTGCTGTCAGGTATCGATAGGTGCAGCCTGCGAAACCAGAACCACCGAGATTGAGGATGACGCCATGAGATACACGCTCTCCACCCTAGCGGGGGCCACAGCGCTGGCCGTGAGCATGATCGCCGGGCCGGCGATGGCCGCGGATGCCGGCATCATCGTCTACAACGCCCAGCATGAGAGCCTGGCCAAGGAATGGGTCGAAGGTTTCACCAAGGAAACCGGCATCAAGGTCACGCTGCGCAATGGCGGCGACAGCGATTTCTCCAACCAGATCGTCGCCGAGGGCGCTTCTTCGCCGGCCGACGTGTTCCTGACCGAGAACTCGCCGGCCATGACTCTGGTCGAAGCGGCGGGCCTTTTCGCGCCGGTCGACGCCGACACGCTGGCGCAAGTCCCGGCCGAATTCCAGCCGAGCAGCGGCAAATGGGTGGGTGTCGCGGCGCGCAGCACCGTCTTTGCCTACAACAAGACCAAGCTCACGGCCGAAAAGCTGCCCAAATCGATGCTCGATCTCGCCGATCCCGCCTGGAAAGGCCGCTGGGCAGCCTCGCCTTCCGGCGCCGATTTTCAGGCCATCGTCAGCGCGCTGCTCGAGCTCAAGGGCGAAGCCGCAACCGCCGACTGGCTGAAGGCCATGAAGGAGAATTTCACCGCCTACAAGGGCAACGGCACGGTGATGAAGGCGGTCAATGCCGGCGAGACCGAAGCCGGAATCATCTACCACTATTACTATTTCGGCGATCAGGCAAAGACCGGCGAAAACAGCAAGAACGTCGAACTGCATTATTTCAAGAACCAGGATCCCGGCGCTTTCGTCTCGATCTCCGGCGGCGGCGTGCTCGCCTCGAGCAAACACCCGAAGGAAGCCCAGGCGTTCCTCAAATGGGTGACCGGCAAAGGCGGCCAGGACGTGCTGAAGACCGGCACGTCCTTCGAATACGCTATCGGCAAGGACGCGCAGTCCAATCCCAGGCTGGTGCCGCTGGCCGATCTGCAGGCACCGAAGGTCGATCCGGCGACACTGAACTCCAAGAAGGTGACGGACCTGATGACGGCAGCCGGCTTGCTTTAGTCCGCGTTCGTCCTAAAAGGGCAACGATTGCGCTCCTGCCGGACTTTCCGCAGGAGCGCTCTGTTTTCGAGATGGCATTGTCCATGACGACACATTGCGTTTCCGGCCGCGCCTGCGGCGCCCCCGCCCCGGCGGCAGTGGCGCGGTCGAGCTGATGCAATCTGCGGTCGATCTCGCACGTTCAGGCCAGACAGTCAGGCGGTCCCGCCGGCAGCCCATGTCCTGGATCGCGCTTGCCGCCATAATCGTCTCGCTGCTGTCGCTGCTGCCGCTCGCGTTCATCATCTGGATCGGTGTGCAGATCGGCTGGGACACTGCTTCGGCCCTGGTCTTCCGGCCGCGCGTCGGCGAACTCCTGGTCAACACCGTGCTTCTGGTGGCGCTCACCGTGCCGATCGCCACCGTGCTGTCGGTGACGCTGGCATGGCTGACCGAGCGCAGCGACCTGCCAGGCGCCCGCCTCTGGGCCTGGCTGTCGGTAGCGCCGCTTGCCATCCCCGCCTTCGTGCACTCCTATGCCTGGATTACCCTGGTGCCGGGACTGCATGGTCTGTGGGCCGGCGTGCTGGTGTCGGTCCTTGCCTATTTCCCATTCCTCTATTTGCCACTAGCGGCCGCATTGCGCCGGCTGGATCCCGCCCTGGAAGATGCGGCCGCAGCGCTTGGCCTCGGACCATGGCGCGTGTTTTGGCGCGTCGTGCTGCCGCAGCTCAGGCTCGCCATTTGCGGCGGTGCGCTGCTGGTTGGACTTCATCTGCTTGCCGAATATGGCCTCTATGTCTTCATCCGCTTCGACACTTTCACCACCGCGATCGTCGACCAGTTCCAGTCGACCTTCAACGGCCCCGCCGCCAACATGCTGGCCGGCGTCCTGGTGACATGCTGCTTCGTGCTGCTCGCTCTGGAGGTGCTGGTGCGCGGCGAAGAGCGCTATGCCCGCGTCGGCTCAGGCGCGGCGCGCCACCGGCAGCGCTCGAGGCTCGGGCGCGCCACGCTGGCTTGCCTGGCTCTGCCTGCCGTCACCACGCTGCTCGCCATCGGCGTGCCCTTCGTCACCATCGGCCGCTGGCTGGTCGCCGGAGGCGCCGATGTCTGGCGTTTGGACGAGATCGGCCTGGCGCTTGGCCAGACGCTGTTCCTGGCGCTGGCCGGCGCCTTGCTTGCGACCATCGCCGCCATGCCGATGGCCTGGATCTCGATCCGCGCGCCGGGACCGCTGCAGCGGCTGCTCGAAGGCTGCAACTACATTGTCGGTTCGCTGCCCGGCGTGGTCATCGCGCTGGCCTTGGTCACCATTACCGTGCGCATCGCCATGCCGCTCTACCAGACGCTGTTCACAATCCTGGTCGCCTATGCCCTGATGTTCCTGCCGCGCGCCTTGATCAGCCTCAGAGCCTCGATCGCACAGGCGCCGGTCGAGCTCGAACGCGCCGCCGCCAGCCTTGGCCGGCCGCCGCTGAAGGCGCTTTGGTCGACAACGATTCGCCTGTCGGCGCCGGGGGCTGCGGCCGGCATGGCGCTGGTCGCGCTCGGCATCATGAACGAGCTGACCGCCACCCAGATGCTGGCGCCCAACGGCACGCGCACGCTGGCCATGGCGTTCTGGTCCTATAGCGGCGAGATCGACTATGCCTCCGCCGCCCCTTACGCCTTCATCATGGTGGCGATGTCGCTGCCGCTGACCTGGCTGCTCTATGTCCAGTCGAAACGGATGGCCGGGCGATGAGCTTTCTCGAAATCAGTGGCCTCACCAAGCACTACGGCCCGGTCGCAGCCCTTGCCGGCATCGAGCTCAGCGCCGCAAGCGGCAGTCGCACCGCGATCGTCGGCCCGTCCGGCTGCGGCAAGACGACGTTGCTGCGGCTGATCGCCGGCTTCGAGGCGCCCGACCAGGGCCGCGTCGTGCTCGACGGCGAGGTGCTGGCCAATGGCGGCCATGCGGTGCCGGCGCACCGCCGCGGCATCGGCCTGGTGGCGCAGGACGGCGCCCTGTTCCCGC
This sequence comes from Mesorhizobium sp. M0317, assembly GCF_040321555.1. Taxonomy (NCBI): domain Bacteria; kingdom Pseudomonadati; phylum Pseudomonadota; class Alphaproteobacteria; order Hyphomicrobiales; family Phyllobacteriaceae; genus Mesorhizobium; species Mesorhizobium sp. M0317. Next base: position 28,478 of record NZ_JAMYRV010000055.1, on the reverse strand, counting down.
ATCTCAGCATCGGCGACAATATCGGCTTTGGCATGGCCCGCGGCGAGGACCAGCGCGCCGAGCGCATCGCCGAGCTCGCCTATACCGTCGGGCTGGACAAGGCGATCCTCAAGCGCCGCCCGCACCAGCTCTCCGGCGGCCAGCAGCAGCGCGTGGCGCTGGCCCGCGCCATGGCGATGAAGCCCAGGCTGATGCTTCTCGACGAACCGTTCTCGGCGCTCGACACCGGTCTGCGCGCCTCGATGCGCAAGGCGGTCGCCGAACTACTCGAAGCCGCCGGCATCACCACCATCCTGGTCACCCACGACCAGGCCGAGGCGCTGTCCTTCGCCAGCCAGGTGGCGGTCATGCGCGACGGAAAGTTCTCTCAGATCGGCACACCGCGAGAACTCTATCTGCAGCCGAAAGACCGCATGGTTGCCGAGTTTCTTGGCGACGCCATCATCTTGCCGGCAAAGATTTCAGGCGGCTTCGCCACCTCCTCGCTTGGTCGCATAGCCGTCGACTCGAAGGAGCGGCGCGACATCGCCCGCATCATGCTGCGACCGGAGCAGGTGCAGGTAAAGCGCACGTCGCGCGAAGGCATGTCGGGTCCTGCGGGCACGATATTCGCCGAGGTGACGGACTCGGAATTCGCAGGCTCGATGTGCACCATTGCCGTGCGGCTGTTGAACAACCCCGATCCGCCGGACGCCGCGGCGATCGGCAGCACACCGCTGACCTTACGCAAGCCGGGAATCGACGCACCTGCCGTCGGCGAGATCGTGCGTCTGACCGTTTCCGGCAAGGCGCATGTCTTCGCCTGAACTGCCGATGCGTCGGATTGGCGCGAGCGGCTGCGTCAATCGACTCGTTTCCCAGCATTGTCGAACCAATGCAGCTTCTCGGCCTTGGCCACGACGCGCAGTTGATCGCCGGGTTTGGCCGTGGCGCGGCCGGCCACACGCACGACGATGCGGTTGCCGCCGGCGGCACAGTGAAGAAAGCTTTCGGCTCCCACAGGTTCGACCGCCTCGACCGCCGCAGGCAGAATAAGCGCGCCGGATGATGCCTCGGCACTGAAGGTGACGTCGGCATCCTCAGGGCGGAAGCCAAGCGTGGCGGCGTTCGTAGGCGCGAAGTCAACCGTCTTGCCGTCGGTCAGCGCCGGACCAGCCGGTCCTTGCGAAAGAGGCAGAAGGTTCATCGGCGGCGCTCCGATGAAGGAGGCGACGAAGGTCGATGCCGGCTTCTCGTAGATGTCGAGCGGCGCGCCCGTCTGCTCGACCAACCCGCCATTCATGACGACGAGAATATCGGCCAGCGTCATCGCCTCAAGCTGGTCGTGGGTGACGTAGACCGAGGTGACACCGAGCGAGCGCTGCAAATTCTTGATTTCGACCCGCATCTGGCCGCGCAGTTTGGCGTCGAGGTTGGAAAGCGGTTCGTCGAACAGGAAGACTTTTGGATTGCGCACGATTGCGCGACCCATGGCCACGCGCTGGCGCTGGCCGCCGGAAAGCTCGCGCGGGCGCCGGTCGAGCAGCGCCGTGAGCTCCAGCACCTTGGCGGTCGAGCGAACCCTGCTGTCGATCTCGTCCTTGGGAGTACCCCGGTTGCGCAACCCGTAGGCCATGTTGTCGTAGACCTTCATATGTGGATAGAGCGCATAGTTCTGGAACACCATGGCGATGTCGCGCTCGGTCGGACCGATCGTGTTGACGATCTTGCCGTCGATGGCGACGGTGCCGGAAGAAATGGTCTCAAGCCCGGCGATCATCCGCAGCAGCGTGGACTTGCCGCAGCCGGACGGCCCAACCAGCACGCAAAGCTCCTTGTCGGGAATGGCGATGGAGACACCCCTCACCGCCTCGACGCCGCTGGGATAGACCTTCTTCACATCCTTCAGATCGACGGTCGCCATCGGCTTCTCACTTTTCGGAATCGACAAGTCCGCGCACGAACCAGCGTTGCATCAGCACCACGATCAGGATCGGCGGCAGGATGGCCAGCATCGCGGTGACCATGACCAGATGCCATTGCGTATCGGCATCGGCGAAGGAAACCATCTTTCTAAGGGCGATGACGATGGTGTTCATGTCGTTGCTGTTGGTGACGAGCAGCGGCCACAGATACTGCGTCCAGCCATAAATGAAGAGGATGACGAACAGCGCCGCGATGTTGGTGCGCGACAGCGGCAACAGGATGTCGAAAAAGAAGCGCCATGGTCCGGCGCCGTCGACACGCGCCGCTTCCACCAACTCACCTGGAATGGTCATGAAGAACTGGCGAAACAGAAGCGTGGCGGTGGCCGAGGCGATCAGCGGAATGATCAGGCCGGCATAGGTGTCGATCATGCCGAGATCGACCATCACCTTGTAGGTCGGCAGGATGCGCACCTCGACGGGAAGCATCAGCGTGATGAAGATCAGCCAGAAGAAGACCATCCGAAGCGGAAAACGGAAGAACACGATCGCATAGGCCGAAAGGATCGAGATGAAAATCTTCCCCACCGCGATGCCGAGCGCCATGATCGTGGTGTTGAGCAGCAATCGGCCGACACTGACGCCGCCGATGCGGCCGACACCGCCGAACAGCGCCTCGCTGTAATTGTTCCAGACCTGGTCGCCGGGCAAAAGAGGCAATGGCGGCTTGAGGATGGTCTGCAGCGTCTGCGTGGAGGCAACGAAGGTGTAGTAGATCGGGAAAGCGACGATCAGGATGCCCAGGATGAGCACGGCGTGGGCGATGAGGGCGCGAAGCGGGGACTGACCAATCATCGCTCGCGCTCAACCGTAGTGGACTTTGCGTTCCACATAGCGGAACTGGATGGCCGTGAGTGAGATGACGATGACCATCAGGATGACCGACTGCGCGGCCGAATCGCCGAGGATCAAATTGACGAACCGTCATTGTAGACCTTGTAGACCAGCGTCTCGGTGGCCTTGCCCGGCCCGCCGCCGGTGACCGCATGGACGATACCGAAAGTGTCGAACAGCGCATAGACCGTGTTGACGACCAGCAGGAAGAAGGTCGTCGGCGCGAGCAGCGGGAAAACGATGGTCCAGAAGCGCTTCGTCTCCCCGGCGCCGTCCATGGCCGCCGCCTCTATCAACGTCTTCGGCACTGCCTGCAGCCCGGCGACGAAGAACAGGAAATTGTAGCTGATCTGCTTCCAGGCAGCCGCAGACACCAGCAGGATCATGGCTTGGTTGCCGTTAAGCAAGGGATCCCAGGCGATGCCGAGACCTCTCAAGGCGTAGGCCAGCGAACCGATCGAGGGGTTGAACAGAAACAGCCACAACATGCCGGCAATCGCCGGCGCCACCGCATACGGCCAGATCAGCAGCGTGCGATAGAGGCCTTTGCCGCGCACCACCTTCTCGGCCATGACGGCAAGCAACAGGGCCACACCCATGGCGACGATCGCGGTCGCCAGAGAGAACACCAGCGTAACTTTGATCGAGTTGAGGTAGGCCGGGTCGGCCAGCACCTTGCGAAAATTGGCGAGCCCGACGAACTTGCTCTTCAGCCCGAACGGATCTTCCCTGAGCATCGACTGGTAGAGCGCCTGCCCGGTCGGCCAGTAGAAAAAGATCAGCGTAATGGCGAGTTGCGGCGCCACCAGCAGGTAAGGCAGGGTCTTGTTGGGAAAGACGACGCGTGGAGACAGGGTGATTCCCTCACTATTCAGGAAATCGTCCACGCGGGTCCGCGTGGACGAGGTTCAACTGACAATCGCTTCAGTTTCCGATCGCTTCTTGAATCGCCTTGTTGCCGCGTGCGACCGCGTTGTCGAGCGCCTGCTGCGCAGTCTGCTGGCCGGCCAGCATCTTCTCGAACTCCTCATTCTCGATGTCGCGCACCTGCGGCAGGTTGACGAGGCGCACGCCCTTCGAGTTCTCGGTCGGCGCCTTGCCCAGCATCTGCAGGATCGGCGTCTCACGGCCCGGGTTCTTGTCATAGAAGCCGGACTTCTTGGTCGCCTCATAGGCAGCGAGCGTCACCGGCAGATAACCCGACTTCTGATGCAGATACTCCTGCACTTCGGTCTTGGACAGGTAGGAGAAGAACGCCGCGACGCCCTTGTATTCCTCGTCCGATTTGTTGCCGAACACCCACAGGCTGGCGCCGCCCGGCGTGGTGTTCTGGGGCGCGCCCTTGGCGTCACTATCATAGGGAAGCTGGCCGATGCCGTAGTTCATGCCCGACTTGACGATGTCACCGAGACCCCCCGACGATTCGGTGAAGATGCCGCATTCTCCGGCAAGAAAGATCTGCTTGGCTTCGGATGTACGGCCGCCATATTTGAAGGTGCCGTCCTTGGCCAGGTCGGCGAGCGCCTGGAAATGATTGACGAAGATCGGCGCATTGATCTTGAGCTCGACGTCGGTTCCGGCAAGTCCGTTCTGGTTGGTGCCATAGGAAACGTCATTCCAGGCAGCGAAGGCCTCAAGGTGGATCCAGGTCAACCAGGTCGAGGTATAGCCGCAGGAAGCGGCGCCGCTCGCCTTGATCTTCTTGGCGGCTTCCCACACCTCGTTCCAGGTCTTTGGCGGATTGTTCACATCAAGCCCGGCCTTCTGGAAGATATCCTTGTTGTAGTAGAGGATGGGCGACGAGGAATTATAGGGGAAGGACAGCATGGTCCCGTCCGGCTTCGAATAGTAGCCGACGATGCCGGGCAAATACTGGCTCTTGTCGAAGGTCACGCCGGCGCTGGTCAGCACATCGGCCACCGGCTTGATCGCACCTTCGGCGGCCATCATGACGCCGGTACCCACGTCGAACACCTGGATGATGTCGGGCGCTTGCCCCGCACGAAAGGCAGCGATGCCGGCATTCAGCGTTTCGGGATAGGTGCCCTTGAAAACAGGGAGAATTTCATAGTCGCTCTGGCTGGCATTGAAATCCTTGGCGATCTTGTCGACCACCTCGGCATTGGCGCCGGTCATTGCATGCCACCAACTGATCTGGGTGGCGGTGAAGGCGGAGGTGGTGGAAAGCAGGGTCAAGGTGGCGGCAACACCGGCCGCAAAGCCGAACAACTTCATGTTTCATCTCCCGTTTGTCATTGGCGAAAGGGGCGCTCCCGCGAACGCAATATGTGTCGCTGATGACAATCGGACAACGGATTTGTTGCTGTTTCGTGAATTTCATACCCGGCTAACTTCGCGCCCCCTCGCCTTGCAACGAGGACAGAGAGAAATGCCAAGCCGGCTCAGCGATAGAATGGGGCATGGTGGGCCTGCAAGGATCGCCGACCGCCCAGCGATGCGTGAAGGGCCCGCGTGACAGCGCCACGCACCTGCACCGTGCGGCCGCCAAACCGGCGCTCGGCCAGATCGAGATCGGCCGAGCGGCATCGCGCCAGGCGCTGCTGTAACCGTGCGTCTGGAATGAGACAGGATCGCCGCAACGTACAACCCGAAAAACCCGCTGTAGTTGTAGTTCGCATAACCGATTCTTCGTCAAGCGTGGCATACTATTCAAGTGGACGGCTTGATTGCTGTGGGAGAGCAGGTGGGGCGAGATGCTGACGGTCTATAATTGTATCGTGCATGAGCACGATCTGAGACTGGTCGCACTGGCAGCGCTCATTTGCGGTATTTCTTCCTTCTCGGCGGTCAACCTGCTTCGCCATGTCGACCGCTCGAGCGAGCGCAACCGCTATACCTGGCTGATGATAGCAGCCACTTCCACCGGCTTCGGTATCTGGGCGACGCATTTCATCGCAATGCTTGCCTTTTCTCCCGGAATCCCCAACGCCTACAATACGGAAATGTCGGCGCTTTCGCTCGCCGGTTCCGTCGCCCTGACCGCTGCGGGCATGTGGATCGCCACCTTGCGCCGGGGCATCGACTACCCTCTGGTCGGCGGCGCGGTCCTCGGCGCTGGTATCGCCGCCATGCACTATATCGGCATGGCCGCCTTCGAGGTCGAAGGGCGCATCGTCTGGAACCCGCTGCTGGTCGGCGTCTCGGTGCTGACAGGCGTCACCCTCGCCGCGCTGGCGCTGCTGGTCGTGTTGCGACGGCCGTCCATGCAGGCCACAATCGCCGCCGCCATCCTGTTGACGCTGGCGATCTGCAGCCTGCACTTCATCGCCATGGGCGCGGTGTCGATCTTCCCGGACTCCTCCATCGAGATATCGCAGTTCACGGTCGAACCGGTGTCGCAGGCCTTCGCCGCCGCTGCAGTCAGCATGGCTATCCTGGTGCTTTCAGCCGCAGCATTGTGGATCGACCTTCGCTTCCGGCGTCACAAGCTCGAGGCCGAGCGCATGCACGGCCTCGCCAACGCCGCCGTCGAGGGGCTGATCGTCTGCGACGGCGCCCGCATCGTCAGCGCCAATGACAGCATCGCGGCACTCACCGGCATTGCGCCGGAAGTGCTGAACGCGATGCTGCTTGGCGACCTCTTCGGCGAACGCACCGCGGCCGGCATGTCCGACTGCAGCGGACAGGCACAGGAAGCCGAACTCAGAGCCCATGACGGCGCCACCATCCCCGTCGAACTTATCGCCAGAAGCATCGACTATTGCGGCAAGCGGCACAGCGTGGTCGCCGTGCGCGACATCCGCGAACGCAGGAAGGCCGAGCAGGAGATCCTGCGCCTCGCCCATTTCGACCCGCTGACCGGGCTCCCCAACCGCCGCAGTTTCTCCGGCCGGCTCGAGGCCGAAATTGCCGCAATGGACCGCGGCGGCAAGGGTGGGCATCTTGCGCTGCTGCTGCTCGACCTCGACCGCTTCAAGGAAGTGAACGACCTGTTCGGGCATGGCGCCGGCGATGCCATGCTGCAGAAGGTGGCGCTATGCGGCTCCGCCGTGCTCCGCCACGGACAGATGCTGGCGCGTCTCGGCGGCGACGAGTTCGCCATCATCGCTCCGAACCTTCCCGATCCGCAGGCGGCCGGCCGCATCGCCGAGGCGGTGCTGGCGGCCATGCGCGAGGAAAACCGGCTGTCGGTCGGTGGCGGGCTGGTGTCGGCCAGCATCGGCATTGCACTTTATCCGCTCGACGCCGATGAGCCGACACTCCTGGTCAGCCACGCCGACACCGCGCTCTACCGCGCCAAGGCCGAGGGCAAGGACACCTACCGTTACTTCGAGGCCTCGATGGGCGCCGAGGCGCGAGACCGGCGCGTGATGGAGCACGAACTGCGCCAGGCCATGGCGCGCGATGAGTTTCGCCTCGTCTACCAGCCACAAAAGGAGATCAGCAGCGGGCGGATGGTCGGGTTCGAAGCGCTGATCCGCTGGCGCCATCCGCAGCGCGGCGACGTGTCGCCGGCGACCTTCATCCCGGTGGCCGAAGACAGCGGCGTCATCATCCAGATCGGCGAATGGGTGCTGGCGACGGCCTGCGCCGAGGCTGCGCGCTGGAAGAACCCTCTCACCGTCGCGGTCAATGTCTCGGCGGTGCAGCTCCACAATCCGAATTTCAGCCGCAAGGTGCATGAAGTCCTGCTCGGCTCCGGCCTGACGCCCGGCAGGCTCGAACTCGAGATCACCGAAACGGCGCTGGTCAAGGACATGCCGCGCGCGCTGGCGACCTTGCGCCAGGTGAAGGCGCTTGGCGTGCGTGTGGCGATGGACGATTTCGGCACCGGCTACTCCTCGCTGTCCAATCTCCGCGCCTTCCCCTTCGACAAGATCAAGATCGACGGCTCATTCATCAAATCAGTCGACAGCAACGGCCAGGTGGCAGCCATCGTGCGCGCCGTTCTGGGGCTTGGCCGCGGTCTCGGCCTGCCGGTTCTGGCCGAGGGCGTCGAGACGCTGGGCGAGCTGAAATTCCTCGACGCCGAGGCCTGCGAGATTGGCCAGGGCTACTATCTAGGCCGGCCGAGCCCGATCGAGGCGTTCAGCGAACTGACCGGCGTCGCGGCGCCGGCGGCACACGACGACGCCAGCGTCAAACAACGCGGCGGCAGCATCTTGATGCTGCCGCCGGCGGCGGCCCTGCGCTCATCCTAAGGGGCGAGTGCGGCCTCGACCAAGCGCTTGGCATCCGGTCCCGACCATTCGGCCGGTCCGTTCATATGCGCGATCAGGCAGCCTTCGCCGTCGATCAGCATGGTGACGGGGAGGCCTAGCGCCAAGCCACGCGTCTTGACGTCGTTGAACAGCGCCAGCGTCGAATCGCGGTAGTAGCCGAGCGACCCGATGCCGATATCGGCTAGGAACTTCTTCGGCTTCACATCGTCGCCGGCATCGACATTGACCGCGACCACTTCGAAGGCATCGCTGCCCTTTTCCTTCTGCAGCGTATCGAGCGCCGGCATTTCGGCGCGGCAGGGCGCGCACCACGTCGCCCACAAGTTGAGCAGCACGGTCTTGCCGACATGATCGGCGATCGTCATCGGCTTGCCGTCTGGGCCGTTGAAGGCGAGGCTTTTCAGCGATTGCGGCGGATCGGCGGGCAGCAATGCCGCCACCTGGCCGGTGGCTGCGGCGGCAACCTTTTTGGCGCGGTCGCTCTTGGCGGCGCAGGCGACATCGTCCTTGCTGTTGCCCGCGCCGGCCGCAGGTGCGCTGCCGGTGGCTGCGTTGTTGCCAGACCCGCTCTCGCTGACATATACCGCGACCGCGCCGGCCAGCACGCCCGCCACCAAAGCGGCGAGGATCAGGCGCGGGGCCGGGAAGTATCTGTTACCGTCTGCCATTTTTCTAAGACTGCTCCGGAGCACGGGTTATAGCGATGAGCGACAAGAAGGCCAGCAACCAGATGTGGGGCGGACGTTTTGCCTCGGGTCCGGCCGCGATCATGGAAGCGATCAACGCATCGATTTCGTTCGACCGCAAACTCTATGCCCAAGACATAAGAGGTTCGGTCGCCCACAGCGAGATGTTGGCTGAAACGGGCATTATTTCGGCGGCCGATCAAGAAAAAATCGCTCACGGGCTGAACACGATCCTGAAAGAGATCGAGGCCGGCACGTTCGAGTTCTCGACCCGGCTGGAAGACATTCACATGAACATCGAGGCCCGCCTTGCCGATCTGATCGGCCCGGCCGCCGGCCGCCTGCACACGGCGCGGTCACGCAACGACCAGGTGGCGGTGGATCTCCGGCTCTGGGTCAAGGACGAGTGCTTTCGCGTCGCCGAGGCGCTGAAGGGGCTGATCTCAGCCTTGCTCGATCGCGCCGAGGAGCATGCGGCGACCGTGATGCCCGGCTTCACCCACATGCAGGCGGCTCAGCCGGTGACCTTCGGCCACCATTGCATGGCCTATGTCGAGATGTTTTCGCGCGACCTGTCGCGCGTCCGCGACGCCATCGAGCGGATGGATGAAAGCCCGCTCGGCGCGGCAGCGCTTGCCGGCACCAGTTTTCCGATCGATCGCCACAAGACCGCCAAGGCGCTCGGCTTCCGCGAGCCGATGCGCAATTCGTTGGACAGCGTCTCCGACCGCGATTTCGCGCTGGAGTTTTTGAGCCTGGTGGCGATCTCCGCCACGCATCTGTCGCGGCTCGCCGAAGAAATCATCATCTGGTCGACGCCGCAATTCGGCTTTGTCAGACTGTCGGACAGTTTCTCCACCGGCTCCTCAATCATGCCGCAGAAGAAGAACCCGGACGCCGCCGAACTGGTGCGCGGCAAGACCGGCCGCGTCACCGGCCATCTCGTCGGGCTGCTGACGGTGATGAAGGGCATGCCGCTGACCTATGGCAAGGACATGCAGGAAGACAAGGAATCGGTCTTCGACGCCGCCGAGACGCTCGATCTGATGCTGGCGGCGATGACCGGCATGGTGCGCGACATGACGGTCAATGCCGCCGCCATGAAGAAGGCCGCCAGCTCGGGCCACGCGACCGCGACCGACCTCGCCGACTGGCTGGTGCGAACGCTGGGCCTGCCCTTCCGTGAGGCACACCATGTCACCGGCGGCGCAGTGGCGTTGGCCGAAGAGAAGAAGGTGAGCCTTGAAAAGATGTCGCTGGAGGATCTGCAGTCGATCAACCCCGGCATCACGGCAGACATCTTCTCGGTTCTGGCGGTGCAGAATTCGGTGAAGAGCCGCACCAGTTTCGGCGGCACGGCGCCGTCGGAGGTCAGGAAGCAGATCCGCAGCTGGAAAAAGCGCATCGCCAAGGCATGATGCCGGGGTGCAATGCGCCTAAAACTCGGTTAAAAGCGCAGCACATAAAGTTTCGGACGGATGGATCGATGACCGCAAGCAGGATTTTGGTGACGCTGACGCTGCTGACGGCGATGGCTGCCGTGACCGCTTGCGGCCGTAAGGCTGGTCTCGACACGCCCTATGAAGCGGCCGTCCAGGCCCGCAAGGACGCCGAGCGCGCCAAACAGCCGGTGCCGCCGGAGCCGGAAAAACCGGTCGTGGACAAGAAATTCATCCTCGACCCGCTGATCTAGGGCCGATGAGACCGGCTTGCTCTTTCTGACCAGGTCTCGTGCTAACCAGGTCTCGTGCTCCAACTTCCGGAAACACTCTCGTGAACCATTTCGATTACCGCGACGGCGTGCTCCATGCCGAGGACGTGGCGATACCAGACATCGCCGCAAGCGTCGGCACGCCGTTCTATTGTTATTCGACGGCAACCTTGACCAGACACTACCGGGTGTTCGCCGGGGCCTTTGCCGGGCTCGACACGCTGGTCTGTTACGCCTTGAAGGCGAATTCCAACCAGGCGGTGCTGCGGACGCTGGCAAAGCTCGGCGCCGGCGCCGATACCGTCTCGGAAGGCGAAATGCGCCGCGCGCTCGCCGCCGGAATCCCGGCCAACAAGATCGTGTTTTCCGGTGTCGGCAAGACCGCGCGCGAGATGGATTTCGCGCTCGAGGCCGGCATTCTCTGCTTCAATGTCGAATCCGAGCCGGAGCTTGAATTACTGTCGGCCCGCGCCACCGCGCTCGGCAAGGTGGCGCCGGTGTCGCTGCGCATCAACCCGGATGTCGACGCCAGGACGCACAGGAAGATCTCCACCGGCAAGGCCGAGAACAAGTTCGGCATTCCCTGGCAACGGGCGCGCCAGGTCTATGCCCGCGCGGCCGGGCTGCCGGGCACCAAGCCCCTCGGCATCGATACCCATATCGGCAGCCAGATCACCGAGTTGCAGCCCTTTGACGATGCTTTCGCGCTTCTGGCGGAACTGGTCGGCGCGCTGCGCGCCGATGGCCACGCCGTCGAGCATGTCGATCTCGGCGGCGGCCTCGGCATCCCCTACCGCACCGACAACAGCCCGCCGCCTTTGCCCGATGCCTATGCCGAGATCGTCAGGAAGCATCTGACAAAGCTTGGAGTGAAGGTGATGTTCGAGCCGGGCCGGCTGATCGTCGGCAATGCCGGCATCATGGTCTCGGAAGTGATCTTCGTGAAGGAAGGCGACGCCAAGAACTTCCTCGTCGTCGACGCCGCCATGAACGATCTGATCCGGCCGACGCTCTACGATGCCTTCCACGACATCAAGCCGGTGGTGCAGCCGCCGGCCGACACGCCGCGCATGGCGGTCGACGTCGTCGGCCCGGTCTGCGAGACAGGCGACTATCTCGGCCTCGACCGTGACCTGCCCCGGCTCAAGTCTGGCGACCTAATTGCCGTCACCACCGCCGGCGCCTATGGCGCGGTGCAATCCGGCACCTACAACACCCGCCTACTTGTGCCTGAGGTTCTGGTCGACGGCGACCGTTTCCATGTCGTACGCCGGCGCCAGACCTATGACGAGCTGATCGGCCTGGATTCGGTGCCCGACTGGCTTGCATAGGAGCCGCCACGGCGGCTGCGCTACAGCCGGTTTTGGATGAGCATCCTTGTGTCGGCGATCCTGTCCTCGTCGCGGCGGTAGAACGTCCATTGCTTGATGCGCTTGGGGCGCAGCAGGCCCGCCTGGGTAAGCACGCGCATATGTTCGGAGAGCGTCGCCTGAGTAATGCCGAGCTTCTCCGCGATCAGCAGCGCGCAAACGCCGTCCTCGACCAGATCGCCGTCTGCCTGGGCCGGGAAATGCGCCTGCGGATCCTTCAGCCAGTCGAGGATCTGCAGCCTGCGTTCATTGGCGATCGCCTTGAAGACATCAACCTCTTGCATTTAGCCATTTTGCCAAGTTACTAATTGCTGTCAATCCCAAGGAGATGGTCATGACGAACGGCAACACCGTCACGCGCGAACGCATTGCCGCGATGGAACCGCGCATCCGCCGCTATATCAGGCACACGCCGGTGCTGCGCGTCGACATGGCCGATTTCGACCGGCCGCCGCTGGCGGTCGACCTCAAGCTCGAATGCCTGCAGCATTCCGGTTCGTTCAAAGCGCGCGGCGCCTTCACCAATCTGCTCGAACGGCCGGTGCCTGCGGCCGGCGTGGTTGCGGCTTCGGGCGGCAATCATGGCGCCGCGGTCGCCTATGCCGCCATGCGGCTTGGCCACAAGGCGACGATCTTCGTTCCCGAAGTCAGCCCACCGGCCAAGCTGCAGCGCATCCGCGGCTACGGCGCCGAACTGATGGTCGGCGGCGCCCGCTATGCCGAGGCGCTGGCCGCCAGCGAGGCTTTTGCCGAAAAGACCGGCGCGCTGCAGATCCATGCCTTCAACCAGGAGGAAACATTGGTCGGCCAAGGCACGCTCGGCCTCGAAATCGAAAACGATCTGCCCGACATCGACACGCTGCTGGTCGCTGTCGGCGGCGGCCTGATCGGCGGCATCGCCGCCTGGTTTGCCGGCCGCATCAGGATCATCGCCATCGAGCCCGAAGGCGCGCCGACGCTGCATCGCGCCTTCGAAGCCGGCCACCCCGTCGATGCGCCGGCCGAAGGCGTCGCCGCCGATTCGCTGGCGCCCAAACGCGTCGGCGAGATGATGTTCCCGATCGCCGAGGCCTTCGTCGAACGCTCCATCCTGGTCACCGACGATGCCATCATCGCCGCGCAAAAGGCGCTGTGGGAGCGGGTGCGGATCATCGCCGAGCCGGGTGGCGCAGCGGCCTTCGCAGCGCTGCTGTCCGGCCGCTACACGCCGGCGCCGGGCGAGCGGATCGCCGTCCTTGTCTGCGGCTCGAACACCGATCCGGCGAAATTCTAAACCTTGCTTCGACTGAAGTGGGACGCAAACCCGTCAAAGCTTTTCAAGTTTTCCGGAACCGCCTCGCCTTTGCCGTGTTTGCTGGTAAACTTCTGCTTGTTGAGTCCGGGCCATCCCGCCCGGGCAGGAGGGCCGATGACGGAACGCCCCATTTCCAGTGGCGATCGCAGCCTGGCCGGGCGGCTTGCCCTGAGCCGGCTGGCGACACGGGTCTCGATGACGGTCGAGCGCGGCTGGCCGCTGCTTCTGCCGCTGCTCATCATCGCCAGCCTGTTTCTCAGCCTCTCCTGGCTCGGCCTTTTCCCCCGGCTGCCTGACATTGCGCGCATTATCCTGGTCACGGCGTTCGGTATTTCCACGCTGGCGGCGCTCTATCCGCTTCGTTTCTTCAAGCTTCCATCCGCCGCTGAAATCGACCGCCGTATCGAGGCCGCCAACCAGTTGCAGCACAGCCCGGTGCTGGTGCAGACCGACCGTCCCAGCGGCAAGGAAAGCATCTTTTCCCAGGCGTTGTGGCGCGAGCACCAAAAGCGCATGGCCGACAAGCTCGGCAGCCTTGGCGCCGACCTGCCGCGTACCCGCGTGCCGGAGCGCGATCCGTGGGCATTGCGTGCCGTGGCGGCGCTGCTGTTGGTCACCGCTTTTGCCTTCTCCTTCGGACCGTCCGGCGGCAGGCTGTCCGATGGTTTCAGTGCCCATGCGGCGCGCGACATCGTACCGCCGCGCATCGATGCCTGGGTGACCCCGCCGGCCTATACCGGCAAGCCGCCCATCTTCTTGACCGCGCCAGTCATCGATGGCAACGCCAAGCAGGCGGTTGCCACCTTCACCGTGCCGCAAGGCAGCGACGTCTCGCTGCGCGTGACCGGCGGCTCCGGCGAGGAAACGCTAAGCTTTGCCGACAAGGGCGGCAATGCTCGCGCCATCGACCCGTCGGGACCACAGGTGGCGGCCGTCAAGGCAGCGGCGGTCAACCCCGCGACCCCCAAGCTGCGCCAGTTCACCGGCAAGCTGACCGCCGACGGCACGCTGACGCTGAAGTCGGGCGAAGCCGATCTCGGTCGCTGGGCATTCGCGGTGATCCCCGACAAGCCGCCGACGATCCGCTTCGTCGGCGAGCCCAAGCGCGCCGTCAACGGCGCCTTCGAGCTCAACTACCAGATCGACGACGACTATGGCGCGGCCACCGCCAAGGCGGTTTTCGCGCTGGCCGATCCGGCGGCGCCCGATGCGCATCCGCTCTACGGTCCGCCTGACCTGCCGCTGGCGCTGCCGCGCCGCGGCGGCAAGGCGAACGCCGCCAAGACCACCAAGGACCTCACCGAGCACGTCTGGGCCGGCGCCAGCATCAAGCTGTCGCTTGTCGCCACCGACGATGCCGGACACACCGCGACCAGCGAAACCAAGACTATTGTGATGCCGGAGCGGCCCTTCGCCAACCCGCTGGCGCGGGCGGTGGTCGAGCAGCGCCGCCTGCTGGCGCTCGACACCAATGCCAAGCCGCGCGTGCTCGACCTGATGGACGCCATCACGCTGCGGCCCGAGGACACGTTCGACAACATGTCGCATTACCTCGCCATCATGAGCGCCCGCAGCCGGCTGAAGATGTCGGACAGCGACGATCAGTTGCGCAACGAGGTTGCCTATCTCTGGGAAATCGCGCTCGGCATCGAGGAAGGCAATCTCTCGTCCGCCGAAAAGCGGCTCCGCCAGGCCCAGCAGGCGCTGCAGGACGCCATCAAGCGCGGCGCCAGCGACGAAGAGATCGAAAAGGCGATGAAGGAACTGCGCGAGGCGATGAACGAATTCCTGCAGGAATTCGCCGAGCGCGCCAAGCAGAACCCGAACGCGCCGCAGATGCAGCAGAATGGTCGCGAGCTGCGTCAGAGTGATATCGACCGCATGATGGACCAGATCGAGAACCTGGCGAAGTCGGGCGACCGCGACAAGGCGCAGGAGCTGCTGTCGCAGCTGGAAAACATGATGAACAACCTGCAGGCCGGCCGTCAGCAGCAGGGCGGCGAGCAGGACAGCGAGATGCGCCAGCAGATGGACAAGCTGGGCGAGATCATGCGCCGCCAGCAGGAGATGATGAACGACACCTACCGCATGGACCAGATGCAGCGCGGAGATAATCAGCAGCCCGGCGAAGGCAATGGCGACGATCCGGACCAACCGGGCGTCGGCAAGGATCGCGATCCTCTCGCCCGGCCGAAGTCGATGACACCGCAGGAATTCGCCGATGCGATGAAGCAGCTGCAGGAAGGCCAGGGCCAGTTGCAGAGCGAACTCGACAAGCTGAAGAAGGGCCTGGAAGGCATGGGCATGCAGCCCAATGAGGGGTTTGGCGACGCTGGCAAATCCATGGGCAATGCCGAAAAGTCGCTTGGCGAAGGCGAAGGCGACCAGGCAGTCGGCCACCAGGGTCGCGCGCTGGAAGCGCTGCGCAAGGGCGCCAAGGAGATGATGAAGCAGCTGCAGGCGATGCAAGGCGACCAGGGCGGCAGCCAGGAAGGCGGCCGCCAACAGGACGCCGGCCGCGATCCGCTGGGCCGACCGCGCGCCAGCCGCGGACCCGATTTCGGCGATTCGGTGAAGGTGCCCG
Organism: Mesorhizobium sp. M0317; assembly: GCF_040321555.1. Taxonomy (NCBI): domain Bacteria; kingdom Pseudomonadati; phylum Pseudomonadota; class Alphaproteobacteria; order Hyphomicrobiales; family Phyllobacteriaceae; genus Mesorhizobium; species Mesorhizobium sp. M0317. The sequence continues at coordinate 12,852 of NZ_JAMYRV010000055.1, read as the reverse complement.
ACGAGATCGACGTGCAGCGCGCCCGCCAGATTCTCGAGGCGATTCGCAAGCGGCTCGGCAACGCGCTCAGCCCCGACATCGAGCGCAGCTACCTCGAGCGGCTGCTGGAGCTGAAGTAGCCTCCAAGGCAACATCCGTCGAACTGAATGGTATCAGCGCCATGCCGAAACTCGGTGCCGTCACGCCCATCCTGCGCATCTTCGACATCGCCAAGGCACGCGAATTCTATGTCGACTTTCTCGGCTTCAAGGTCGAGTTCGAGCACCGCTTCGACGACAATGCGCCGCTCTATATGGGTGTAATCCGCGACGGCTGTGTCCTGCATCTGAGCGAACATCATGGCGACGGCGCGCCGGGTATAGCCATGCGCATCAAGGTCGAGGACATCGCGGCATTGCACCGCGAACTGATGGGCAAGAGATACCGCTACGCCCGGACGGGCCTCGAAACCACGTCGTGGCAGACCCGTGAAGTGTCGGTCGGCGACCCCTTCGGCAATCGGCTGCATTTCTACGAGGATGCAACAGACTAAGCCGGCCGGTTGACGAACGCCTCGCGGATCGCCTCCTGCATGCCGTCGATAGCTTCGCCTGAGGCATTTGGGCTACGGTGCATCACCACATTCGAGGAATCGATATGGCCGAACCCGTCAGCGGCGGTGAGTTCACGACAGCCATCCGGAATATTGCTGTGCGAGATCGGCGCGATCGCCAGGCCAGAGGTGACGGCGAGCTTCAGGCCGCCGGTGGTGTCGCTGGTATAGGCGACACGGTAGGCCAGCCCACGCTGCTCCAGCGATTTGATGGCAAAGTCCTTGCACCAGCCGGCCCGGTTGTAGAGCGCGATCGGCACCGGCCGCTCCTCATGCATGTGATGCAGGCTCGATGTCACCCACACGGTCGGATCGTGCATCAGCACCTCGCCGCCGGAAGGATCCTGCCATTCGAACACCACGGCGAGGTCGAGTTCACCGGCCGCCAACGCTGCCAGCTGGGCGCCCGAATGTGCATAGCGCACGGTGACCTCGACCTTGGTGTGACGCTTCGAGAAGGCGCCGAGCGCGCGCGACAGGATGGCGTGACCATATTCCTCGGGAATGCCGATGCGCACAGGCCCGCCAAGCGGTGCCGCCGCCATCGATGCCGCCGTCTCGTCGAGCAGAGAGACGATGCGGCGGGCATTGACGATCAGCTCGCCGCCACGGCGCGTCAGCGCCACGCCGCGCGAGCCGCGTTCGAACAGGCTGTCGCCGACCAGCTCCTCGAGCTTCTTCATCTGCATCGACACCGCCGACTGGGTGCGCCCGGCCTGCTCCGCCGCCCGGGTGAAATTGCCCGCTTCGGCAATGGCGACGAAGGTGCGCAGGAGATCGCTGTCGAGGGGTGGCCGCATCGAATCCGTCATAAGCAAATTTGATCGCTGGTATCATTCCAATTCGTTTGCAACATGTCAAACGCCGCAGCATAGTCCGCTCGCCCATTGGATATGCCGCCGCGAAATCGGCTGCGGACCAATCAAAGAGTCCTCACTCATACCCGCTGCCCGAAACGGTGGCGGGTTCTTTTTACCCCATGGCCGGGCGGCTGCGGGCAGTTAAGGCAAGGGCCGGCAGAACAACATGCGCAACCGGATCGTTCTCGGCATCATCAGCCTCTGCCTTGGCGTGCTGGTGTTCTCGCTCCAGGACCCGCTGGTCAAGGCGGTGTCGGCCGGCTATCCCGTGACCGAGGTGATGTGGATCCGCTCGATCGTCGCTTTGCCGATCCTGATCTTTCTCGTTCGCGCCGACGTCGGCCTGCGGGCCATCGCCTCGAAGCGGTTCGGCCTGCTGACGATACGCGCCTTCATCCAGTTCTCCTCCTATACGGTTTACTATCTGGCCATCGCTGCCTTGCCGCTCGCCGACGCGGTGGCGCTCTATTTCATGGCGCCGCTGTTCATCATGGCGATGGCCGGGCCCTATCTCGGCGAGCGCGTCTCCTGGCAGGCTCTCGCCACCGTGCTGACCGGCATGCTGGGCGTGGTCGTGATGCTGCGCCCGGGCGCCGGCCTGTTCGACTGGGCGGCGCTGCTTTCGTTGGGCTCGGCTTTGCTCTACGGCTTTTCACAGCTGATGGCGCGCAAGATCGGCGACACCGAATCCTCCACCGTCATGGCCTTCTACCAGAACGGCGCCTATCTGGTCGGCGCCGCTGCGGTTGCCGGCACATTCTGGCTTGCCGGCATAACCCATGCTGTCCACCCCAGCCTCGAATTCCTGGTGCGGCCGTGGGTCTGGCCGACGACCCCGGATTTCCTCAAGATGGCGGCCTGCGGCTTCGTCGCTTCGGCCGGCATGATTCTGCTGTCGCAGGCCTACAGGCTGGCGCCCGCCAACCGCGTCGCCACCTTCGAATACACCGGCATCATCTGGTCGCCGCTGTGGGGCTTCCTGTTCTTCGACGAGGTGCCGCGCTCGACCACTGCCATCGGTGCGGCGCTGATCATCGGCGCCGGTCTGCTGGCGCTCAACACCGAACGGCGCCGGAGCGCTGCGCCTGTCCTCGCCGCGTCTCAGGATGTCGCCTGAAGCGTGTCAGGCGAAGCAGGCGAGCGCCTGGTCGACCCGCGAGCGGATTTCAGCCAGCGTGAAAGGCTTTTGCACGACGTCGATAATGACGCCGTTCAATTCCTCGGCGCGCTCGCGCTGGTCGGCATAGCCGGTCATCAGCAGGATCTTCATGTCAGGGAAAAGCCTGGCTGCGGCGATCGCCATCTCGATGCCGTCCATTTCCGGCATGCGGATATCGGAGACGACGAGGTCGTAACCGCCGCCTGCAGCACTGACCATCGCCAGCCCCTGCGCGCCGTCGGCGGCGATATCGATCGAGTGCCCGGCGCGTTCGAGCGCGCGGGCGGCGAGGGTGCGGACGGACTCATCGTCCTCGACGATCAGAAGCTTTGCCATGGGCCGGAATTTGGCGGGCAAAAGTTGACTTTTTCTGAAAATTTGAAGCGTCGGGGGCCTTTTCTCAGGCATCGCCTTTGACGACACCGACAAACGGCAGTTCGCGAAAAGCGTGAGCGACGTCCATGCCGTAGCCGACGACGAAGTAATCGGGACAGTCGAAGCCGACATAGTCGGCGTTCAGCTCGGTCTGGCGGCGCATGCGCTTGTCCAACAGCACCGCGATGGCGCAGCTTTTGGCGCCGCGCGACAGCATCAGGTTGCGGGTGAAGGAGAGCGTCTTGCCCGACTCCAGGATATCGTCGATCAGCAGCACGTCGCGGCCGGCGACCTCATTGTCGATGTCGCGCAGCACCCTCACCTCGCCGCTGGTGGTGCCGGCGCCATAGCTGGAAATGAAGATGAACTCGACCTCGGGCGACAGCCCGACATCGTGCATGGCGCGGATCAAATCGGCGGCGAAGATGAACGAGCCCTTCAGCACCGAAATCACCAGCAGGTCGTGATAGTCGTGCTCGGCGATCTCCTTGGCGAGTTCGAGATTGCGCCGCGCGATCGCGGACGCCGAAAACAGGACCTCGATGTCCTTGCCGCGCACAACTGGCATCAACAACCTTTCCAGAGAACCGACTAGCCGGCGAAGGTGACCGCCACGGCCTTGACGCCGTTTCTAGGCACATCGAGGCGGCTGGAAAAGCCGAATCTTTCGCCGGGCGCCAGAGAACGGTTGGATGTCCCCAGAGTATAACGGGTGATGCGGCTGTCATTGCCGGTGACACGTATCTCCAGCGGCGGCAATTGTCCCGCCTTCAAACCGTCATTGACGGCCTCGCCATCCACGAACAGCACCGGGGCGGGTCCTGAGGCGTCGACACGCGACGTGACGCCGGCAATGCTGAGTACGGCGCCCTCCGGCTGTTCGACTGACCAGAACGGCGTCTGGCGCACCAGCGCATGGCCACCCGAGACCCAGAAGGCGGCAAGCGCCGCACCGATGCCGGCAATCCAGAAGATCGGCCCGCCACGCGATGCCGGCCGCCCGGCTGACGCATCTGATTTGCGCAGCATCTCCATGCCTTCCATCGACGGCGTCGCGATGTCGCGCGCCGGCGTCAGTATGGCTTCTATCCGTGGGATCGGCTGCGGCAGCACCTCATAATCGGCTTCGACAATGTCGGTCGCCACAGGACGCGATTCCGGTGCGACACTTGTCCCGGTCATGATTTCGCCGGAAACCGGGCGCGCGGTTCGTTGCTCAGCCATCATGGCCCCGCTGTTGCCTCTTCGTTTCTTTTGCGTAAATGGAAATGGTTAACGCTCCGCACCGGAAACCCTTGTGACGCACTCAAGAACAGCGAAAATTAACCGAGGGTTAACCATGGCGGCCGATGGTCGTCGGACAGAAAGGGCTGGCACGCCGCCGCCCTCAGGTCGTCGCACGTGATCCGCTTCGAAAATGTCGGCCTCCGCTATGGCATGGGTCCGGAAATCCTCCGCGACATCTCCCTGCACATTCCGGAGAGCTCCTTCCAGTTCCTGAGCGGGCCCTCCGGCGCCGGCAAGACGACGCTGCTGCGCCTTCTGTTCATGTCGCTGAAGCCGACACGCGGGCTGATCACCATCTTCGGCAAGGACCGCTCGCGCATCTCGCGCGCTGAACTGCCGCATCTCAGGCGCCGCATCGGCGTGGTGTTCCAGGATTTCCGCCTGCTCGACCACATGACCACCTATGAGAATGTCGCTCTGCCGCTGCGCGTGCGCGGCCGCGAGGAAGCGAGCTACCGCACCGACGTCACCGAACTTTTGAAATGGGTTGGCCTGGGCGAGCGCATGCATGTGCTGCCGCCAGTCCTTTCGGGTGGCGAAAAGCAGCGCGCGGCAATCGCCCGGGCCTTGATCGAACAGCCCGAAATCCTGCTTGCCGACGAGCCGACCGGCAATGTCGACCCACCACTGGCACGCCGGCTGCTCAGGCTGTTCATCGAGCTCAACCGGCTCGGCACCGCGGTGGTGATCGCCACTCACGATCTCGGCCTGATGGAACAGGTCGACGCGCGCCGCATGATCCTGGCCGGCGGAAGGCTGGATATTTATGACTGAAGTATCGGCCGAACAGCTGCATGGAGACGCCGCCGAGCCCGCGACGACGACGCAGCGCATCCAGCGCCGCATGGCGCCGATCGTGCCGGCGCAGAATATTGCCGGCCGCGCCTTGGTGCTGGTCATCGCCATCATGACCTTCCTGTCCTGCCTGACTTTCGGCGCCGTCACGCTGGTGCGCGACACTGCCTCGGTCTGGGAAAACCAGATCTCGCGCGAGGCGACGATTCAGATCAAGCCGGTCGACGGCCTCGACATGGAGGCAGCCCTTGCCCAGGCCTCGCAGATCGTCGGCGAATTCCCCGGCGTGAAGGAAACCCGGATCATCGATCGCGACGCCACCGCGCGTCTGTTGGAGCCATGGCTGGGCTCGGGCCTGAATATCGACGAATTGCCGGTGCCGCGCCTGATCATCGTCACCATCGACGAGACCAGTCCGCCCGACTTTAGCGCCATCCGTGCGGCGCTCACGCCCAAGCTGCCGAGTGCTTCGCTCGACGATCACCGTACATGGGTCGACCGGCTGGTCGCCATGGCCCGCACCACGGTCACCATCGGCATCGCCGTGCTGGTCCTGATGCTGTCGGCGACGGTGCTGACCGTAGTGTTTGCGACGCGCGGCGCTATGGCGGGTAACGGCCATATCATCGAAGTGCTGCATTTCGTCGGCGCCGAGGCGCGCTTCATCGCGCGCGAATTCCGCTGGCATTTCCTGGTCACCGGGATGAAGGGCGCGGCCGCCGGCGGCGCAGCCGCGATCCTGGTTTTCATCGTCTTTTCCTGGTGGTCGTCGCGCAACATGGCAACGCCGCAGGCCGACCAGGCCACCGCTTTGTTCGGCAATTTCGCCATCGGATCGGCAGGCTATCTCGGCGTCGGGCTGATGGTGCTGGTGATCGGCGGACTGACGGCGGCGACCTCGCACGCAACCGTCGTCGCCTATCTCAGCGACATCGATGTCCGCCAGCCGGATGCGGGGTGAACCGTGAGGGCAGAAGCGAAAACAGTTCGGGCGCAAGGACAGGAATGGAAGGGGCGATCACGGATCGAAAACCGACGTAACGCAATGTGCGCTTTTTTCCTTACCAAAAAGGCATTTCAGGATTAACCATAGGATGATGAACGCGCGGGAGTCGACCGGAACGGCTGGACAGATGCCAGTGGTGCGTTCGCGTGTGCGCACCGGGCTGGGCCGTTTGCGCACCGCCCTGCGTCTCGCCTCCCTCTGTCTACTGCTGCTGGTGGCCCTGTTTGCCGGTGGCTTCGGCTGGTTCGCCAGCAAGGTCAGCCACATGACGACCCCGGCCAACCCGGCCAAGGCCGATGCGATCATCGTCTTGACCGGCGGTCAGGCCCGCCTCGACGCAGCACTCGATCTGCTTGCCTCCGGCAAGGGCGAGCGGCTGCTGATCTCAGGCGTGCATCCCTCTGCCAGCCGCCGCCAATTGCAGGCTGCTACCGGCGGCGACAAGGCGCTGTTTTCCTGCTGTGTCGACATCGACCGCGCCGCGCTCGACACGATCGGCAATGCCGAGGAAAGCGCTAAATGGGTGGAGAGCCACGCCTATGGCAGCGTCATCCTCGTCACCAACAATTACCACATGCCGCGCAGCCTGCTCGAGATGGGCCGCCTGCTGCATGGCGCCAGGCTTGAACCCTATCCGGTGGTCAACACCAATCTGGACAATGGCGACTGGCTGACCAAGCCGGAAGCGCTACGCGTGCTTCTGACCGAATACAGCAAATACCTGCTGGCGCTTGCGCGCGGCGTCGTCCCGGTCCGCCAGACCGCCGACAGCGTCGCACTGGCCGAGGTTTCGACCGCCAAGGACTAAAGGAATTCCAGGAAAAGTGTGTAGCGGTTTTCCCGGGAAAAGCACGTACGCTTTCCCTTGGGAATTGCGTCCAGACAGACGACTCTGACGGCGCTCGATTACCCCTTGGCCGTGCCGTCTTCCGCGCCACGCAGCCGCGCAATCTCCTGTTCGAGGCTTTCAATCCGCTTGTCGCGTTCGGCGAGTGCGGCCGCGACATCGGCGGCCTCGAATCGCTGCGGAATGTGTTGCGGGCAATTGGCATCCCAGGCCGAGACGGTGAACAAGATGACCTGCTCGGGGCGCGCCTTGTAGTCCTGCGGCATCAGCCTTGCCAGAAGCTCGGCATCGTCCTCGACGACGCGCGCCGTGCCCCAGATCTTGACGCGCTGGCGATGCGCATAGTCGATCAGGAACAGGAATGCCTGGTTGTTGTCGGCGAGATTCCCCTGCGTGATGAACTGCCTGTTCCCGGAGAAATCGGCAAAGCCGATGGTCTTCTCGTCCAGCACCTTGAGGAAGCCGGCTGGCCCGCCGCGATGCTGGATATAGGGCTGACCCTCGCCATTTGCCGTCGACAGGAAGACGCTGGTCTGCGCCGCGATGAAGTCGGCGAGGTCGGGCGTCATATGGGCGCGCCATCCGCCGCGCTCCTCGGCGCTGGCATAGCCCTTGCGCGAACCTTTGCGGGTCTGGATCGCCTTGACCGTCGGCGTGAAGGCGACATCGCTGGTGAAAGTATGAGCATTCATGGAAGCCTCCGCGAGGCCGAAACACGGCCATTGTACGAAGAGGTAGGTCCTTCCATGTTTTGGATGTAGATGGCATAGTTGCAAGCTATCTTTCCAATTTCCGGAAGAAACTATGGATCGTCTCGAAGCCATGTCGCTGTTCGTCGCCGCGGTGGAAGCGGGCAGCCTTTCCGCTGCCGGCCGCCATTTCGGCATTCCACTGGCAACGGTCAGCCGCAAGGTTTCCGACCTCGAAAAGCACCTTCAGGCGCGCCTGCTGAACCGGTCGACCCGGCAGCTCACGCTGACCGATGCCGGCCAGGCCTATCTCGCCGCCTGCCGCCGCATCCTCGGCGAGGTCGGCGAAGCCGAACGCACCGCTGCCGGCGAATACAGCACGCCGACCGGCGACCTGTTCATCACCGCGCCGGTCGTCTTTGGTCGCCTGCACGTGCTGCCTGTCGTCACCGAATTCCTGGCGGCTTATCCTCAAGTCAACATTCGCCTGACGCTGGCTGACCGGATAACCCAACTGGCGGAGGAACATCTCGACCTTGCCATCCGCATCGGCGAGCTTGCGCCTTCGAGCCTCATTGCCATCCGCGTCGGCGCGATCCGTCGCGTCGTGTGCGCCAGCCCCGCCTATATCGCCGCGCATGGCATGCCGCGGACGCCGGACGATCTGGCCGCGCATGAATGCATCAGTTTCGAAGGGCCTGCAGCGCTCGCCAGCTGGAGCTTTGCCGGCGACAAGGGCGAACTGATCGTGCCGATCCACTCACGGCTGCGCGTCAACACGGCGGAAGCTGCAATCGATGCCGCGATTGCAGGCGCCGGGATGACGCGGGTGCTCTCCTACCAGATCGCGGACGCAGTACGTTCCGGCGTGCTCGTCCCGGTCTTGCGACCCTTCGAGCCGCAGCCGTGGCCGGTGAGCCTCGTCCATGCCGGCCAAGGCCTGCTGGCGGTGAAACTCAGGGCGTTCCTCGATTTCGCCGCTCCGCGGCTGAAGCAGCGGCTATTGCAGGCGACGTGGTGAGTTGAGACTGGCTTTGAGTCAGTGGCGAGCCGGCCTATGTCAGGCCATTGCGGCGTTTCCTTTTTGCCCGCGCTTGGTGTAACCAACGCACACCTCCTCAACGGGCCCTTCCCCGCATGCTCTATATCCGCTCGCTGGCGTTCAACTTCGTCTTCTATGTCAATCTGATCGTCCAGATGGTCCTCTGGACCCCTTACTACTTCCTTTCGCCACGCCATCGCGCCTGGTTCGTGCCGAAATTCTGGTCGCGCACCAGCCTGTGGCTCTACGACAAGATCGCCGGCACGAGGAGCGACATCACCGGCGTCGAGAACCTGCCGGAGGGCTCTTTCATCCTGGCGCCGAAACACCAGTCGTTTTGGGACGCGATCGCTTTCTTTCCCTTCCTCCACGATCCGCTTTATATTCTGAAGCGCGAGCTGACCTGGATCCCCTTCTTCGGCTGGTACATCCTGAAGATGCGGATGATCCCGGTTCACCGCGGCAGCCGCTCCAAGGCGTTGAAGCAGGTCGTTGCATCGACAAAGCAGGAGATGGGGCGCAATCCGCGCCAGCTGATTATCTACCCCGAAGGCACGCGCCGAGCGCCAGGCGACGAGCCGGCTTACAAATACGGCATTGTCGAGCTCTATACGCAGCTTGGCGTCCCGGTGGTACCGGTCGCCCATGTCGCCGGCCTCTATTGGCCTCGCCGCAAATTCTTGCGCTTTCCCGGCACCATCAAGGCCCGCTTCCTGCCGCCGATTCCGCCCGGGCTCGGCAAGGACGAATTCATGGACAGGCTGATCGGCGATACGGAAGTCGCCTGCGACCAGCTGCTGATCGAGGCATCGCAGGCTCCTAACCCGCCGCAAATGCCGCCGACGGCGGTCAAGCGGCTGGCCGAACTCGCCGCGGCCGCCAAAGCAATTCCAGGAAAAGTGTGAGCGGTTTTTTCCGTCCTGAATTGCGCCAAAACAAAAAAGACCAAAGCTTGATCTCTTCTGCGGGCCGGCTCAAGGCCACGCCGCCAGCGCCGTGGTCAGCACCAGCGTCGCCGCGAAGGCCAGATTGATGATCCGCGACGCCAGCGGCTGGCGCAGGGTGCGGGCGAAGGCCGCGCCGGCCAGCAGCCACAGCACATGGATGGCGACGATCATCAGGGTGAGAACCGCCAGCCTGGCCGGGATGCCGAGAGCATCGGCGCCGGCTGCGGTCGCGGAGCCAGCAAGGACCGCAGCAATCGCCACATAGGCTTTCGGGTTGGCAACGGCGAGCAGGAAGCCGCCGAGGAAGGTCGGCAGAACCGCGCTGCTGTCACGCGCGGCCAGCGGCGGCGCTGTCGCTATTTTGTAGGCGAGGTAGAGAATATAGGCGGCGGAAGCGACCGCCAGCACTGGCGCTACGCCCGGCATCGAGGTGAGGATAGCCTTGATGCCGGTGGCCACTACCAGCAGCACCGCGACCGTGCCCAAAATCATCCCCGATGTGTAGTGAAGCGAATTGCGCAGGCCGAAGGCGGCCCCTATCGCCGTGACGCTGATCGTCGCCGGGCCAGGACTGCCCATGACGACGGTTGCCGCCAGCACCAGCGCCAGCAATTGCTGCCAGGGCTGCGCCTGCGAAAGAATGTCTGCGGCCATGCTGCCTCTTCTCCACAATAATGGAGAACAGTGTGGCAAGGCGGACAGCCGTCGTCTTGAACGATCGTGCCGAACCTGCGCGGCTAGGCGCTGGCCTTGTCCAGCGCCACGAGATCCTCCGCGCTGAGCTTCAGCGATGCGGCGCGCACCAGGCTGTCGACCTGGTCCAGCGTCGTGGCGCTGGCGATCGGCGCGGTGATGCCGGGCTGCGCCATCACCCAGGCGAGTGCTACTTCCGCCTGCTTGGCCGAATGGCGCGCCGCCACAGTGTCGAGTGCGGCCAGAATGCGCATGCCGCGCGCATTGAGATAAGCCTTCACGCCGCCGCCGCGTTCACTTTTGCCGAGATCGGCCTCGCTACGGTATTTGCCGCTCAAAAACCCCTTGGCGAGGCTGAAATAGGTGATGACGCCGATATCCTCGGCCACGCACAGATCATGCAGCGGCCCGTCGAAGGATGAGCGGTCGTAGAGATTGTATTCCGGCTGCAGCACGCTGTAGCGCGGCAGCCCGCGCAGGCTGGCAACATCGAGCGCGGCGCGCAGCTGGCCGGCGTCAAGATTCGAGGCGCCGATATGGCGGACCTTGCCGGCAGCGAGCAGCTTCTGGTAGGCGCCGAGCGTCTCCTCATAAGGGGTTGTCGGGTCCGGCCAATGCGAGAGATAAAGGTCGATCACGTCGGTCTGCAATCGCTTGAGCGACGCCTCGACTGCCCTTTCGATATGGGCAGCGGACAGATCCTTCTTGCCTTGTCCCATATCCGAGCCGACTTTGGTGATGACGATGATCTTGTCACGGTTGCCGCGGCTTTTCATCCATTTGCCGATGATGGTCTCGGACTCGCCGCCCGCGTGGCCGGGCACCCAGCGCGAATAGGCATCGGCCGTATCGATAGCGTTGAGGCCGGCGTCGCCGAACCGGTCGAGCAGGTCGAAGGAGGTCTTCTCGTCCGCGGTCCAGCCGAAGACATTGCCGCCCAGGACCAGCGGCGCGATGGAAAGGTCGGTTTGACCGAGACGGCGTTTTTGCAAGACGGGGCTCCGTGGGCTGGCGGCGGGCGACCCGAATGCTCCGGGCCGCAGCTAAGCTAGGTCTCGCCGCGCCGAGGTCAAAGGCCTCAGCCAATTTTTCCAGCGGGCCAGCGCTTCACAAAGGCGCAAGAGCTTCGCCTGCAGGCTCGCCGTGGTCTACTGGCTCACGAGGCGATCCGCTTCGCCACCTCTTCCAGCCAGTGGTCGCTGATACCCAGCGCCGCGAGATGCTGCAGCGTGTTGAGCACATAGTCCTCGTTGTTTCCGGACTGGCCGACGGCGCCACGGATAACACCTGCCGCATGCGCGGGGTCGAGCCCGCCGGCATACTGCTCATGCTGGCGGTCGACGATATAGGCGACCGCTTTCACTCTCTCTCCCGCGGCCGCCCCATTCCCGTCGAGGCTGATATCGAGCACACGCTCGAGGTAGACGCTGGTCACCAATTCGCGCTCGCGCAGATAGGTCAGCACCTCATCGCGCAGCTCGCCGGGCACGCGAAAGGCCAGCCCGATGCAGGAGCCGCCACGGTCGAGGCCTAGCACCAGGCCCGGCCGCTGGCGCGTGCCGCGATGCACGAAGGAATAGACGCACAGCGACCGGCGGTAGCCGTAAAGCCGCGCGCGCCGTGTCTCGACATGGGCGAATCCCGGTCGCCAGATCAGCGAGCCGTAGCCAAAAACCCAAAAATCGCCCATATCGCCAAGCCTGATTGCACGAGAGTGACGCCGCCGCATCGGAATCGGTGCTCTTCTGTTCTTTTTGCTTGTTGCGTAAGCCACAGTCCACCCGCAACACGCCCGCGTTAATGAAAGCCGCAGCATGACGTCAAGTGACGAGCGTCCGTCGAAGTTTCGCCGCCGGCTGATGTGGCTCGCTGCCTTGGTCGTTATGCTGTTCGGCGTCTACAGCGCGGTCTGGTTCTATGTCGCCGGTCGCGTCAGCAGCGAAGCCGACAAGGCGGTGGCCTCGCTCAAGGACAAAGGCATCGAGGCCGGCTGCGCCAACCTCACCGTCAGCGGCTACCCCCTGAGTTTTGCCATCTCCTGTGACAATCTGGCTTACGAGGACGACGCCAGGAACGTTGCCGCCTCGGCAGGCAGCTTCAACTTCGTTGCAGAGCTCATCCGGCCTTTGTCGCCTGCCGCCGAGTTGCGTGGGCCGCTGCGCACCTCGGTGCCGGGGATGGCGCCGCTATGGATCGACTGGGACAATCTGCAGGCCAATGCCAAGCTCTCCTGGCCCCTGCCCCGGAGCATTTCGCTGCAGGCGGAGAGCTTGTCCGGCCAGACGGATCCGGCCGACGACACTGATCCGGTTTCACTGTTCAGCGCCGGAACCGCGGCGGGCGAGTTGCGACCCGACGGCCAGGACATCGGCTACGTCGGCAGCTTCACCGATCTTGAGATCGACGCCGACGCGATCGGCGGGCGCGTGCTGCCGCCGCTCGACGGCAGCGGCGAGGCGCCCCGGCTGAACGGGGCCGCGCGGCGGAACACCCCCGCCCCGCCCCAGCGCGCGCCCGGCGGGGCCAACCCCCACCTCGCTCAGGCGGGACGCACCCCGCC
>NZ_JAMYRV010000054.1:0-47221 GCF_040321555.1 Mesorhizobium sp. M0317 | reverse complement strand
ACGCCGCGGCCACCATTGGCCTTCTGCAGCGCGGTCGCGCCGGCCTGGATCGACAGGCGGCCGGCAACTTCCGACATCGGCGCCAGGAGCGGCAGGCCGCCGCGGTCGTCGGTTACGGTCTCATAGGCGATTGCGGTGACGCCGGACGCGAGCAGGCCCTTGGTCTGCTCCGGATCCGGGGCCAGGTGCAGATAGGTGTAGAGGATCTGGCCGTCGCGCAACTGCGCCCATTCGTTGGGCTGCGGCTCCTTGACTTTGACGATCATGTCGGACTTGGCGAACACGTCGGCAGCCGTCTTGGCAATGGTGGCGCCAGCGGCGCGATAGGCGTTATCATCGGCGCCAATGCCGGCCCCGGCGCCCGTCTCGACCAGCACTTCGTGGCCGTGGGCGACATATTCGCGGACCGAGCCCGGCGTGAGCCCGACGCGATATTCGTGGTTCTTGATTTCCTTGGGGCAGCCGACGCGCATTTTCTTCTCCTGATCCAGGCCCTTTTGGGCTCACTCCCTGCATGGTCGGAGTGAACCACGAATCGCTGCGCAGGTGTTTGCGAATCCGCTTACGCCAAAGGTCAGGTTTCGATAATCGTTGCGCGAAATAGCCAGATTTTCGCAGGATTCACGAAAAATGCCGCTCGACAGGATCGATATCGCTATTCTCGAGGCTTTTCAGAAGGAGGCGCCGGATCCAGTCTGTCTCGGACGCCGTCCCAATGACGGCTTGGCAAAACGAATGGGCGATCGCGCCGCGCTGCTGTAAAACCACCGCCTGCCGCCAATGTCCTGCTGCCAAATGGTCGCGAGCTATGCGCGGGGACACCTGCCGGTCTTCTCCCCGCCGGCAGGGCGCTATCTGCATACCGCTGGATGGACTTGATCGCCGCGCCGTCGCGTTAGAGTGACTGAGGCAGCGTCACTCATTCGGCTGCCTTCTGAAGCTTCTCGAAAACAAACAGCTTGCCTTCGCGCACGCTGCCTTCAAGTGATCTCGCCTTTGCCAGATGCGCCGCAATCGCGCTGGCCAGCATGCAGCCCGTCCCGCGTATCGATACGGCAAGGCGCGGCGCGTCAAAGCGGATTGGCTCTTGATCCATGCGCAACAGAATATCGGTCGATCGGGGTCCCGCCGCGTGGCCGCCCTTGATCAGCAGGGCCTGCATCCCGACTGCCAGCAATTCCTGGCCTTGCCACACTGCGCCGCCTTCATCCACCGCTGGCTCTAAGCCAACAAGAAGCGCCAGCTCCATGAGATTGGGCGTGACGAGGCGGCAAAGGGGCATCAGGTCGCATTTCATGACGGCGATGGCCCTTGCGTCCAGCAGCGCCTGGCCTGACGTGGAGGCCAGCACCGGGTCGAGTATTGCCGGCACCCGCGGATTCTCGCGTAGCACAGCCGCGATGGCAACGACGATCTCGGCCGTTGCGAGCATGCCGATCTTGATTGCCGCCACCTTGTTGGCCTGCAGCGCGGCGCGCATCTGATCGGCCACAAGATCGGGCTGCGAAGGATGGATTTTCATCACGGCTTCGTGCGTCTGCACCGTCAGCGCTGTGACGGCCAAGCAGGTGCGCACGCCAATGGAAGAGATCGTCTCGATATCGCGTGCAATTCCAGCCCCACCGCTGGAGTCTGATCCGCCGACCACGAGCACATGCGGTTCTCGGCTCAGCGCCATGGCTTTGTCTTTTCGATCCATTCTCGCGTGCGCGCTTCGGGATCGGCATTCAACGTGATGTCGGTGACCACCGCCGCGCTGTCCGCACCAGCCTCGAAGACACCGTCGAGCCGGTCGGGGTTGAGGCCGCCGATGGCGACCAATGGGATCGGCGCCACCCGATGCTTCCACGCGCTGATCCGCGCGAGCCCTTGCGGCCCCCATTTCATCTGCTTCAGGATGGTGGGATAGATGGGGCCGAGCGCGATATAGTCGGGCTCGGCAGCGATCGCCGTTTCCAGTTCGGGATGATCGTGCGTGCTGAGCCCGAGCTTCAATCCGGCGTATCTAATCGCCAGCAGGTCGGCCGCAGCCAAATCCTCCTGGCCGAGGTGGACGAAGTCGCAGCCTTCCTCAATTGCCGTGCGCCAATAGTCGTTGACGATCAGTTGGCAGCCATGGATCGCGCAGACGTCGTTCGCGCGGCGGATTTCCGTCCGCAGCGTGGTCTCGTCCCTATCCTTGATGCGCAACTGAACCAGCTTGACGCCAAGCGGCACCAGGCGTTCGATCCAGGCGGCGCTGTCGACGATCAGGTAGAACGGATCGAGCTTCATGAAAAAACCGCCCTGCCGATGGTCGGTGTCGACGGCACGGCGACGTCGCGCGGTTCGAGCATTCCCGAGCTGAACGCTTCACGACCGGCCTCGACCGCCTTGCCGAACGCACGCGCCATGCCGACCGAATCGGCCGCCTTGGCGACCGCGGTGTTCAGGAGTACGGCATCAAAGCCGAGCTCCATGACGGTTGCCGCGTGCGACGGCCGTCCGAGCCCCGCATCCACGATCAGCGGAACATCAGGGAAATGTCCGCGCATCGAGCGCAGCGCCGTGATGTTGATCGGTCCGAGGGCGGAACCGATCGGCGCGCACCACGGCATCAAGACCTTGCAGCCCGCCGCAAGCAGCCGCTCGGCAACGATAAGGTCGTCGGTGGTATAGGGGAATACAGCAAAACCGTCCTCGCACAGGATGCGGGCGGCTTCGACCAGACCGAAAACATCCGGCTGCAGGGTGTCATGGTTGCCGATCACTTCGAGCTTGACCCAGTTCGTACCGAAGACTTCGCGCGCCATTTGTGCGGTCGTGACCGCTTCCTTGACGGAGTGGCAGCCAGCAGTGTTGGGCAGGATTCTGACGCCGAGCGAGCGGATCAACGACCAGAATTTTTCGCCGGCCCTGCCGCCTGCCATTTCACGGCGCAACGAGACGGTCACCACCGCCGTGCCCGATGCCCTGACTGCATAAGCAAGGATGGCCGGCGAAGGATATTGAGCCGTGCCGAGAAGCAGGCGGGAGGGAAGCTCGGCTTCATAAAGCTCGAACATGCTAGCCTCCCTGCATGGGCGAGAGGATTTCGATCCGGTCGCCGTCGTTCAATTGGAATTCCGCCCGGTTGGCTTTGTGCACGAGGTCGTTGTTGACGGCGGTCGCCAGCCAATCGCCCTCATAGTCGAGCGCGGCAAGCAGCGCCTCCAGCGTGGTGGCGGCAACCTCATGCGCTTCGCCGTTGACCATCAGTTTCATGAGCAAGTTCCTTGGTTCTGTCTTGAGTGAAAACCAGGTCGGCAGCCTGGCGCGCCATGGCGGGAGCCAGGAGAAAACCGTGACGATAGAGCCCGTTGATCGCGATGATTTCACCCTTGGTTTCGACGCGCGGCAAATTGTCGGGAAAGGCTGGGCGGACGCCGACACCGGTTTCAACGATCTCAGCCTCGCCAAAGGCCGGGTGGAGGGCATAGGCGGTACCCAGCAGCTCCATCATGGAGCGCGCCGTGACCGGTCCGCCGGACTGGCTTTCAATCATCGTCGCACCAATCATGAAACAGTGGTCGGTGCGCGGCACTGCATAGAGTGGAAAGCGCGGATGCAGCAGCCTGACGGGGCGCGACAGCGAGATATCAGGGATACGCAGGGTGAGCATTTCGCCGCGAACGCCACGCAACCTGCTATCGGCGGCTGCCATTCCCGTGCAATCGATCTGACGATCGAAACCAAAAACATGCTGGGCGTCGGCGCCGAAGTGGAATTCAACACCCATGGCCGCGAGCTTGTCATGAAGTGCTGCCATCGCCTGGCGCGGATCAAGATGGCCCTCAGCGGGGAAGAGCAATCCGCGGCGGTAGCGGCCGGCTAAGTCGGGCTCCAGCAAGGCAATTTCATCTTCCTCGACACGCCGATAGCCCGTCGTGCGGCTGGCGAACCGGTCGAGCTCGCCCGCATCGCGCGGCGCGGCCAAGACCAGCGTTCCCCGTCGTGCTACCAAGCCTGGCGTTGCGGCGTCCCACCAGTCGGCGGCGTCGCGTCCGAGATCCAGCACCGGCTGCTCGGCGCTTTCACGCTCGCACCACGGCGCCAGCATGCCACCGGCGAACCACGACGCATTGCCCCCAAGGGCAGGCCTTGTCTCGGCAACGGTAACCGCCGCGCCGCGTGCGGCGAATTCGAAGGCGGCGGTGAGGCCGGCAACGCCGGCCCCTTTGACCAAGACCTTCATGATGGCTCACGTGGCGGAGGTATGAGCGGTGCGCCGGTCTCGTCCGCCGGCAGGTAGAGATCGCCGCCCTCGCGGTATTTCGCCGCCATCGCCGCCATGCCCTCTTTCTGTGCCTCGGCGCGGATGTCGTGAGAGATACGCATGGAGCAGAATTTCGGTCCGCACATCGAGCAGAAATGCGCCACCTTGTGCGCCTCCTTGGGCAAGGTCTGGTCGTGAAAGGACCGCGCGGTTTCCGGGTCGAGCGACAGATTGAACTGGTCCTCCCAGCGGAACTCGAAGCGCGCGCGGGAAAGGGCATCATCCCTGACTTTCGCTGCCGGATGGCCCTTCGCCAGGTCGGCGGCGTGGGCGGCTATCTTGTATGTGATCACGCCGACCTTGACGTCGCTGCGATCGGGAAGGCCGAGATGCTCCTTGGGCGTGACGTAGCAGAGCATGGCGGTGCCGAACCAGCCGATCATCGCGGCGCCAATGCCTGAGGTGATGTGGTCGTAGCCCGGCGCGATGTCGGTCGTCAGCGGTCCAAGCGTATAGAACGGCGCCTCGCCGCAGACAGCGAGCTGCTTGTCCATGTTCTGCTTGATCTTGTGCATCGGCACGTGGCCGGGGCCCTCGATCATCACCTGGCAATCCTTCGCCCAGGCGATCTGCGTCAGCTCGCCAAGCGTTTCCAGCTCGGCGAACTGCGCCGCGTCGTTGGCATCGGCGATCGAGCCCGGACGAAGGCCGTCGCCGAGCGAGAAAGAGACGTCGTAGGCTCTGGCGATGTCGCAGATCTCGGCGAAATGCTCGTAGAGGAAGCTCTCCCGGTGATGGTGCAGGCACCATTTGGCCATGATCGAGCCGCCGCGCGAGACGATGCCCGTGACCCGGTCAACGGTCAGCGGGATGTAATGCAGCCGCACGCCGGCGTGGATGGTGAAATAGTCGACGCCCTGTTCGGCCTGTTCGATCAGCGTGTCGCGGTAGACCTCCCAGGTCAGATTCTCGGCAATGCCGCCGACCTTTTCGAGCGCCTGATAGAGCGGCACCGTGCCGATCGGCACCGGCGCATTACGCACGATCCATTCGCGGATGTTGTGGATGTTGCGGCCGGTCGAGAGGTCCATCACCGTGTCGGCGCCCCAGCGGATGGCCCAGACCATCTTTTCCACTTCCTCGGCCATCGACGAGGTGACCGCCGAGTTGCCAATATTGGCGTTGATCTTCACCAGGAAATTACGGCCGATGATCATCGGCTCACTCTCGGGATGATTGATATTGGCGGGAATGATCGCCCGTCCGCGAGCCACCTCGTCGCGCACGAATTCCGGCGTCACGAAGTCTGGAATCGCCGCGCCGAAGGCTTCGCCGTCGCGCTCAAGCTGGCCGCGCAGCATCTCGCGGCCAAGATTCTCGCGGATGGCGACGAACTCCATTTCAGGCGTGATGATGCCGGCGCGCGCATAGGCAATCTGGGTCACTGCCTTACCGGCCTTAGCTCTGAGCGGCCGGTTGCGTATGGGAAATTCCGGTGTCAGGCGCTCGCCAGTGGCAAATCCATTGTCTTCCGGCTGGACATGACGGCCGTCATAGGCTTCGACATCGCCGCGTGCCGTAATCCATTCATGGCGAAGCCGGGCCAGGCCTTTTTCGATACTGGTTTCGACAGTCGGGTCGGTATAGGGGCCGGACGGATCGTAGACGGTGATGGGCGGCTCGCCGGCCGTCGGGTGGACGGAGATTTCGCGCATCGGCACCTTGATGTGCGGATGGAGGACGCCAGACTTGTGGATTTTCCGTGAGGCAGCCAGCGGCCCTGTCGACACGGCGGGGGTGAGGGCATTCATCTTGAGGCTCCTTTGCTCATGCATTGGAGACCCAGTTCTGTGCCGGAAGGATGAAAAGACGCTTCTGTGGACCTGCCGAAACAGGACCTCGGGCGTGAACTCCCGCAGAGCGCTTGCACCGTCCCTACGCCAGTATGAACTGGATCAGGTTCAACGGGTCACTGCGCCGCGAAAGCCAGCAGTATCTCAGCCCCTTGCCGGGACTCCCCTGGTGAATGCCTCAGGTTGAACGGGCCGGCGCGGCTTTGTCAAGCGCATTTGGCCCGGCCACTGTCAAATCAACCAGGACCGCGTCGTCTTCTTGGCAATCTGGCATCTGCCCCTGCTCTGTTCCACATCCTATTTGGGTGCAAGGCCACCACTCAGCGGAACCCTCAGAGAAGGAAAACCGTCCAGATTTGGCTAGACTGCTCGACGATAAGTCCAGAGCTGTGCCGGCGGTATGTTGCGGACGACGAAGTCATAGTGGGAAACCACGTAACGGTCTGGCATCTTGATCACCGGCGACAGAGGTCCGTATGTGATCTGAATCACGGGCCGGCCGGCAGGAATACGGGCAAGCAGATCCTCAACCAGCGCGACACGCTGTTGCATTGGAAAGCTCAACAGCGGGACTGCACTTATAACACAATCGAACTGTTCACCTTTGCGCTCACCCAGCGCTTCGTCCAGCGCAAATGCGTCGCCCAATCTGAAGTCCACATTCGGGAAGCGTTGCACCAGGCCGTCGTAGAAAATCCTGGAATATTCGACTGAAACCAGCTGGCGCGGCTTGATTCCCCTGGCCAGGATCGCCTTTGTGATGACACCGGTTCCCGCGCCAAGCTCCAGAATCGGCAATCCTGACCGTGGGTTCACCACGCTTGCCATCCGGCGTGCCGCATAAACCGAAGTGGGAATAAGGGCTCCCACGCCCTTCTTGTCCTTCTGCCAGCCTTTGAAGAATTGGACTTCTTCCTCAAACCTTTTGCCGAGCCGCTCCTTCAGTCGCAAAATCATACCTTCTCCTTGCGTCAGCCGCTTACCCAACGTCATCATTTGGCAAAGCGCGTTTTGGCCAATCTCGGCACCCTTTACAAGCCCGTTAAGACTGCTTGCGTGTCACGAGGCGGTCAGCATGAATTGCCCCTTAACGCACTTTCATGTTTGGTGGGTCTATGTTTCGCCCTCGCTTGCTGCCCGAAAAAAGTTTCCCGAGCTATGCGTATCTGCCCGGCAAATATCCGCATCCGGTGCGCGATCCCTTGGGCCACAGTTACCGATCAGATCCGGTGACCGTCGCCGTTGGCGAAGCGCTCGGCTCAGATGTGTTTCGATGGGGAATCGACCTTTTCAATCACGGCTACTACTGGGAAGCCCATGAAGCCTGGGAGCCTCTCTGGCAGGCTGCGAAACTGAGCGCTCAGCACCGCATGTTCTTCAAGGGACTGATCCTGTTAGCGGCGGCCGGGGTGAAGATCCGCGAGGGCAAGCGGGTCGCAGCGGCGCGCCATGCGACAAGAGCTGCATGGCTTTTTCGTCAGGTGGTGAGAGTGCCGGGCGGCCTGTTTGAGGAAGCGCTCGGGATGACACCCGCCGCGCTCGCTGCACATGCCCAAGCGGTCGTAGCTTACCCGGTTGTTCCGCGGGAGCCAAAGCCTGCCCAGCCTGAGCCCGTGTTTGATTTCATACTCGCACCAGTATCGGAGAGCGTTTGACCGGCAATTCAGTGGTCCAAGCTAACTTTGTCAGCAGGAAACGGGCCTTTGAAAACCGCTCACCACCCGCATGCGTCACAAACAATAAGAGTGCAGTAATGTTTTATAGGCAACTCGCGGCCGCTTCGATGTCGATGGTCTTGAAGGTCGGGGGCTGACCGGTCGCGCTGGTAGCCAATCGATCGATGACAGAGATGCCGGCCAGGCTTCAATGACGGGGATGGCGAAAAGCTGAGTGCTCGGGCTTGCGGGCCGAGCTTGTCGGCCGCTCGATGGAAAGTGTCATTTGAGGTGGGGTCTCGGCCGCGTGCAGCTGAAAGACACGCTCGTCCAGTTCCTTGTCTACTTCCGTCAGACGATGATTGAGGCGAAGGTAGTCCGTCCAGGTCGGCGTGCGGAACGTTTCTGTCCAATGCATAGGCTTCTGCAGGTTCCGCTGGAGCGTCCAGTTCCGAGCACCGACGCGGCTGTGTACATGACGCCGCTGCCGCATGAGGTCGAGGAAGGCCTCGAGATTTCTCTCGGCTATCAGATATTCGATCTTGACCACGATCGGGCCGCTCCTCGGCTTCAAGTTGAGAGAGACAGCTGGGGCATCGAATTCCTCCAAGGGATCGGGCTCGGAGTCGCGGCGCTCTCGAAGCGGAAAGAGAACGCCGGCTGCAGCGACGATCAACAGGGCTCCAGCGGAGCCCTCCAGCGCCCAGGTCAACGAATGGTTTTCGGCCACCGTGCCCCACACCCAGCTGCCGAGCGCTATGCCGCCGTCTATCAAAGCATAGTAGATCGAGATGGTGCGCCCCACGACCCAGCGCGGGCTCGCCAGCTGCACGCTCACACCAACCCCGGACCAGGCGGTCACCCAGCCGGCGCCGCCCAAGGCAAGTGCAATTGCCGCCACGGCAATCGAAGATGTCAGTGCCAGGGAGAGAGAACACGCCGCACAGGCCACGCAGGAGAGCCTCATCAGCCGCTCCTGCGACAAGCTCCGTCTGAACAGGCTGTTGGAGAGGCCAGCCAAGACGGCACCGGTCCCGAAGCCGGCCATGAGCGCGCCATAGGCAAGCGGGCCTCCTCCCAGCTGGTCGCGGACAACCACCGGCAGCAGCGCGAGTATGGCGATGCTCGCCAGGCCAAAGAGGGTTCCGCGCGCGATCGCTGCCTTGATCTCCGATGACATCGCCGTGAAGCGCAGCCCGTCATAAATTGCCGTCCTCATCGACTCGCGGGGAAGAGGGGAAGAACGAACCTTCCACTTGCAGCGCCATATGGTGGCCAGAGGGACCAAGTAGGTGAGCGTAGTCACGGCGAAAGCCGTCATAAGCCCAAACGAGGCAACCACAATGCCGCCGAGCGCCGGGCCAACAGTCCGGACGGTGTTGAAGCCAACAGAAAGCAGGGTGACGGCAGCGGGAACATCGCGTCGATCCACGATATCGCCAACCGACGCTTGCCAGGCCGGATCATTGAGAGCACCGCCGCTTGCGATCAAGAAGCTGAAGCCGAGGATCATCCACGGACTGACAAAGCCCAGCGCCACGGACGCGGTCAGCATCGCGGACGCAATCACCATAAGGCACCGACCGGCGAACATGACCCGGCGCCGGCTGAAATTGTCGGCGAGAGCTCCGGCAAAAACGGACAGGACGAAAGCGGGCAGGTTCGATGAAGCCTGCACCAGCGCAACCATCAGATCGGAAGTCGAGATCGTTGCCATCAGCCAGCTGATGGCGACAGTCTGCATCAACCAGCCGAGGCTTGAAACCTGCGTGGCGAGCCAGATCGAGCGAAAGGTGGGCTGCAGAAGTGGCCCAAAGGTCGTTGGTGCAGCCAAATCTTCGTTTGATCCAGCCACCCTGCTCATTTTGCGAACCTTTGCTTTCCGTTATTGTCGCTTCCCATGTAATCTAGGCTGAACCGTGGCGGCGGGAAGAATAGAGAGGAACTGTTTGCCTCCGACGAGTGCAGCACAGTTTTCCTCGGCATTGAGGGTCGCGGCACGCGGGCGTGGGCCGGCTCACTCGCCTTCGAAGATGTCTTGTTAAGGTCGGATTCACTTGTCGCTTAACGCACCAGGCTTCATCAACGCGCACTTTGCCGAGCGATGCCTTTTCGCGAAACGCGACCCTGTTCTTTGTTGAAGACTCATTCAACAGCGGCGTTCGATGCGCTGCGTGTGGCTTAGGGAGAGTGAGGACGCTTGCAGATCTTCGACAGGATCGATTCACTGATAGGCGCAGACGATTGCCGGGCCGCGATCGAAGAGGCGCGCGCCTTGCTACTTCGATTCGAACAAAGGTCTGATGCGCTCACGCATGCGATAGACGACTTTCTGCTCGACCTGATAACGCTGGCTTTCATTGTTGAATGTTACGGACGCGGCTTTGAACTTTTGGCGCGAACGCTGGCTCGTAGAAGACTGGCAAAGGTCAGGCTTTTGTCGGAAGAGGTCTATTCCGCCAGAGAGAAATGACGCCCAAAGCTTGTTGCTAACCGGCTATCGCGCCGCGTTCCGCCACAGTGACGAAGGCAATTGACGACGTTCGACCACCAAAAAATAGGCGGAAAACCGGGGCCCTTTATGAGGCAGACTCGGTGTGGATTGTTCCGCGAATCTGAAAACTACGGGTCCATTCCGTGGCGTCCGGCCGTCCGCTGGCCTTCATCGCGGCAATCGCCGCCGGCCGCCTCAGATGCCGCCCATGCAGAGGTACTTCATTTCAAGATAGTCTTCGAGGCCGTGGCGGGAACCTTCCCGCCCGATGCCGGACTGTTTTATCCCACCGAAGGGCGCGGCTTCTGAGGACATTCGTCCTGTGTTGATCCCCACCATGCCGTATTCCAGCGCCTCGGCCACACGCCAGACACGCTTCAGGTTTGAAGCATAGAAATACGCGGCGAGGCCGTATATCGTATCGTTGGCCTCACGCACGGCCTGATCAGCATCCTCGAAGCGAATGATCGGCGCCAAGGGTCCGAAGGTCTCTTCTTGCGCCACGATCATTTCCCTTGAGACGTTGCTGAGGATCGTCGGCTGGAAAAAGTTGCCATCGCTGCCGATCCGGCCGCCGCCACATCGGATCGCGCCACCTTTGGCCAAGGCATCGGCAATGTGAAGTTCGATCTTGGCCAGTGCATGCCCGTCGATCAGCGGACCGATGGCGACACCTGGATCGAAGCCGTCGCCGACCCGAAGCTCACGGACACGCTCCACGAATTTGGCGACGAATTCGTCATGGACGCCCGACTGGACGTAAAGCCGGTTGGCGGAAACGCAGGTCTGGCCGGCATTGCGAAACTTGGCCTGGATCGCACCGTCGACGGCAGCATCGACGTCGGCATCATCAAAGACAATGAAAGGCGCATTGCCACCCAACTCTAGACCGACTTTCTTTATCTGGTCCGAGCACTGGCGCATGAGCAACCGGCCGACTTCGGTGGAGCCCGTGAAACTGATCTTGCGGACCTTGGCGTTCGAGCAGAGTTCGCGGCCGACCGTATCGCCTTCGGAGGCGTAGATGAGGTTGACGACGCCTTCGGGAAAGCCGGCAAGATGGGCCAGAGCAAACATTGCACCTGCCACGAGGGGCGTCTGTTCAGCAGGTTTGAGCACAATAGTGCAGCCGGCGGCGAGAGCCGGCGAGATCTTGCGCGCAACCATTGAGGCCGGGAAGTTCCAGGGCGTAATCGTACCAACAACGCCGATCGGCTGTTTGATAACCAGCATGCGACGGTCTGCAGAGGGCGCCGAGATCGTCTCGCCGTAGATGCGGTTGGCCTCTTCGGCGTACCATTGCAGATACGCGGCCGCATGCGCCACCTCAGACTTCGCTTCGGCTATCGGCTTGCCCATTTCCGCAGTGAGAATCGCTGCAAGATCGTCGGTGTGGTCGACGATCAGTTGGTGCCAACGCCAGAGGATGTCGCTGCGCTCGCGCGCGGTCAGTGCGGCCCATTCAGGTTGCGCCACATAAGCTTTGTCAATCGCCGCGCGCGTCTCCTCGACACCCATGTCGGGCAGTTCCGCCAGCACTTCGCCGGTCGAAGGATTTAGTACCTCGAAGGTCCGCTCACTTACCAGCATGCCAAGAGCCGGCACCCGGTCAATGGCTCCGAACAGCTCGCGCGTTTTTAGGTGGCGAAGCATTGGCTTGTACAAGGGCAACGCGAATCCTCCTCGATGCAATTGGCGTGTCACACGACTTTTTTGGATTATCCGCTGGCCTATGGTTTCGCATAGGGCCTCAGTGAGGGGCCACTAGACCCACTCGAATCCACTCAACCGAAACTGATGTCAGTTGTGCGAAACAGTCCGACCATTTCTCGAAACAAGGAGATCGGATCCATGTCGTTGCTCGCGCACTGGAGGGCAAAGTGTGATCCTGCCGCGCTGTCAGATATTCCAACTGGTTTTTGCAGTCCAACCGCCCGTGAACGCTGGAGCACTGCGCGTCTTTTTTGCGGAAATAGAAGTGCCGAGGTCAGATTTAAAGCTGCCGCAGCGCTCAGTTCAGCAGGGCTATCCCTGATCTATGGCCTTGCTTTGATGGTGAGAGCGCTCTTTGCGGACCATGTCGTACGACTCGATATACGCCATCTCCAGAAGGTATCCTAGGAACTGCAGCCTGTGAGACCCCGCGATCTGATTCAGCTCGCTGAGCATTGCGCTGATGAAGGCAAGCGCCTTGGCCAGGTCGGATTTCAGTCCCTTGTCGATCATCGTACGTCTCCCCCCCGGCATAGATTGCTCCTGAAATTGAGCACGCTCTCATCAGTTTAGATGTTTTTGGATGCATGCTTCGACCGGCACATCCATGCCGATGTCGAGGATGGGCGCGCTATGCGTAACCCAGCCAACAGAAATGAGATCGACTCCCGTTGCCGCGATGGCTGGCGCCGTTGCCGGCGTTATGCGCCCCGAGGCCTCGGTGGTCGCGCGGCCGTCGACCATTGCGACCGCCCGGGTGAGTTGCCTAACGGACATATTGTCCAGCAGGATGGCGTCGACCCCGGCGCCTAGCGCGATTTCCAATTGGTCCAGGGTGTCGACCTCAACTTCGACCTTGACCATATGCCCAACGGCAGCGCGCGCGCGTTCAATGGCCGTGCGGATGTCGCCGGCAATGGCGATGTGATTGTCCTTGATGAGCACCGCATCATCGAGCCCGAAGCGGTGGTTGGCGCCGCCGCCAGCGCGGACAGCGTATTTTTCCAGCGCGCGCAGGCCGGGCGTTGTCTTTCGCGTGCACACGATCCTTGCTTTCTGTCCGCGCACCGCTTCGACGATCTCGGCCGTTGCCGTCGCAATGCCGCTGAGATGGCAGAGAAAATTGAGTGCAGTGCGCTCGGCCGCAAGCATGCCACGCGCCGGTCCACTCACCCTTGCAATGGTCTCACCCGCCGCGACCTTGCTGCCGTCCAGGCGTCCAAAATTTATGTCGATCGACGGATCAACAAGCATGAA
Source organism: Mesorhizobium sp. M0317 (assembly GCF_040321555.1). Taxonomy (NCBI): domain Bacteria; kingdom Pseudomonadati; phylum Pseudomonadota; class Alphaproteobacteria; order Hyphomicrobiales; family Phyllobacteriaceae; genus Mesorhizobium; species Mesorhizobium sp. M0317. The sequence continues at coordinate 34,015 of NZ_JAMYRV010000054.1, read as the reverse complement.
AGCGTAGGCGACCAGATCAAGCCCAGCGAGAACGCCAGACTGCCGCGTTCTGAACGCGAAGGTGGCCCTGCAGTCAAAAGGCACAATCGCATCGCTGGTAAGGTCACCGGCTTTGCCCAGATCCTCAAGTAGAGCGCTACGCACGATCGGCTCGATCACGATACCGGGAAGGGGTGGAGGTGACGTCATCAGGCACTCCGTTCCGCGGGCCGCAGACTAAGTTCGGCCGCAACCGTCATTGCTGAGGCGAAGGTCAAGCGCGAAGACCGGGCCTGCGCGCTGCGTGTGGGGAAGTCCGACCTGTAATGCGAGCCGCGGCTTTCCTCGCGCCGAAGCGCTGCAATGGCGATCATCAGCGCGATCAAGGCGGGATCGGAAGCGCCAGTGTTGCGTACCGCCATCGGCAGCAGCGTTTCCACGGTGTCGGATAGTGCTTGCCCGTCCCGGATAACACCGAGCCCATTGGACATAGCGTGGCGAACGGAGGAGGGGTCCGGTCGCGGGGGTGCCTTTGCGACAAGCCTTGGCCACTGCCAGCCCGCAGGAGCGGCAGCTACGCTTTGCGCGACCCACAACGAGGTCGTCACGGCCTCGGTCAGCGAGTTGCTGGCAAGCCGGTTCGCCCCATGCAGACCGGTACATGCAACCTCACCGCAAGCCCACAAACCCGGCACCGTGCTGCGGCCCGCGGCATCCACGGCCACGCCGCCCATGTGATAATGTGCCGCCGGGCGCACCGGGATGGGCTCGACTGCCGGATCGATTCCGGCGTCCCGGCAATGCTGGGCAACAGCTGGGAAGCGCTTGGCGAACTTCTGGCCGAGGGACTGCCGGGCATCAAGGTAAACACGATGTCCGGTGCCAAGCTGCTGCCATACGGCCCGTGCCACGACGTCGCGCGATGCCAGCTCGCCGCCAGGCGTATCGCATAGAAAGCGGTGCCCGCACTCGTCGATCAGCACTGCGCCTTCGCCGCGGACCGCTTCGCTCACCAACGGCATGGGCCGCTGCGAAACGTCGAGTGCTGTCGGGTGGAACTGGATGAATTCCAGATCGGCGAGTTCTGCACCGGCGCATGCGGCGAGCGCCAGGCCGTGCCCGAATGAGCCGGCCGGATTGGTCGTGTCTCTGAACAGGGCGCCGATACCGCCGCTCGCAAGAACCACGCGGCGCGTCGGAAATATTATCGCCTGTCCACCTTTTGCCGCCACAACGCCGCTGACCGCACCATTTTCCACAATGAGCCGGCGGGCTTCCATGCCTTCCAGAATTGCGATCGATGGCGTTCGCCTCACAGCGATGATGAGCGCGCGTACAAGCTCGCGGCCCGTAGAGTCACCCCCGGCATGGACGATCCGCCGACGGGAATGCGCTGCCTCGAGCCCGAGCCGCAGTGTCCCGTCCCACGAGCAGTCGAAGGCGACGCCCAGGTCCATCAAATTCTCGATGGCTCGGTCTGCCGCATTCAAAACGCGTCTGGCCACACTCTCGTCGCAGAGGCCATCACCTGCAGCAAGCGTGTCTGCAAGATGCAGGTCTGGACTGTCGTCAGCGCCGAGGCTTGCCGCCAGCCCGCCTTGCGCGAGTGTGCTGGAGGTTTCGGTCCCGAGCCGCGTCGGGGACAGAAGGTAAACGGGATGCGGCGCCAGATGAAGCGCGGTCATCAGCCCGGCAACGCCGGCTCCGATGATCACGGGCGCTCCCCTGATGTCGCCGACCTCTGGCGTCATACAGCAAGCATCCGCTCGACCGCACGCCGAGCACCATCAACCACTCGAGCATCGATGGTCACGATGTGGCGGGTTTCTTGCAGCGCCGTGCGAATGTTGGCGAGCGTGATACGCTTCATATGCGGACAGAGATTGCAGGGGCGCACGAACTCGACATCGGGGTGCTCGATGGCGACGTTGTCGCTCATTGAGCATTCGGTCATCAACACGACGCGCGCAGGCTTGTGCCGTCCGACGAAATCCGACATCGCCGCAGTCGAGCCGGCGAAATCGGCAACCGCGACAACTTCCGGCGGGCATTCGGGATGGGCAAGCACGGTAACGCCAGGGTAGGCATCCCGCAGCTCGCGAATGTCGGCTGGCGTGAAGCGCTCATGCACTTCGCAATGACCGTTCCAGGCGATGATCTCGACCGAAGTCTGTGCCGCGATGTTCCTGGCCAGGTATTCATCGGGCAGCATGATCACCCGCTCAACGCCAAGCGACTCCACCACAGCCAAAGCGTTGCCGGAGGTGCAGCAGATGTCCGACTCGGCCTTCACGGCAGCGGACGTGTTGACGTAGGTCACGACTGGCACACCAGGGTAGCGTTGCCGCATCAGCCGCACGTCGTCCGCCGTGATCGAGTCCGCCAGCGAGCAGCCGGCGCCAAGATCCGGAATGAGCACCGTCTTGTCCGGATTGAGAAGCTTCGCCGTCTCGGCCATGAAATGCACGCCGGCGAGCACGATGATGTCCGCATCGACGGTCATTGCCTTGCGGGCCAGCGCCAGGCTGTCGCCGACGATATCGGCGACGCAGTGGAAAATCTCGGGTGTTTGATAGTTGTGGGCCAGGATGACAGCGTTGCGCTCGCGCTTGAGCGCCAGAATAGCCTCGATGTCGTCGCTGAAAGCTGTCCATTCCACTGGGGGGATGATGCGCTGGACGCGCTGATACAGGGACGCGGCCGAAGGTATCGTCCCGCTCACCGGCGCCTCCCGTTTATAATCCATTCGACTATAAGGGGTATATATCTAGGTTGACTATAAGAGTGTCAACCCCGGGCCAGAGGCAATTTTGTCCCCGCAACGGCAGTTTCATCCAGCACGACATGGCGAAACTGATAGAGCTTGGCCGGGCGCCCGCCCGTATCCAGGGACGTCTCGCCAGTCTCCTCGACCAGTTCTTGCTGCTCGATGAGCCGGCGAAAGTTGGGCTTGTTGATCAGCCGGCCTGCCAGGGCTTCCACGGTCCGTTGCAGCTGCAGCAGCGTAAACACCGGCGCCATCAGCTCGAAGACGACTGGCCGGTATTTGATCTTCGAGCGCAAGCGCGCAAGGCCCGTGGCCAGGATGCGGCGATGGTCGGCAACCATCGTTGTCCCGGCTGTTGAGTCGGATGCGATCGACCGTTCGTCGCGGGTGGCCTCTGCCACCAGACCCGCCTCGTAAAGCAGCTCATAGCGCTGAAGCGCCAGCTCTTCATTCCAGGGTCGGTCCTCGAACGCGAAAGCAATGGCAGCCCGCCGCCGTCGTTCACGGGCAATCGCAGCCTCCTCAACTGCAGCCGCCCAGCCAAGCAGACGCGGCTTCAGAACATCCGCAATCAGTTTCGGTGTTCCGAGGCGGTGGTCCTCCCACGGAAAATAATCGTACCAGCTCCGCCAGGCGCAGGCGGATGCGCCGGTGGCATGTTCTTTCCGGGTCAAAGCGAGATAGCTGATGGAAATGACGCGCTGCTGGCGCCCGTCGGCGCGGTCGCGATCAGCGAACGTATAGAGCTGCTCAATATAGCCGAGGGGATGACCAGTCTGCTGCTCGACCCACGCCCTAAGACCTGACTGCAGCGATCGATGCTCCAGCGCGAACGGCCCCGAGGGCAGGCAATCCGCCTCCCCGATGGTGAGGACCGCTGGTTCACCGTCATTGACGGACACGACAACGGCAATCAGCTCCGCTTCGACTTGCTTGGCCTTTGCGGCGGCCCTACCGTTTCGTGTTGCTTTTGGGCGATCGTCCATGGTTGCCTGGGTTGGGCAGTGTTCCGTGAGAACTTCTCAATCGATTTAACCAGCGTGTAGCAGCCCCTTTAGCCTGTCAACACCACACTCTCGGTTAAGGCCTAGACCTTCGGTCTACATAAGAGTGTCGCAAACGCGAAGCCCCTCGGCAGTGACGCTAGGGAAGTGGACTGGGCGCTAGATTAAGAGCCAGCTTTCGCACTCGTGCTCATTCGAAGCGGCGTCACAGCGTGCGGAATAAATAGTCCGCAAATCATTGTGCACTGCAATTTCTTCTTCGCATCTGCACAAATTTGTGGCAGATGGCTTCGGGTTGACGTCACGTGAGGGAAGTCGGTGAGCGCAACGCGAGGAATCAGGGCCTTGACCCCACCGGACATTGCGGCACGCAAGGGTGGGACGCCGCTGGTCTGTCTGACTGCTTATACAACGCCCATTGCACAACTGGTCGATGCTCACTGCGATGTGGTGCTTGTCGGTGACAGCGTCGGCATGGTGCTTCACGGCCTGCCTTCGACGCTCGGCGTCACGCTCGAAATGATGATCCTGCACGGCCAGGCGGTGCGGCGGGGCCTCGAACGGGCGCTGATGGTCGTCGACATGCCGTTCGGCTCCTATGAGGAAAGTCCTGGGCATGCCTTTGACAATGCCGCCCGCGTGATGGCGCAAACAGGCTGCGCGGCGGTCAAGCTCGAAGGCGGCGAAAGCATGGCCGAGACGATACGCTTCCTTACTGCGCGTGGCGTGCCGGTGATGGCTCATGTCGGCCTGACGCCGCAGGCGGTGAATGCACTCGGCGGCTACCGCGTCCAGGGGCGGGGCGACGATGCCGACCGCATCCAGCGTGATGCGGTCGCGGTGGCCGAAGCAGGTGCCTTCGCGGTCGTGCTGGAGAAGACGCCTGAAGCCCTGGCGCTGCGGATCACGCAGGAGATCGCAATCCCGACCATCGGCATAGGCGCCTCGCCGGCCTGCGACGGCCAGATTCTGGTCGTTGACGATATGCTGGGCCTGTTCGGCGCCTTTCGTCCAAAATTCGTCAAGCGATACGCCGAGCTGGGCGAGGCGGCTTCCGCGGCAGTCTCGGCCTACTCGCATGACGTTCGTGAGCGCCGCTTTCCAGCGGCAGAACACGTGTTCGGCAACGAGCCGAAGACCTGAAAAGAGGAGATCCAAGGTGGGCATTCCCATTCTTCGGACAGTTGCTGAACTGCGCAGCATCGTGGCCGTGTGGCGCCGGGATGGTTTGAAAGTGGCGGTCGTACCGACCATGGGCGCTCTCCACGAGGGTCACCTCAGCCTTGTGCGTGCCGCCCTCGCAAAGGCCGATCGGGTGATCGTCACGCTCTTTGTCAACCCCAAGCAGTTCAACAGCCCGGCGGATCTGATCGCCTATCCGCGCACCGAATATGACGATGCCGTCAAACTGGCGCCGCTCGGCGCCCACATCCTTTACGCGCCGGATGCGGCGGATGTGTATCCGCAGGGCTTTGCCACGGCGGTTTCGGTGAGCGCGCTGAGCGAAGGCCTTTGCGGCGCATTCCGGCCCGGTCATTTCGACGGGGTGGCGACCGTCGTCACCAAGCTTTTTCTCCAGACCGGTGCCGATCTGGCCTTCTTTGGCGAAAAGGATTTCCAGCAACTGCATGTGGTGCGCCGGCTTGTGTGCGATCTCGACATCCCGATCGACATCATCGCATGCCCGACGATGCGCGAAGACGATGGCCTGGCGATGTCGTCGCGCAACTCGCGGCTGTCCGCCGCTGAACGGAGCGCAGCACCTCGCTTGGCCAAAATCCTGTTCGAGACAGCCCGACGGCTGAAGCGTGACCACTGCATCGATCGCGTGCTCGACGAAGCACGGCAGGCAATCCTCGCTGCAGGTTTTTCGCAGGTCGAGTATCTTGAGCTGCGCGCGGACGAGGACCTCGCCATCATCGCCGCCCCGAACCGACCGGCGCGACTGCTCGTCGCCGCCTGGCTTGGCCAGACGCGGCTGATCGACAATGTCGAGGTGTGGTCGCCAGGCTCGGTACGAGGTTTCGTGCAGGCCGCCGTCGCTGCGTGATCGTCTTCGCTCCTCTCCCTGGTCGCGAGCGCCGGGCGCTGCCGCGTCTGGCGATGGATCCCGTGCAGCCCGCCGGCGACAATCCACGCAGCCAATGGGCGCCTGAGTTGCTGCCCGCCCTCTAGTCTTAGTCTAGACGCCGATCACGAGCGCGCCGCCGGTAAGCCCGGCGCCGGCCGCGGCGAGCAGAAGCCTTTCGCCCGGCGCAAGCGGGTTGGCCTGATGGGAGAGGGACAGCGACAGCGCAATTGTCGCGGCAGAGGAATTGCCGAACTCTGCAATGCTTCTCACCACCTTCTCAGGGCCAATATCGAGTTTGTCGGCCACGGCATCGAGAATGCGGGCGTTGGCCTGGTGTGGAACAAACCGATCCACGGCCTGAGCTGCAACGTTCGCTATTTCCAGCGCCTCGGCCGAACACCTAGCCATCATCTCGACTGCCTTGGCGAACACGGAGCGTCCATCGGCGATCGTCATGCGGGTCTCGGCTATGTCGAAATCTCCCGCGAATGGCCTGCTGCTGCCGCCTGCCGGGATCTGGATCAGGCCATAACCGGACCCGTCGGAATCCAGCGAGGCGCCGAGGACACCGTGATCAGGGTCGGACGAAGGGACCAGCAAAAGCGCGCCTGCGGCGTCGGCGAACAGCACCGCGCTGGCGCGTTCGGCCGGGTTGATGCGGCGGCTCAGAATATTGGCGGCGATGACCAGCGCCGGCTTGCCGTGGGTGCGAACGAAGGCGTCGGCGAAGGTAAGCGCGTAAACGAAACCGGCGCAGGCGCCGGCAAGATCGACCGCGCCGGCATGAGCAAGGCCGAGACGGTGCGCCACCAGCGGCGCGCTTGGCGGCAGCAGATGATCGGGCGTCGATGTTGCCAGCAGCAGCAGGCCGACCGCGGCCCGGTCGATCCCAGCCATATCCAGCGCCATATCTCCCGCATTCCCGGCCAGGCCCGACAAGGTGTCGGAGGGCTCCGCCCAGCGACGCGACCGGATGCCGGTCCGCCTCTCGATCCAGCCGGCCTCCAGGCCAAGCGAGGCCTCGATCTCGGCATTCGGCACGACCCGCGCCGGCGCGTGGTGGCCGAAACCGGTGATTTTCGCGCCTCGGATCATCGGGCTTGCCCGACAAGGTCGGCGGCCTGGTCGATTGCGTCATACAGGCGCCCAAGCTCGCTGGCGCTTACGCAGTAGGGCGGCAGGAGATAAATCACATTGCCGAGCGGGCGTACCAGGAGATCGCGCTCAAGGAAAAAAGCGCGCAGCTTCGGGCCGATTTCAGCCAGGTAGCCGGAGTTGGCGACCGCCAGTTCGAAGGCGGCAATCGTGCCGGTCAGCCGGACATCGGCGAAGCGGGAATCTTCGGCAAAGCGGCGAGCCCCTTCGGCTTGCAGTCGCGTCAGTGTTGTGACGCGCTCGATGACCGGCTCATCGCGCCAGACAGCGATGTTGGCAAGTGCGGCCGCGCAGGCGATCGGATTGGCGGTATAGGAGCTCGAGTGAAAGAAGGTGCGGCTGCGATCCGGCGAATAGTACGCCAGAAAGATGGCGTCGGTCGCGAGCGTGGCGGCAAGCGGGATCGCGCCGCCGGTCAGCCCTTTCGACGTGCACAATATGTCGGGCGCAATGCCAGCCTGCTCGCAGGCAAACAGGGTGCCTGTCCGGCCAGCCGGTCATCACCTCATCGGCGATGAACAGCGTCCCGGAGGCCTCGGCAATACGTTTCAATTCGGCCAGGATGCTTGGCGAATACATCCGCATGCCGCCGGCGCCCAGGACCAGCGGTTCGACGATCAGGGCCGCCGCCTTGCGATCACGGCTGAAGGCCTCGAAGGCGTCGAGGGTTTCCTGCTCGCGGCCCGCGGCAGGGAAGGGGATGGTATCGACGTCAAAGAGCAGGGGATCGTAGGCGGCGTTGAAGACGCCGCGGGCCCCGACGCTCATCGTCCCGATCGTGTCACCGTGATAACTCGATTCCATCACAACGATACGCGAGCGCGGCGCGCCGATGTTGCGGAAATAGCCAAGCGCCATTTTGAGCGCCACTTCGACACTGGTCGAGCCGCTGTCGGAATAGAAGACCCAGTCCAGACCCTTCGGCGCCAGGCCGATGAGCGCGCTCGCCAGTTCCTCGGCTGGCGCGTGGGTGAGACCGGCGAATATGATCTGATCGAGCGTTTCGGCAGTTGAGCGGATTGCCTCGACGATTGCGGGATGGCGATGGCCGTGGGTCACCACCCACCATGAGGATATCGCGTCGAGAATGCGCCTTCCGTCATCCGTCTGCAGGTAGGCGCCTTCCGTCCGAACAACCTTCGGCAGCGCCGGTTCGACGGCGTGCTGGGTAAAGGGATGCCAGACGGCCGAGCGGCTCATGCGCTGGCCTGCTGAAAAGGCACCATGTCGAAATGCGCTGCCATGGCCGACAGGAGAGCGTCGGGCGCCAGCGGATCGAGGAAAGGCAAGCGACCAAGCACACGCACCTTGCCGATCGCAGCGATCGTGCATTCAGTGTCGGGCATAGGGTCACCAATGAACGCTATGCCCAAAAGCGGAATGTCGCGGCGGCGCAGCGCCTCGATCGATAGAAGCGTGTGGTTGATGGTGCCGAGCGCCGTGCGCGCACAAAGCACGACCGGCGCGCGCCAGCGGGCGAACACATCGATGAACAGGAAGTTGCGCGTGAGCGGCACCATGAGACCGCCGGCGGCCTCGATGATCAGCGGACGCGCCATTACGGGCAGAACGAGGCGGTCGGGATCGATCAAAACGCCATCGAGTTCGGCAGCACGATGCGGCGAGAGCGGTCGGACCAGCCGCCAGGCTTCCGGGACGACCCGATCTGGAGGCAGCTCAGCAAGCCTCGCCACCGTCTGGGTATCGGTTTCGCCGTCGAGCCCCGACTGCACCGGTTTCCAGTAGGCGCCATTGAGCAGGCCGGCCAGACCAGCCGCTATAACCGTTTTGCCGATTCCGGTGTCCGTGCCGGTGATGACGAAGGTTTGGCTCATGCCGCCATTCGCTCCCATTCCTCTGACAATGCCTTGATCATCGCAGCGGCGTCAGCCTGCTCGACATTGAGCGTCAGTGAAATCCTGAGCCGAGCCGTGCCCTCGGGCACCGTTGGCGGGCGGATGCCGCGCACATCGAAACCGCGCGCCTGCAGCGCGCTTGCGAGCGCCATGGCGCGGGCGTTGTCGCCGACGATGACCGGCAGGATCTGCGAGCCGCTCGGCGCCACCCCGCAGCAGGCTTTGAGTTCCCGGCCGGCGAAGGCGACGAGTGCTGCTAGCCGCTCGCGGCGCTCGGGTTCGTCATGCAGGACGGCGAGCGCCTCGGTAGCGGCCACCGCTATCAGCGGCGAAGGGGCGGTGGCATAGATGAAAGGCCGGCAACGATTGATGAGGTAGTCGCACAAGACGGTGGATCCGGTGACCAGCGCACCGGAGGCGCCAAGCGCCTTGCCGCAAGTGTGCAACACGACGACATTGTCGCGGCCTTCGAGGTCGTGCGCTAGGCCGCGTCCATCGGGTCCATACACGCCGGTGGCATGCGCCTCGTCGATCAGCAGGAAAGCGTCGTGTCGGTCGCCAAGTGCTGCCAGATCGGCCAGGGGCGCGCGGTCGCCATCCATGGAATAGAGGCTCTCGACCACGATCCAGGGGCGACCCGTGCCGCCCGAACGCCGCCAGGTCAAAATGGCGTCTTCGAAGCCGCCGATGTCATTATGTGGGACCTCCGCCACTGCCGCCCGGCCAGCCCGCGCGCCCTCATGGGCGCTGGCATGGATGAGTGCGTCAAGCACGACGAGATCGCCCTTTTGCGGAAGTGTGGTCAGGACGGCGAAATTGGCGACATAGCCCCCGCTGAAGAAAAGCGCACGTTCGGCGCCGAAGAAACGTGCCGCTTCGGCTTCGAGGGTCTCGTGCTCCGGCGTATTGCCGCGCAACAGGCGAGACCCCGTGGCGCCGACCGGCGTGCCGGCTGCGAGTGCTGCTGCGACGGCTTTGGCCAGGCGCGGCGAGGCTGCGAGTCCCAGATAGTCATTGGAGGCGAAATCGAGACCGGCACGCGGCGACAACGTGCGCAAACGGTTCTTGCGCGCGAGCCCGCTCAGCGTCGTCTCATAGCGGTCGAGCAAGCCCCCTGCGCTCACAAGCCGGAAAGCTCCATTGGTTCAATACCGAGCTTGCGAAAGAGCGCAGTGTCCTTATCCTCACTCGGGTTGTCCGCCGTCAGCAGCATATCGCCGACAAAGACGGAATTGGCGCCGGCAAAGAAGCACAGTGCCTGCATTTCCTCGCTCATTGCCGTGCGGCCGGCCGACAGGCGAACATGGGATTGCGGCATCAGGATACGGGCAAGCGCAATGGTGCGCACGAATTCGATCGGCTCTATTGGCCGCTCATGACCAAGCGGTGTGCCTTCAATCGGGATCAGCATGTTGATCGGGACGCTGTCGGGCGGCTCGGGGAGATTGGCGAGCGTCACCAGCATGTCCACGCGGTCGACCGGTTCCTCGCCCATGCCGACAATGCCGCCGCAGCAGACTTTGATGCCGCTATCGCGAACATTGTCCAATGTTTCGAGCCGGTCGGCGAACGAGCGCGTCGTGATGACTTCGCCGTAATAGCGCTCGGACGTATCGATGTTGTGATTGTAGTAGTCGAGCCCCGCTGTCTTGAGCTGCTGCGCCTGCTCAACATCGAGCATCCCTAATGTCATGCAGGTTTCCATGCCAAGCGCCTTGACGCCTTCGACCATGGCGACCACGACCTCCATATCGCGCGCCTTGGGGCTGCGCCACGCCGCGCCCATGCAATAGCGCGTCGCACCCGCATCGCGCGCCTTGCGGGCTTCCTCGATGACGCGTTCGACCGCCATCAGCTTGGAGGCCTTCAGTCCGGAATTGTGGTGCGCGGACTGGCTGCAATAACCACAATCCTCGGGGCAGCCGCCGGTCTTGATGCTCAGCAGCCGGCTGAGCTGAACGCGGTTGGGATCAAAGTTCGCACGATGGACGCAATGTGCGCGAAACAGCAGTTCGTTGAAGGGAGACTCGTAGAGGGCCCGGGCTTCGGCTTGGCTCCACAGGCGGCGGCTTCTGGCAGCTCCCCTATCTGCGGTCGAACCTTCCGTGGGCGAAACAAGCGTCATGATTTCCCCTATCCGTGAGCAGGCCCGCGCTGTTTACAGCAGGCGGCGGGTTTTTCCAGCCGAAATCTGAAAATCACCGCAGGTCAAAATGTCATTTCCCTCGCAGCCGGCACAATGGGCCCAAGAACCGACCGAGGCGAAGTGTCGGCAGGACGCGGGCGCATTTGCTCGACCTGGCCTTGAGGACCCTGCCGGTTCGGCTCCTCGCCGGTGTGTCCAGAACAATCCTAATGAAGCTGGTAACATGTCATTCAGCCGGACTGTCTATAGCAACAATATGACGCCGCGCAGCAAACGGATTCTGGGCAAATCTACAGTCGTGACGATAATTGCAGTCGTCGCGACTTTCGGGCTGTCGTTCACGGCAAGACTTGGCCTGCAGATGCCGATCGACTGGCTGAGTTGGGTGGAATGCACCGTCATCCCCATCCTGATCGGAATGCCCGTTAGCGCCTTTGTCTTCACCCAGGGGGAAACGATTCAGGAAACATGTGACAAGTTGGAGAAATCATACACAGCCCTGAGAGAGGCGCACGACAGGCTCACCTTCGTAACCAGCCACGACCCGATGACAGGCCTTCTCAGTCGCGGTGAATTTATCGCAAGAATGGACAGAAAGCGTGACGAAGGTGAATGCGACACACTGCTCCTGATCGATCCGGATCACTTCTCCTTGATCAACGACCAACACGGCCATTGCAAAGGTGACGAGGCTTTGGTTCGAATTGCAAAGGCGCTCGTTTATCTGACACGCCCGGGAGACTCGATCGGTCGTCTTGGCGGAGAAGAGTTTGGTGTGTTGTTACGCAGCGCGCGTAAAGAGCAGGCAGCTACCATCGCGGAAAACATACGCCGTCTTGTCGAGGCGGGTCCGATGGCGAAAGGCCAACAGGACGGCGTGAAAGTGACTGTCAGCATCGGCGGCGCGGAAATCTCTCCCGATGCAGATGCTCAAGACGTCCTTCGCACCGCCGGACGATGCCTTTTTGAAGCGAAACAGCGTGGACGAAATCGTGTTTCGTTCGACTATGAATCGGCCAAATTGCGGGCCGTGACGCCATAACCCAGCTTAGGCCCAGCCTGACGCGGGCAGAGTGTTGCCTGATGGGGCCTGCTTTCGGCCTGCCCATCTGCACGACCAGCCCCAGCCAGATCACAAGCCGCACAGCCTTGCGGACCGTTTTTCCAGTAGACGGCATTGTTGGAGCCGTCTCCCAAGTGACACAAAAAGGCCCGCTCCATTGTCTGGAGCAGGCCTTTATGTGCGGTACTCAGAACCTTGCCGCTGCGCGAAAGATAGAAGCGAATGGTAAACACCGACTGAAGGCCAGTGCCGTTTTGATGGCCTTTGGCTAGGTTCCGGCCCTGCCAGCCGACAAATGCTGGCGAGTTGACAGCTTGCTCAATGCAGGCCGAACTCGCGCAATCCCTCCCCTCGCGATAGCGCACAAACCGGCTTTCGCTGCGCTCGCGCGGCCGCGGGAAGTCAACGGTGATGAAGCCGCGCCGCGCCGCCTTTCTCCCAGCACCCTGTCGGCGAGATAGATCACCTAACTCGAGTTCATGGGGAACGATGACCACGGATCGGCAGTCACTCGCTGCTTTCAATCCAGCTCCGCCACGCGGGATGTTCGGTTGATAGCCGCTCATTGGCCGACGTACCCGGCAAACGGCTGCCCAGCAATTGCGCAGGGTCGCGGTGTTGTCTTTAACTGACCGGTCGTGACGCCATCCGAGAATGCCGGGTCTTGCAATTTTTTCTTTGCTGCGTCTAATTCCAATGCCTTGATCTGAACCGGCCTGGCACAACTGCCAGGCCACACTGCAATTGTTACGAAGGAATACGTAGATATGGCGACCGGCACCGTGAAGTGGTTCAACAGCACCAAGGGATTTGGATTCATCCAGCCCGACAATGGTGGTCAGGACGTTTTCGTCCACATTTCCGCTGTCGAACGAGCGGGCCTCTCGACCCTAGCTGATGGGCAGAAGATCAACTACGAGATTGAACAGGACCGCCGGACTGGCAAGTCCTCCGCGGGCAATCTCAGCAAAGCTGGTTGATTTCAGCTGAGCCGGACGGACGCGCAGGCCGGGATGGCCGGCCGACCGTTCGATACGAGCGATAGCACATGGCTAACCTCACCCTTTGGCAACAGATGGCTGCCAAGGGGTGCGAGTTGGCTTAGCAACCCCGGCTTTTGGATGTGCGTTGGCCCGAATACCTGGCCTTGCTCTCTGTCTTGGGTCCGAAAAAACGGATGCGGGAAAGGCGCAGCACACTTACGTCGACGGCGAAGCTCGATCGGCGATCAGGCTGAGACCTTCTTGCGGCTCCGCTTCGTCGGCTCAGGCGCTTCCGGCTCTTTCGGTTTGCGGCCGAGCCCCATCGTCTTGGCCAACGCCGAGCGCGTGGCAGCATAGTTCGGCGCGACCATGGGATAATCCGCCGGCAGACCCCATTTGGCGCGATATTCATCCGGCGTCAGCCCGTGCTGGGTCGACAGATGGCGCTTCAGCGACTTGAATTTCTTGCCGTCCTCAAGGGAGATGATGTAGTCCGGTGTCACCGATTTCTTGATCGGGACTGCAGGCTTGAGAGCCTCCGGCTCTGCTGCGGAGACGCTTCCGGCCGTGCCTTTCAGTGCTGCGTGCACTTGGCCTATCAGGGCAGGGAGATCGCCCACCGGGACCGGATTGTTGGAGACATAGGCTGAGACCACATCAGCGGTGAGCTCGATGAGGGCGTCGATTGTGTTGTCGGCATCTTCTGCCATGAAAACTCTCCGGGGTAGCTTGAAAGATAGTCGGCGAAGTGTTGCTTCATAGTGGTGGTTGTCGGTGGAAGCAATAATTCCCCGACAGACTTTGCGTGCTGCGGTAAACAGCTACATCCTGACTTTGCGCGCGTATTGATCCGGTGGTCAGACCCGGTCCTGATCGAGCGGCCGCTGCTCTCCACTCGATGAGGAGGGGATAATCGTAAACAATTTCCACGCCCCCGCCGGGTACCACAGCACAAATTTGGTTTCGAGGCGGTCCCCCTTAAGCAGGGCGCGGCGTGCAGTGTCTAGTACTGCGCTGGTGGGGTCGCCCGACGACGTCGGTCGCGTATTGTGGAAGATTGACGGTTCTTCGATTGCTTACCGGAAAGGCGGGTCTGCAACGTCGTAGATATCCGATTTGGCCAGTTCATGCACGCGAGATCCTCGGTCTCATCGAGAAGCCGACTCTCCTCCTGACGGTTGTCGAGTCAAGCAGATGAAAGGCGGGTGTTCCCCCCGGCGGCAGGACTCGTTGCTTGCTGGCAGCTGCACAAATCCCGGTCACCACTGCGATGGCTGAAGCTCTGCTCCCCCAGTCACTTTGGAAGCCATCGAGGGCTACGATCAATTTGGACCTCAGTCGCTGCGTAGAATTTTCGCTTCTAACGCCGCTGCAACGAAAGCCCGTCTCGCTGAGGTGTCTGGGCTTCTCCACGCAAAACCTGAAGACATGCATCCATAGCCAGTTTTCGCTTCTTCGTCTGATGAGGGAAACTCCGCAGCAGGATCGAGGCTACGTCGTTCACATCGAATATGACGCGCTCACGGTCATGCCGGCCAACTTGCACCACCACGGGCCGCGCGAACCTGCTCGACATGCAATTACACTCTCAGTTCCGACCATGACACGATTTTCGCGTATCATGACGTTGGGACAATTTATACATTTCTGACTAGGGCCAGAGCAGAACTGGCAGTTGCCCAATCAAGCAGGCCGCTATGTTCCGGCCTTGTTGCGCAAGAAAGCACAGCGGAATTCTGTCGCGTCCGGAACGTGAAGCGGCGGGTGCCAGCCTTGACGCGGCCGCTGTGGCAATGGCGACGCTGCTAGTGGTGCGCGGGTGCCGAGAGAGGAAGAGGGCGGGCGGGTTGCGGTGGCGGATAAAGGTCCGGGAGAGAGTCTCCCGGCGCCCGCCAAGGAGCAACACCAATGACCCAGATGGAAATTCTTGCGCCCAAGCGCAACCAGCGTGCCGGTTACAAGGTCGACCCCAGCCGCGGCCAGCGAATTGGCCGCGTGTCGTCAGAATGGTTCAACCGGCCGGCGGACGAGCGATACCTGTCGCTCAACGACCTTGGAAATGCGGTGAAGAGCCGGTCGGAGCGCAGCAAGACCCGCATCGTCGAAAGTGAGCTGATCCGCGTCGAGGCCAGCCGCGACGATCCGGAGCGCCTGAGGCTAATGCTGCCCGATGCGCCTGCCCCTGTTGCCCCCACGCATTGGAGTTTTGGCCAACTCGCCTCTTTGGTCGGCGCACCGGCCACCTATCTGCGGCAGCTTCCAGCCCCGCTCGCCGCGATTAATCTCCAGCACGGTCTCCTCAACCACCGCGCCGAGCAGGTGAAGACGCTGGAAATCGAGAACGGACGCCTCGAGCTGCGAGCCGTAACCGGTCCGGACTATGGCAGAATATTTGACTCAGAACTGGTCGACGCCGTGCAGAAGATAGCCGGCAACGGTACCGGTGACACGCGCTGGAAGGTGCCGGGAGTCCTCGATTGGTCAACGGGAATCTACAACCCGAACGTCGACATCTCCCGCGACACCACGACGCTCTACGCGTCAGATCGCGATGTCTTTGTCTTCCTCGTCGACGACCTGAACCCGATCGAGGCCGGGCGGCTGCCGAATGGGGAACCGGATCTTTATTTCCGCGGCTTCTACTGCTGGAATTCTGAAGTCGGAGCCCGCACCTTCGGGATTGCCAGCTTCTATCTACGCGCGGTATGCCAGAATCGTAATTTATGGGGCGTCGAAGATTTCGAAGAAATCACCATCCGGCATTCCAAATATGCCGCCTCGCGTTTCGCCTTGGAAGCCGAGCCAGCGCTGATCCAGTTCGCGGAATCGTCGCCCCTGCCATTCGTCAACGGCATCAAGACGGCGCGGCAACGGATCGTTGCCAGAAACGACGAAGATCGCCAGGGCTTCCTGCGCAAGCGCGGCTTCTCCAAGTCCGAGACCACGAAGATCATCGATACTGTTCTCATGGAGGAAGGCAGAGCACCGGAATCGATCTTTGATTTCGTGCAGGGCATCACGCGGGTCGCGCGCGACAAGCCGCATCAGGATGTCCGCCTGGACATAGAGGGCAAAGCCAAGAAGCTTCTCGACTTCGCCGCCTGATCCTGCGCAGGCCGGCAACGAAAACTCTCGTCGCCTCCGGGGCGTCTCCATCAATCCCAGCGCGGTCCTTCGAAGCAAGAGGACGGCGCTTTTTTCGTGGGAGGACGCGGTGACGCCAACATGCTGAAGGCGCCTCGGGCGCGGCTCGGCCGCCTAGATCCGCGAGCCGAAACCAGCAGCGCTTCATGTCGAGCCTGCAAGTCGGGAGGCGGCGCTGGCGTGAGGCCTGGAGGCAGAGGGGGGAGGGGAGGGTTGCTGACGGGCTTGGAGGTTCGGGGAGAGGCCCCGGGCCGCCCGTCATGGAGAACCTGACCATGGCAAAGAACGCCATTCAGAAGATCGCGATGAACGCCGCGGAGAATATTCCCTATGACAAGCTAATGCTGTCGCAGAAGAATGTTCGGCGCATCAAAGACGGCGTGTCGATCGAGCAGCTGGCCGAAGACATCGGGCGGCGAAAGCTGATCCAGAGCCTGAACGTCCGTCCCGTGCTCGACGGCGAGGGCGAGGAGACCGGCATGTTCGAGGTGCCCGCCGGCGGGCGGCGTTATCTGGCGCTCGGCATCCTCATCAAGCAAAAGCGCCTGGCAAAGAACGAGCCAATCCCCTGCATTGTCAACCGCGGGCAGGAAACCTCGGCCGAAGAAGACTCTCTTGCCGAAAACCTGCGTCGCGCCGACCTGCACCCGCTCGACCAGTTTCGGGCCTTCAAGACGCTCAGCGATCAGGGCCTCGATCCCGACGAGATCGGTGCCCGCTTCTTCGTATCGCCTGCGACGGTGAGGCAGCGCCTGCGACTGGCATCGGTGTCACTGAGGCTTCTCGAGCTCTACGAGAAGGACGAAATCCGGCTCGAACAGATCATGGCGTTTTCGATCTCGGACGATCACGCGCGCCAGGAGCAGGTCTGGGAGCGGATTGCCAGCTCGCACATGCAGGAACCCTATTACATCAGGCGCCTGCTGACGGAGACCACGGTCCGGGCCGACGATCGCCGGGCCGTCTATGTCGGCGCCGAAGCCTATGAAGCGGCTGGCGGCGTCATCCTGCGCGACCTGTTCGAGCAGGATGCCGGCGGCTGGTTCCAGGATGCCGCACTTCTCGAGCAGCTTGTCTTCGACAGGCTGAAAATGGATGCCGAGGCAATCCGCGCCGAAGGCTGGAAGTGGGTCGAAGCGGCGATCAGCTTTCCCTATGGTCACACCTCCGGCATGCGGCGCATCTACGCCGAGGCGCAGGAGCTCAGCCCCGAGGAGATCGAACGCTACGACGCGCTGAAGGCCGAATACGACAAACTGGATGCGGACTATGCCCAGGCCGAGGATGCCGACGACGCAATCGAGGCGAAGCTCGACCAGCTGGGTGCCGAGCTCGATGCGATTGATGATCGTCCTCAAAGTTACGATCCCGCCCAGAAGGCCAATGCCGGTGTGTTCGTTACGCTTGCCGCGAACGGCAAGCTCCAGGTCGACGCCGGTTTCGTGCGGTCCGAGGACGAGCCGCGGGCCGAAACCAGCGACGTCGATGAGGGCGAGGACGGGGGCGGCGACGGCGGAACCCGATCCAATGGCGACGACGATGGCGATGGTGTTGTCGTCAACGGCAAGCCGGTGAACGACAGCGCTAGTGACGACGGCGAGGAAGATAGCATCAAGCCCCTCCCTGATCGGCTCCTCTTCGACCTGACCGCGCAGCGGACGCTGGCACTGCGCAACGCGCTCGCCGGTGACGTCGACATCGCTATCGTCGCCGCACTCCATGCCTTCGTCCTGCAGGTCTTTTATCGCTTCGCGCCGGACACGTGCCTGGAGATCAGCCTGAAGAGCGGCAGCTTCAGCCAGGTGGACGGTCTTGCCGAGACATGCTGGGCCAAGGAGATCGCCGAGCGCCACGAAGCGTGGGATCGCGATCTGCCCGATGAGGCGGATGGCCTTTGGGACTTCCTTCTCGGCCTCGATGAAGCAAGCCGCAAGGCGCTGTTCGCGCACTGCGTCTCGCTGACCCTCAATGCGGTGGTCGAACCCTGGAACAGGCGAGCGAAGGCGCTCGAGCATGCAGACGTGCTTGGCCGCTCGCTCCAGTTCGACATGGTCGACGCGGGCTGGACGCCCACGGTCGAGTTCCTCGGGAGGCTCACCAAGGCGCGGATTCTACAGGCTGTCCGTGAAGCGCGTGGCGCAGACTCCGCGCAGCTGATCGACCACATGAAGAAGGACATCATGGCCCGTGAAGCCGCCCGTCTTCTCGAAGGATCGAACTGGCTGCCCGAGCCGCTGCGCCTTGAGGTCGATGAAGGGTCTGCCGATGCTGGCGACGCGGCCGCCGGCGACGTGGCGGAGGAAGCGGCTCTCGACGGCGATGCCGCGGAGCTGCCGGCCTTCCTCGCCGACGATGCGGATCCGTCCTCCGATGAGCCGGTGACCATAGACAGCGACGAGGCGGACCACCTCCAGGCCGCCGAATAACCGACCTCACGCTCGCACAGGGCCCGGCACTCCCGCCGGGCCCTTTCAGTTCCAACTCACTCTCGAGCCCGGGATCGCCATCGCGACCCCGGGCGCTTTCGTTTCATGGAGATCGACATGTTCGACTGGAACAGAAGCTGCTCCTACGACGAGCAGCAGAAGAGACGTTTCCACACGATAGCCCGTTCACGGCTGAAGAAACTCGCCGCCGAACTTGCCCTGCCGCAGCGAAGTTTTGACCTGCGCTCAAACAAGGCGGGCATAGCCGTTTCCGGTGAAATTACCCTGCACCATGACCGCGCCTACATCCAGGTCGGCCAATTCGGTTTGTCCTCAGGTCAGGGCATCCTGATCCGCTCCTGCAAGGGCCGCAAGGACTATACTGGCGGGGCCAACCACTTCGTTGCGCTCGGCATGCTCGAGGACATCCCGGCGCTCGCCGCGGCCGTCCGTGCCATCACCGGGGTTGGTCGAGACACTTCGCGTTCCTCCGAACGACGCGCCGCCTGAACCCCCTGCAAACCCCATCATCGCCGATGGACGCGTCCGGCCGCAGGCTCGGCCCGTCGCCAGCCACAACACAGCAAGCAGTTGCCATGGCGCGCCGATGCCGCGCGTGGCCGACCTGCCTTCAGGAGAACCCCATGACCGCACATCCACCGTTCAGAAAGGTGCTCGACGGCGTCGCCACCCGCGAGCAGATGTTCCAACTGTTCAGCCGTCACAAAGACACTCCCGGTATCGATCCGCTTTCCGGCACTCCCTATTCAGGCGAGTGGTTCGAGATCAACGCGTCAGAATATCACTTCACGCTCGATTTGCTGCCGCCGCTCTTCATGCGCACCGGCATGTTCGGAATGTCTGAGTATAAGGCCGGCAACGTCACCAGCGTATTCTTCGCGATCCGGATCTGGGGTCGCGAGCGCTGGTTTCATGGCTTCTGCGATCTCACGGATCGGCAGTCGCCAGACAAGATGCGCGCCGCCATCATCGCCCACGAGACCGGCGCGAGCGACAGCATGACCCGCGCGGAAAAGCTCGAGGCAATCTGGAACACAATCCCTGTCGAGCTCAGGGGGACCGCGCGCAACGCAGACCCCGAGACCGGGTGGGCCGAACATCGTGGCAAGCGCACGATTCTCGTTAACGCTGGAAGGCATGATGCTGCCTTCAGGCTGCTCGATGATCTGTCGGATCTCGAGATCGACGAATTCCTGTCCAAAGTGCGATTGCGTCGGAGCTGACGAAGGAAGGCGACGATGGGCATCTATAAGAACCGCGCTTCGGCGGCGATGCGTCTCCATCACGGTGACCAACTTTCGCTCAATGGATGCACCTGCACACGGCCCAACCTCAAGCTGTTGAGACATGCGAGGCCGTATGGCCAACTGCTCCGAGGATAATCATTCGGCCCTCAGAAAAACGTCTGCTCAGTGCCTGCCACGCGGGAGGTATCCGGCATTGCGTAAAGCGCCGATGAACAGGCTGGCCGAGCCGGCGATACTCGTCCTGGCCTGCGTTGCGAGCGGCAGCGTGTTCCATTCCTCCAACGGAGCGATAAAGCTGGAGAAAGTGCCATTGACCATGCAATGGCTGGTCGACAAGCCCTGCTTATCCAGCACCAGAACCGCTGTCTGATAGCTTGGATACCGGATGGCGGCAACGCGCTGAAATTCCATGTCGCCATCGATGCGCAAATTGAAAAGCAGGTCCCCGAGGCTTCTGTGGGCGATTTCCGCGACTTTTTCCGCGAAAGGAACAGAAAGCGCCCGAACGCTGTCGACCGCCATCCCGAAAACAAGCGCGTCCAGCTCATCCGCCGCCATGAGAAGATTAGTTCCCAAGAAAATTGGGATTGCAATCGCTCCAGCCGGATTGTGCACAGTCATCGCACACCGCCCGCTAGACGCCTGAGCATCGCGTGTATGAGGCAGCTCTCTCTGTTGACGTGTTTGCCCCCGTTGATTAAGCCGATTGCCCTAGGCCCATGACACTCCGCTTGCTCGTTGCGGGGCTTCTCCGATAAAGCACGGCGAAAGCGATATGATACGTCGGGTACTCGCTAACCCAAACTGCGACTTGGCTAGCAAGTCATGCTCACATCAAGGAACAGACTATGAAGCGCCAGATCCGGCCATTCATCGTGGAGCTGAAACAGAGGCGCGTTAAGCAGAAGCCAAGCCATTCGATCTGGGGCGATCTCGACCTGTCCAAGATTGCCACGGAGATGACGCAGCCGGGCTATGCTGCTCCGCTCCCAAATCCCCAGGTCATTGACTTCAGTATAAGACCCCTTGATGCTGAAGAAGGGGATAAACCACAAGCGGAGTATATGATGGCCGATTTTCAGGACGCTCAGACTGTTCAGACAGTAGCGCCAGCCAAAGTGGAAGTGCCTGAATCGAAGAAGAAAGTTCCGCGAGCAAAGAAAGCGAAGGCAGAACTCGTCAAGCCGGTCCGCAAGAACGGAGCGAAACCTGCGCCCCAAGCCGCGGAAGCTCCGGTGGCAGCGAAGACCGCCCGCAAGACATATTCCGAGAATGAACGCGCGCAGAAACTTGCCCAGATCGAGAAATCGATCGCTGGCGGCGCGACCAGCAAGATTGCAGTCGGCCAGGCCGGCATATCGGAGCAGACCTACTATTATTGGAAGAGGGCTGTCGCACCTTCTCCAGACAGCGGAGATCTCCGTGATCTTGTCGCACTCGAAGAAGAAAACAAGCGCCTCAAGAACCTGCTAGCCGACCGTCTGCGCAAGGAAAATGCCGAGCTCAAGAAGAAGCTGGGCCTGGCCTAAGGCATACTGAAGCATCGACGGAAATTCCGCCGACGCTCAAGGCGGTAGCGGCGGCATATCGCCTTCGCCGACCCGCCACACCCAGGAGCCGATCTCGGGACGCGCGGCGATCATTTCGTTTAGCGACGCTTCGTAGTTCTCGTCCGCTCCGGCCGGAACGACAAAGAGTGCAATCGGTTCTTGCCTGTTCTGGAGCAAAGCGTTGGCGATCGGGTGGTCGGGTTGCAGGTCAAAGCGCAATCCCTTCACACTCTTCTCGCGAAGGCGGGCGAGGCTCTCGACGAGCCTTTTCTCCGGGACCGTCTCATAAGGGATCCAGTTCTCGGACACCACCATCAACGCGATCTCCTCGACAATGGCGAGGCCGGCCGGGTTCAGTCCGAACGTCGCGATCGTCATGAGATGTGAGCTGGAATCCGCTCCCCACAGCGACAGTTCTTTTTCAAAACGCGCCTGCAAGCGGCGATGCAATGCATCGTCGATCATGAAGGGAAAACCGGGCAAATGCCTGATGACGAGTTTCTGACCGGAGCGGGCAGGGACCATCTCCTTCATCTCGCCGACAAGGACGAGTAACTTTCGTGGACCTGATTTCGGCGGGAGCGCCGTGCCGAGAACCGCGTTGCGACGATTTTCGATCGCTTGTCTGTTCTCGGCGCGAAACGGCTCGGGCACGAACAGCATATCCACGAGCGGACCGCCCCTCACCGTCATTTGCCCGGCAGCCTCGAGCAGATGCCAGCGGACATTCCACCAATGTCGTTTGCCGGCCCACCGGGATGTCCAGACCGTCAGTTCGGCCTCGTGCCAGAGATAATGAAGCAGGCCACGCAGCGACATCCTCCTGGGATCGGCGGTTACGCTGGCGGAACTTTGCCCCGCAGGCACCGATGCTGCGCGGCTCCCTGTCTTCGACAGGCTGAAACCTAACTTGAGGGCCGCCAAGCCGTTTTGTGGATCGAGCTGTATCGCGCTGCCCATCAAGGCGCCCAGGCCGGACATTTCGTAAGGCGATTCATATGAATCACAGGATGGGTCATGCCCGCCGCCGCTCAACGGCATGCGCTTGATCAGGTGAAGGTCGCCGATGCGGGCAATGTACATTGGGCAGCCCGGCTCGCGGCACAGGCATAGCGGACGCTCGGTGCGGGCATAGGCGTTCGCCAGAGCCGCCTGCAGGTCCGGCGCTCCCTCCTCGTAGACCGCACTGCCAATTCTGAACCGTCGCATCACCTCCGCAGCTCCAGGTCGCCGCCGCATCCCTGTGCGCGCATTCAAGTCATGGGTTTGCACAGAGCGCAACCCCCTTGGTGCATCGGCGCCAGAGGCAGAGGGGAGCTGGGAGCAGTGCGGCCCGGCTGGCGCGGAGAGAGTGCCGGCGCGGGCGCCGCTCCCCTCTCACGAAGGACATCTCCATGAACATTATTTCGACCACACCGGCCGTTGCCCGGACAGCCACTTCCCTGGGCGCGCCGACGCCCACCCCCATAAACAACGCCCAGGCAATCTATCAAGCGGCAACGCTGCTTCTGCCTTTCCTCGATGGGGGCAAGCCTGTCACCACCGCCGCACTGCGCGCCGCCATGACGACCAGTTTTGGGGGCAGCGATGCGCAAGGGTTGTGGGTCTGGAAGGACGCCTATGAAGCGCTCGAAGTCGCCCAGGTGCTGTTTCTGCGCCGGTTCGGCCCGGCGATCCTCTCCCGGTCGACCACGCCGCAGGCAACGCTGGCGATGATGAAGCGCATCGCAGAACTCGTTCCGACCCACACACGGCGCTCCGACGAGAGCCAGGCCATGCAGCAGCTCTCCACGCCCTTGCCGCTGGCCTTCGTCACGGCGCACGCTGCGGCGATTGCATCTTGTGACCTCGTTCTCGAACCCTCGGCCGGCACCGGCCTGCTTGCCGTCCATGCCGAGATGGCGCGCGCCTCGATCGCCCTCAACGAGCTTGCCGCGACGCGGGCCGATCTCCTCGGCCTGCTGTTTCCACAGGTTTCCGTGTCGCGGTACGACGCTGCCCATATCGACGATCATCTCGACGCGGCCATCGAGCCGTCCGTCGTGCTGATGAATCCACCCTTCAGCGTCGGCGCCTATGTCGACGGCCATGTCGCCGATGCCGCATGGCGGCACCTCTCGTCCGCATTCGCACGCCTGCGTCCGGGCGGACGCCTCGTTGCCGTCACCGGCTCCGGGCTGTCTCCCGAAAACCCCAAATGGCGGCTCGCCTTCGAGCGGCTGCAACAACAGGGCTCAGTCGTCTTCACCGCGGCGATCGCCGGCCGTGTCTACGCCCGCCATGGGACGACGGCCGAGACCCGCTTGACCATCATCGACAAAGTTCCTGCTAACGACCCAACCAGCTTCTCCGGCCGGCCGGGCAAGGCCATAGATGTCGAGACGTTGCTCTCCTGGATCTCCGCCCTGCAGCCCCGGCTACCGGTCGGCTTTCCGGACTCGATCGGTGCATTGGCAAGCGGCATCCCGCGCAATGCCGCCATGCACATGGGCGGCCGATCCGGGGCGAGAGCCGCACCCCTCGCTGTCTTAACGGCTGCTCCGAAGGCCATCCAACCGGTTCCCCCGATTGCACGGGCAAAGCCCGCCCGCCAGGTCATGGCAAACATCCCACCGGCGGTCCCCCTCGCCTATGAGCTACGCGACTGGATGCCGGAAGAGGGCGGCCGGCTGACCGACACGATCTACGAACCCTACGCGCTCCAGTCGATCGACATCCCCCGCGCAAAGCCGCATCCGACGCCGCTCGTGCAGTCGGCCGCAATGGCCGCCGTCGCGCCACCAAAACCTTCCTATCGGCCGCTTCTTCCTGATGCGATCATCGACGGGGGCCTGCTGTCGGACGCCCAGCTCGAAAGCGTCATCTATGCCGGCGAAGCCCATTGCGGCTATCTCGCCGGGACCTGGACGGTCGACGAGACCTGCGATGTCGTCTCGGCCGCGCCAGAAGGGGCTGCCAACGCGGTCCGCTTCCGCCGTGGATGGTTTTTGGGTGACGGAACCGGCTGCGGCAAGGGACGGCAAGTCGCCGGCATCATCCTTGATAGTTGGCTGCAGGGCCGCCGCCGTGCAATCTGGATTTCCAAGTCGGACAAATTGCTTGAGGACGCTCAGCGCGATTGGGCGGCACTTGGCCAGGAAAAACTCCTCGTCCAGCCGCTGTCGCGCTATCGGCAGGGCACGCCGATCCGGCTTGCCGAAGGCATCCTGTTCACGACTTACGCGACGCTGCGCTCGCAGGAACGGGAGGGCAAGAAATCCCGGATCGCCCAGATCCTCGACTGGGTCGGACAAGACACGAGGGGGGACCAAGGCCCGACGGGGACCAAAAAATCTTTCGATGGCGTCATCGTCTTCGACGAGGCTCACGCCATGGCCAATGCCGCTGGCGGCAAAAGCGAGCGTGGCGACGTCGCGCCCTCGCAACAAGGCAAGGCGGGACTGCGGCTGCAGCATGCACTGCCTGACGCCCGCATCGTCTATGTCTCGGCCACTGGCGCGACCGCCGTCGAGAACCTCGCCTACGCGCAGCGCCTCGGCATCTGGGGCAGCGAGGATTTTCCATTCGCCAACCGTGCCGAGTTCGTCGCGGCGATCGAGGACGGCGGTATCGCGGCGATGGAAGTGCTCGCTCGCGATCTCAAGTCGCTCGGCCTCTATACGGCGCGCTCGCTTTCCTATGACGGTGTCGAATACGACCTTCTCGAGCACGCACTGACCGAGGTACAGATCCGCATCTACAACGCCTATGCCGACGCTTTCCAGGTCATCCACAACAACCTGACCGCCGCACTCGAGGCGACCAACATCACCAGTGAATCCGGCACGCTGAACCGTAATGCCAAATCGGCGGCGCGCTCGGCCTTCGAGAGCACCAAGCAGCGCTTTTTCTCGCATTTGATCACCTCGATGATGACGCCGACGCTGATCGGCGCGATCGGACAGGATCTTGCCGACGGCCATTCGGCGATCGTGCAGATCGTCTCGACCGGCGAAGCGCTGATGGAACGGCGACTTGCCGAAATCCCGACCGAGGAATGGTCGGACCTGCATGTCGACGTCACGCCGCGGGAATATGTCGGCGGGTATTTGATGCATTCCTTCCCGACGCAGTTGTTCGAGGAATACTCGGACGCCGATGGCAATGTCTATTCGCGGCCCGTTCACGACGAAGATGGCAATCCGGTTCAGTGCCGGGAGGCCGTCCGCCGGCGCGACGAGATGGTCGAGCGGCTTGCGTCGTTGCCGCCGGTCGGCGGTGCCCTTGACCAGATCATCCATCACTTTGGCAACGACACCGTCGCCGAGGTGACCGGCCGCTCGCGGCGCATCGTCAAGAAGACCGGCCGCGACGGTATCGACCGGCTTGCCGTCGAGAACCGCCCGGTCTCGGCCAATCTCGCCGAGACCCAGAGTTTTATGGATGACCACAAGCGCGTACTGATCTTTTCCGACGCCGGCGGCACCGGCCGCTCCTACCACGCCGATCTCGGGGTCAGGAACCAGAGGCTGCGCAAGCACTATCTGCTCGAGGCCGGCTGGCGCGCCGACAATGCCATCCAGGGTCTCGGACGGACGCACCGCACAAATCAGAAGCAACCGCCCTTGTTCCGGCCGATGGCCGCCAATGTGAAGGCGGGCAAGCGCTTCCTGTCGACGATCGCACAACGGCTCGACACGCTGGGCGCGATCACGCGCGGCCAGCGCCAGACCGGCGGGGCAGGGCTGTTCCGTGCCGAGGACAATCTCGAAAGCCCCTACGCGCGGGCCGCACTTCGCCAATTCTACATGCTGCTGCATCAGGGCAGGATCGAAGGTTGTTCGCTCACGACGTTCGAGACCGTGACCGGGCTGTCGCTGACGACTGACCAGGGCGGGTTGCGTGACGAGCTGCCGCCGATCACGACCTGGCTCAATCGCCTGCTGGCGCTGCGCATCGAAACCCAGAATCTGCTGTTCGAGGTGTTCGAGCAGCTGATGGCGGCTAAGATCGAAGGCGCCATCGCCGCCGGCAACTACGACAGGGGGCTGGAGACGATCACGGCGGAGAGCATCGTCGTCACCGATCGCCGCACCGTCTACGCGCACCCGGTCTCGGGCGCGCAGTCGCATGTGCTGACCGTCGCGCGCAAGGACCGGATTCTGCCGCTCAGTCTCGTCGACGCGCTGGCCATCGTCCGGGCCGAGCCGCAATCGGTTCTGTTGGTGAACACGCGGTCGAACCGCGCGGCGATCCGGCTGCCAACGGCGAGCCTGATGCTCGACGACGGAACGATAGAGCACCGCGTGCGCCTGCTGCGGCCAACGGACGAGCTGCGCTTCGGTCTCGACGCGCTTGCCGAAACCCACTGGCAGCCCGCCGACCGAAAATTGTTCTGCGACCTGTGGCAGGCAGAAGTCGCCGCCGTCCCGGAGTTCACCACCAGCACCTTTCACATCGTGACGGGTCTGCTGCTGCCGATCTGGCGTCGGCTGCCGGACCATGATTGTCAGGTCTACCGGATCCAGACCGACGCCGGCGAACGCATCATCGGCCGCCACATCGCGCCGACGCTGGTCGCGACCATGTTGCGCAATCTCGGCGTCGACGATGTTCCGACCCTCGCTCCGGACGAGGCATGGACCGGCTTGATCGAGGGGCGGATCGGGTTGCAGCTTGCCGACGGCCTGATCCTGCGCCGCAGTCGGGTCATGAACGACTACCGTGTCGAATTGATCGGCTTCACCGACGCGATGGTCCCTCGGCTGAAGGCGCTGGGGCTGATCTCCGAGATCATCTCCTGGAAGCTGCGGCTGTTCATCCCGACGACCGCGCAAGGGTCCGCCATCCTGGCCACGCTTATCGACAGCCATACGCTGGTTGGCGTCACCGACCGTACAGCAGCGGTTTGAGGGGGAGGCGGTCATGTCCGGCTCGGCATCCGAGCTCGCACGCCGCCTTGGCGAACATGCCGAGGCGGTGTGTCGTGAATATCTCTCCAACGGCCATCGCTCCGGCAATTACTGGATGGTCGGCGATGTCCGCAACGCGCGCGGCCGTTCCATGCATGTGCGGCTGAAGGCGGTTGGCGGCAAGGCAGCCGGAAAATGGGTCGACGAGCAATCGGGGGAATATGGCGACCTGCTTGACGTCATCGAGCAGAGCTGTGGTCTGGTCGACTTCCGCGAGGTCGCGGATGAAGCACGTCGCTTCCTCTCCATGCCGCTGCCACCGCCCCAGCTCCCGCCCCAGCCCCTTGGCTCGCATCGCCAGCCTGCTGCGACACGCGGCTCGCCTGACGCCGCGCGTCGCCTGTTCGCCATGTCCCATCCGATCGCCGGTACGCTGGCCGAACGCTATCTTGCCGGTCGCGGCATTTTGCTTTCGACGCATGAGCGCGCGCTGCGCTTCCATCCTGGCTGCTACTACAGGGATCTCGTCACGGGCGAGACGCGGACCCTGCCTGCGCTGATCGCCGCTGTCACCAGCCTCGACGGGCGTATCACCGGCCTGCAGCGCACTTACCTGTCCTCTGGGCTGGACCCGAGTGGCAAGGTCGGCAAGGCGCCGGTCGCCGATCCACGCCGCTCGCTTGGTCACCTGCTGGGCAACGGCATCTGGCTAGGCCAACAGTCCGGTGCGCCCGTCATGGCCGCCGGCGAGGGCTTCGAGACGATGGCGTCGCTCCGGACGGTGATGCCGGCGCTGCCGTTGGCTGCCGCCACCTCAGCCAATCACCTCGCCGGCCTGATCTTCCCGCCTGGCTGCCGTCGCCTCTACATCGCAGCCGATGCCGACGCCGCCGGCCGGCACGGCATAGAGCGTCTCAGCCAGCGCGCAGGCGAGGCAGGGATTCTCGCCCTGGTGCTGCGGCCGCAGCTCGGCGACTTCAACGACGATCTGCGTCATCTCGGCCAAGCCCACCTCGCGGCATGGCTCCGCGATCAACTCGTCCCGGAGGATGCCCGTCTCTTCCTGCCGCCCGGATGAATGGGTCGGGCCGGCACGCGGCTCGGCGCGGCGTCGGACAGCCTGCAGATATGGCGGGGGTCCACCGGAGAGGCCGCGCCCGCGGCCTGCCTGAGAGGCGACCCCTGCCACCCCCCAGTCACGGCCGCAACGGCTTCGCCGTCCTCCGCTCGCGCTTCGGCCTTCGGTGCGGCCGCGCCCGGCGCGCGGCCGGGATGCGCTGTCCGGCCGCGATAGGCGCGGCCACAACCGACGGAGACACCGCCATGACCTACGACATTCCTCTCGACGACGCCTACGAGCCCTCCCACGCCTCCTCGCCGACCGACCGCGTCATCCTCGAACTGCAGATGTACGGCCATCGCCCGCATCAGGACGAACCTGACCCTCGGCCGCTTCCCGACGACGAGGTGATCCGGGCCGGCCTCGCCGGGATCGTAGAAACCTTCGCCGGCATGCTCGGGGACACCAGGCTCGAACCCGATCTCGACGACCTGCTCTGGTCGTTCGCAAACGTCTTCCACCGTGCCGCCGAGCGTGTCGCCCGCAGCCTCGACCGCAACGAGGAGGCGCAGCGCTCGAGTCAGCAGGAGCAGGACGGCTCGGAGGTGAAGTCGGTCGAGCTGGAGCGGCTGACCGCGGAAGGCATCAGCTATATCGAGCGCCGCAACGTGCTCGAAATCATGCGCGATGAAGCCGCCGATCTCTACGAGGCACAAACCGGATCGGCATGGCGACCGCGCACCGGCTCGAAGGTCTCCCACCAGGCGATGACAGCGGCGGTGATCGACAGCCGCGACTTCCTCGCCGCCCGCCGTCGCGCCGAAACCGAGGTGCTCGTTCCAGCCGGGACCAAGATCGCCTTCGCCGGCGGCCTTGACTGCAACGATCACGACCGGATCTGGGACGCGCTCGACAAGGCCCGCGAGAAGCATCCCGACATGGTCCTGCTCCACGGCGGCAGCCCGCGCGGCGCCGAACGTATCGCCGCCTGCTGGGCCGAGAGCCGCAAGGTCACCCAGATCGCCTTCAAGCCGGATTGGAGCCGGCACGCCAAGGCGGCTCCGTTCCGCCGCAACGACCAGCTGCTCTCGGTGGTGCCCTACGGCCTGATCGTCTTTCCCGGCTCCGGGATCACCGACAACCTGGCCGACAAGGCCCGTCGGCTCGGCATCCCCGTGTGGCGGTTCGCGGAGGGCGGCGCGTGAGCGCCGTTTTCTTGCAAATCTGGCGAATCCAGATAATATGGAGATCGATCAAGGAGTCTAGCCATGCGCCAGTTCACGACGGGGGATCTCAACAAGCAGGTTGGCGACGTCACCGACGTTGCCAGCCGCGAACCCGTTATTCTTACCAAGCACCGGAAACCCCGGTTCGTGCTGATGAGTTACGAGCACTACGAACGGATGCGCATCGGCGGCGATCCCCGCCGCGCATACCATGTCGCCGAGATGCCGGAGGAACACACGGAACTCTTCGCCGCCGAGATCGACCGATTGGCGCGCGGGGAAGGATACGATGATGAGCGGTTCAGGTGATCTCCTACCTTATCTTTGGGCATGGCAATACGAGCGCGGCGAAACGGAAGGCCGCAAGAGCCGGCCGACCTGCGTGGTCATCGCTGTCGGCGGCGCAAGAGATGGCCTGACCCATCTCGCGCTCCTGGCTATAACCACCCAGCCACCGACCAGCGATCGGGTCGGTTTGGAAGTCTCCGCTATCGAGTGCCGCCGCGCCGGTCTGACCGATCTCAAACGCTGCTGGATAGTGGTTGACGAATACAACTACGATATTGCCGAACGCTCCTGGTACATCGAAGCCGACGGTAAGCCCCTCGGTCGTTTCAGCAAGGCATTCATGATGAAGATCGCAGGCGCCTTTATCGAAGCGCGCAGCGAGGGCCGCCGCGTCAGCCGTCTGGATTGACGTTCTCTTTTCGCGGCCATGCGCTCGATCCAGGACGGGAGCCTCTGGCTGGCCGACAAGACCACTAGCTCCAGCGCGAAGCGCCACTAGCCAGATGCGCGTAGCGCCTCCGGCAGCTGCAGGATCCGGGCGCGCCGGCCTGCGGCCGGCCGGGCTCTCGTCGCGGCGTCCCGCCGCTTCGCGAGCCGGCTTTGCCGTCTCGGCCTTCGGGTGACGATCCCTCGCGCAGGGCCAGGGGAGAGGGCGGCCGGCGCGGGGCGGGGGACGCGGGCGAGAAGGGAAAGTCACCATGTCGATGATATTCATAGGTGGATCACGCGAGATATTCGAGCTGCCGGAACCTGCCATCGCTCGCATCGGCGCAATCGTTGCTGCCGAGCACGGCGTGCTGATTGGCGACGCGTCGGGAGCCGATGCCGAGGCGCAGGGCCTGCTCGCGGGCTACGGCTACGACCATGTCGGCGTCTTCCATGCCGGCAAGGAACCCCGCAACAATCTGGGCGACTGGGCTGCCTATCATGTCCCGTCTCCTGAACGCGCTCACGGGTATTGGTTCCACGCTGCCAAAGACCGGGAGATGGCGCGGCGCGCCGACTTTGGGATGATGGTCTGGGACGGCGCATCACCCGGTACGGCCGTCAACGTGCTTCGGCTCGCCTTCGCGAACAAGCCGTGCGTCATTTACGATCTGGCCAGGGGCCGGATGGCGACGACGTACAATGTGGAGGACTGGTGCGCCATGCTCCGCCATGCCGGTCCGGACATTCGCCGCCAAGCCGAAGCGCGCATGATGCCGGAGGAGCGTCTGGCGTTGCCAGCATGATGTACGCGCGGTTTCCCCGACAGCCCGGCGGGTCCGATCCGTTATGCTTGATCCGGCCCCGCCCCCACTCCACTTGAATGAACGGCCGGAGCCGGCCCCTTCGAAACCGGCCCACGCGCAGAGCCGCGGGGCGTGCGCAGATGATCATCTTGATCGCTTCTCGCCTCTGAAACGGGTGCAAGCGTGCCGAACATCCTGGCTAGCGCGGTCATCCATCCTGGCTGCGAGGCATCGCCACCGAGGGGCGTGAAGTTCGCTGCCAGTCGGCTCCGATCTCGAAATCGCAGTGCCGCCATATCCGAACACGCAGGGCGGTTCACGCGCTATGCTGCTGTTCGAGGTGTTGACGATGCAGGCAACATGACCCGAGAGGCTGCAGCCTGCTCCTGCGATCCGGCAGCGTTGCGTCGGCGATCACGCAATGGCGCCTGAGTTCTTTTCCTTCGGTCGCATCCGGGGCCATTCCCGTTTCATGTCGCCTTTGTAGACGACCGCCTGCTTTGTGCGGTCAACCCCCGTTGGGGGTACACTCGGCGAATATTCTGGAAAATTCGATTTCTGTTTTTGTCTGCGGGCAGGCGAAGGGCCCGCCCGCAATTTTTCGGCAAATAGAATTTTCCAGAATTTTCGCCGAGATGACCGCAGCAGGACGGCCCTCTCCTTTGGCGCCATCGGGAATGGTCCCGATGCAACCGAAGGAGAACTACCATGGCCACCACGATCGCAAACCTCACCACCAAGTCCGACGGCTCGATGGAAGGCGTCTTTGCCACGCTCCGGGTCAATGCCCCGATCACGCTGATCCCGAACACCAACAAGTCGCGCGAGGACGCCCCCGACTACCGGATCGTCAACAAGCGCACGGGCTTCGAGATCGGAGCCGGCTGGCACCGCATCTCCCAGCGTTCGGGAGAGGAGTACCTCTCGGTCAAGCTGGAAGCCCCCGAGATCGGCGTCATCTTCGGCAATCTCGCTCCCGCCCCGGGTGGCGAGGAAAACAAGAAGGTCATCCTCTGGAACAACCCCCAGTGAGGCATCGGTGGCCGGCCCCCCCGGGGGCCGGCACCCCACCGGCAAAAGGAGGTTGCAATGAGCCGCTACACCATCACTGTCACTGGCACCGTCCCCGGACAGGTCCGCTCGGATCCCGACGCTGTCATCGGCTACGACCCACCGCTTCGGACCTACTTCCTGCAAGCGTTCCCGCACGAAGAAACCGACGAGCCCGGTCTTTGGCTCGGCACCCACGATCGCGCGTTCGAAACGCTTGAGGATCTTCACCGCGCAGCCATCGCACACGGCTACGGCTTCATGCCGCTGTCGCCCAAACTGGCCGCAAAGCTGGTCGACGACAAAGCTGCAGCCAGCGGGCGTCCGGTGCGAGACACAATCCTCGGCCAGGTGCTGAAACACCTCAACCAACCCAAGTAGGCAACACGTCTTAGGGCCCGCGACCGAGTGTTCCGTCGCGGGCCCTTTTTTTGCGCGTCGCAAAAGAGCCACGAACATCACCCGCCTACAGCATGCGATAGCGACTCCAAACTGTCGATTATTCCTTCGGCAGTTTGTGCTTATGAATGCGGATATAGTCCTGGACAGCCTTTCGCAGCAGTTCGGTCATGCTGTGCCCGTTGCTGATCGCCAGCAACTTGAACTGCCGCTGCTCCGCAGCCGTCAGGTAGTAACCGCAGCGGATCATCTCCTCCTCGCGAATCTTCTTTCCGGCGATGGGGTCCTTTTTCTGACCCTGCCGCAGCAGCTTGCGAAAGTCAGGCGTTGCACCCGATGCCGGCTCGGGCGTCTTCGACGTGGCCGATCCGGCATTTGGCTCCAGCTTCTGCCCCTCGATTTTCGCTGATGAAATGAACATGCTCGGCAGCGCCGGCGGCTGCGTGGAAATCGCCTTCATCATGCGGGCTTTCTTTTCGTCACCGGGTTTCGGTGCGGTTCTTTCACTCATGCCGCGTTCCTCGTGGCTTCGATGAAGGTTTGCAGAAGATCGTCGAAGAGCCCTTCGCTCTCGGCAACCGCCTTCGCGTCAGGCACCTCGGAGCTGTAAAGGGTCTGCCCGGTCTGAAGGTCGCGGTAGGCAACGCGATTGTGCAAGACGTGTTCTGCAATAGGCGTGCCGTTGGCCTGGATGATGGCGCGCAGTTCGGTCAGGGCTCGCGCCCTGCCATCGATGATGGTCTGTTTGGTCAGCACGAATATCGCAGGCAGCGGTCTACCCCGGCTCTCGACCGCCAGCGGGATATAGTGGTCGGTGATCTGGATGGCGGCGGTCACATCGTCCAGCGCAAAATAGACTGGCACGACGACAATGTCGGCGGCGAAGAGCCCGGCCATGAGGTTGTCATTTGTGGTGCCTTCCGTATCGATCAGGACGACTGAGCGCTCACCGTTGTGGATGGCTGCGGCGTCGAGGATTTCCTGCGGGGTCATCGCGCTCACCATCTGGAGCCTGTCAGGACGATTGCCAGCTTCGCCCAGCATCTGGAACCAGCGGTTCATGTTCTGCCGCCGGTCGCCGTCGATAAGAGTGACCGAATAACCCCGATGCAGCGCGACGGATGCGAGGTGCGCAGCATCGTCGATTTGCCAGTGCCGCCCTTTGGGATCGCAGCGGAGATGATCATGGGGCCTCCTTCCGGCGTTATCTCCTTGTTTCCATGTTAACATGGAAACAAGTCATCATGAATGCATAGAATAATGTCACGGCCGAAACATGGTGACATAGTCGACGGGGAAGCCTGGTTTGGCAACCCAGGCGCGCATAGATAAGGGTTCGCTAACGGGGCAGTTTTTGCGCAGTTGCTATCTTCAGGAAAAAAGGGGTCCAGCGGCCCGTCGACCTCGCATTTTCCGACTAAGCTTTTCGGGCTGCGCATCAGAGGGCTGATGTTTCC
>NZ_JAMYRV010000053.1:0-49384 GCF_040321555.1 Mesorhizobium sp. M0317 | reverse complement strand
CTCGAAGCCTGGCAGAAGGTGCTTACCATCTATCCGATGATGCGCAGCGCCCAGGACCAGGTCGCGGCCATTTCGGAGGCGCGTGGCGGCGCAGGATTTTGATTTGGCAGTAGGGATTTGGGATTAGTGAGTAGGCAGGACAGAAGATTGGTCGAGACGCCACCTCCCTACTCACTACTCCCTACTCCCTACTCCCTACTCCCTACTCCCTACTCCCTACTCCCTACTCCCTACTCCCTACTCCCTACTCCCTAGAACTTATCCCCCTCCACCCCCGTATCTCCGCGCATGAACCTCATTTACGCCGCCTGTGCTTTGCTCCTCGCGCTCGTCTTTGCCCTGGCCGGTGTCACCCGCGCCGGCGCGTGGCTGATCGAGTGGCGAAACCCGCCGGCCGGCGAATTTGCCGACATCGACGGCACCCGCATCCACTATGTCCACGTGCCGGCGCCGCAAAATGCAGAGCTGCCGGCCATCGTCTTCATCCATGGCGCCAGCGCCAACCTCAGGGATCAGATGCTGCCGATCAGGCCTTTGCTCGAAGGCCGCGCCGAGATGGTCTTCCTCGACCGGCCGGGCTTCGGCTGGTCGGCGCGCGGCCCCGGCAAAGAGAGCCCGTCTGCGCAGGCCGACACCATCGCCAGACTGATGGGCCGTCTCGGCATCCACAATGCGATCATGGTCGGCCATTCCTTTGGCGGCGTGATCACCGCCGCCTTTGGCCGCGAACACCCGGAGAAGACGCTCGGGCTGGTCTTTCTGTCGCCGGTCAGCCACCCCTGGCCGGGCGGCGCGACCGCCTGGTACTACAAGCTGACCGCCACCCCCATCATCGGCTGGCTGTTCTCGGAGACATTGACCTATCCGGCAGGCACGCTGCAGATGGACAGCGCCACGGCCTGCGTGTTTTCTCCCAACAAGGTGCCGGAAGGCTATGTCGGCAATGCCTCGATTCCGCTGGTGCTGCGTCCCGGCGCTTTCCGCGCCAACGCCATCGATGTCGCCGGCCTCTACGACTATACGCTGAAGGCCGCGCCGCATTACCGCGACATCACAGCGCCGACGATTGTCATCTCGGGCGACCGCGACAAGGTGGTCTATGCCTCGATCCATTCGGTCGGCCTGGTCAGGGACATCCCCGGCGCCGAACTGATCTGGGTCCACAATCTGGGCCACAAGCCGGATTGGATCGCCTCCGACCTCGTCGTCGGCGCGATCGAGAAAGTCGCCGGCAAGGTCGTCGACCTGCAGGCAATGGCAAAAACCGTGGAAGCACGCATCGCCGGCGATGCCTACAATGAGGGGCGATGCCCCGACATCACCGTGCCCGACGCGGAACTGGCCCCGACCTGATCGCAATGTATGTCCTGAAACACGGCATCAAGAGAAACCCGGAGAAGCGATGGGCGTTGCCGGACCGCATCTTCTTCGGCTATGGCGCGTGCGCCATTCTTGCTGGCGCCTTTCTCGAGCATGCTCCTCTGGAAGGATTTTACGGTGAACGGATCATTCCCGGCGAGGGCTTTCCGGGAACCATATTTACGCGACCAACGGCGTGATCGCGTTCGACTATCACGGCTATTCCGCCCGCGAGCAGCTTTTGGAACACCACGAGAGGGGCTGGGCGTCGCGCAATCCCGGGTGGCACTGCACGATCGCCACGGTCGATTTCGATCTGCTCGACACAGTCGAACTCAACCGGCGAAAGATGCTGGGTCCGGACCAGTACCTGCACGACCCCGTTCCACGGGCACGCCGCTTCCTTCAGCGTATCGATCACGCCGAAGGTGCGGCAAGAGCGCTGCGAACTGTGATGAGTTGAAGCCTCTGTCAACCTATGTTGCGGGTGGCCTGCACGTCCGACCCGACATAGGCGATGCGCAGCATGTTGGTCGAACCCGGCGTCCTCAGCGGCACGCCCGCCGTGATGATGACGCGGTCGCCCGGCTGACCGAACCCCTCTTCGAAAGCGATGCGGCAGGCGCGGTCGACCATGTCGTCGAGGTCGCTGGCGTCGGGCGAGACGACGCAATGCGTGCCCCACAAGAGCGACAGCCGCCGCGCCGTGTTGAGGATCGGCGACAGCGCGATGATCGGCACTTGCGGCCGCTCGCGCGCGGCGCGCAGGCCCGTGGTGCCCGACGCCGTATAGGTGATGATCGCCGACAGTTTCAGCGTCTCCGCAATCTCGCGGGCGGCGAGCGAAATGGCGTCGGCGCCGGTTGCTTCCGGTTCCGAGCGCTGCGCGTTGATGATGCCGGCATAGGTCGGGTCGGTTTCGACCTTGGTGGCGATGCGGTTCATCATCGCCACCGCCTCGACCGGATAGGCGCCGGCAGCGGATTCGGCTGAAAGCATGATGGCGTCGGCGCCCTCGAACACGGCGATCGACACGTCGGAGACCTCGGCGCGGGTCGGCACCGGCGCGGTGATCATCGATTCCAGCATTTGCGTGGCGACCACCACCGGCTTGCCGGCGCGGCGCGCGGCGCGCGTGATCTGCTTCTGGATGCCGGGCACCGCTTCCAGCGGCATTTCCACACCGAGATCGCCGCGGGCGACCATCAGCGCGTCGGAGAGTTCGATGATTTCGGCCAGCCGGGCTACCGCCTGCGGCTTTTCAATCTTGGCCATGATCAGTGCCCGGCCGCGCGCGATCTTGCGGGCTTCCGCCAAATCCTCCGGCCGCTGCACGAACGACAGCGCCACCCAGTCGACGCTTTCCGCCAGCACCGCATCGAGGTCCTTGCGGTCCTTTTCGGTCAGCGCACCGACCGGCAGGTCGGTGTCGGGCAGGCTGACGCCCTTCTTGTCGGAAATGGTGGTGCCGGCGACGACCGCGCAGGTGATCGACTTGCCGTCGCTCTTCACCGCCCTGAGCTCCAGCTTGCCATCGTCGATCAACAGACGGTGGCCGGCCTCGACCGAACTCAGGATTTCGGGATGCGGCAGGTAGACGCGGGTCGACGTGCCGGGCTCGGGATTGTTGTCGAGGGTGAAGGTCTGGCCCGGGGTCAGCACCTCCTTGCCGTTGGCGAACTTGCCGACGCGCAGCTTCGGTCCCTGCAAATCGGCCAGGATGCCGATCGGACGGCCGACCTTTTCCTCGACCGCGCGGATGCGGCCGACCAGCGTGCGCATCAGCTCGTGATCGGTGTGGCTCATATTGATGCGGAAGACATCGGCGCCGGCTTCGAACAGCTTCTGCAGCATCTCCTCGGACGAGGAGGCAGGACCGATGGTGGCGAGGATCTTGACCTTGCGGCTACGTCTCATTGACTGTTTGTTCCCGGGGCGGCTGGAGCGCCTCCCGTTGTGGACTCATCGGTCAGCTGGACCATCCAGCTTGCCTGCTCGCCCGTGTCATATTCCTGGAATCCGGCGCGCTGGAAGCCCCGGGCGACGCAATCGGTAACGCCGGCAATCTTGAATTCTTTTTCGGCCACGCACATGTTGATCGGGCCATCCCAGCGCCCGCCGCGCTCGGCGTCTTCTGCATAAAGATAGTAAAACCTCGATGACAGCGGACCTTCGATCAGCGTCTTGCAGCTCGATCCTTCGATGTGCCACCACCCCTCGGTGATCCAGCCTGCCTTGGCGCGGTAGCCGATGCCGACGCCGACCAGGTTCTGCGTGGCGTTGCAGACGCGGAAATCGGCGCGGGCAGGCGAAGCCGCGACCAGCGCGGTGAGCCCTAGCGTCAGGGTCAGGAGCGGCACGGCAAAGGCGGTGCGCGCACGCGGCCTGCCGGCGGAACCCATCCCGAAACCCCTCAATAACGTCATCTGCATCTCTCAGCGCCCCTTTTCGGAAAAGTCCGGGCGCATGTCAACGCGCCGTTCTGTCCAATTCCAATCGATTTAGAAAGGCCCCCGACACGCGATCTGCCGCGCGTCACAGGATTTTCGCAGAAACCGTGGCCAAACAACGGCATTGCGCAACAGTCCTCTTCGTGGGAATGACGATACCACCCTCCCCGGAAGCCAGCGAACAGACCTTTCCAGCCAATGACCCGATCCACAGTTTTCGCGCCTTTCGATATCGTCGAAGGCGACCGCAAGCGAGGCATCGTGCTTGTCGCCGACCATGCCCGCCGCGACCTGCCGGAGGAGTATGGCAGTCTCGGCTTGCCGGCGGCGGAACTCGATCGCCATATCGCCTACGACATCGGTGTCGAGACGGTGACGCGCGAACTGGCCGCAGCGCTCGACGTGCCGGCGGTGATCGCCAATTTTTCGCGGCTGCTGATCGATCCCAATCGCGGCGAGGACGACCCGACGCTGATCCGCCAGCTCTATGACGGCACTGTCGTGCCGGGAAACTACCCTATGGCACCGGCCGAACGCGAAAGGCGGCTCGACGGCTTCTACCGGCCTTATCAGGACGCGGTCGGCGCCATGATCGCGTCGGTGGCGCACGCCTCAGGCAAAGCGCCGCTCATCTTCTCCGTACACTCCTTCACCCCTGTCATGCAGGGCTTCATCCGCCCTTGGCATGTCGGCATATTGTGGGACCTCGACGACCGCGTGGCGCGGCCGCTGATCGACATGCTGGCGCAGGATAAAAACCTCGTCGTTGGCGACAATGAACCCTATGACGGCGCGTTGCGCGGCGACACCATGTTCAAGCACGCCATCGTCAACGGCTTTGCCCATGCGCTGATCGAGATCCGCCAGGACCTGATATCAGACCGCAAGGGGGCGCTGGCCTGGGCGGAACGGCTGGCGCCGCTCGTTGACGCCATCGACCGCCGTCCCGATATACATCAGGTGAAGATGTTCGGCTCGCGCACCGGGCCGCTGTGAGGATCCAAGGCAATGACCGAACTCAGCGATGACCAGAAACGCGATTTCGAGGCCGCGGCCTTCCGCCGGCTGGTCGAGCATCTGCGCGAGCGCAGCGATGTGCAAAACATCGACCTGATGAACCTCGCCGGCTTCTGCCGCAACTGCCTGTCGAACTGGTACCGCGAAGCGGCCGAGGCTGAGGGCGTCGATCTCGGCAAGGACCGGTCGCGCGAAATCGTCTACGGCATGCCCTATGCGCAATGGCAGGCGCTGAACCAGACCGAGGCTTCGGACGCCAAGAAAGCGGAGTTCGAGGCAAGACGGCCGAGGGATCACTGAAGTAGCGCGCGGTTCACAGGATTGACGTCGGCGGGACAGCGCCTAACGGTTTCCCCTTAGATGTGGCCCACAAGCTTTTCGCAGCCAAGCGCTTGACGAGAAATTGAATCGATCTAATTTGCCGCGCAAAGCCATTCCTTGACCGGATTCGGGCCATGAACGCGCAAGACACCATGCAGAGCGCCCTTCAGGGGCGATGGGCCGTAGCCGCGATCTTCCTCGCCAACGGCTTCCTGACCGGCAGCTGGGCGCCGCAGATTCCGGTGTTCCTGACCCGGCTCGACATCTCGAAATTCACCCTCGGTCTGCTGATCCTTCTGTTCGGCGTCGGCGCGGTCGCGGCCATGAGCTGGTGCGGCCATCTGATCTCCAGGCATGGCTCGCGCGCCGTGTTGCGCTGGTTCGGCCTGTGCGGCAGCCTCGGCCTGCTGATCGTGGCGCTGGCGCCCAACGTGCCGCTGGCGGCGATCGCCATGATCATCTTCGGCGGCTCGATCGGCGGCATGGATGTCGCCATGAACGCCAATGCCGTGGTGGTCGAGCGCCGGCTCTCCCGCGCCATCATGTCGTCGTCGCACGGCTTCTGGAGCCTCGGCGGTTTCGCCGGCGGCGGTCTGGGCGGTTACGCCATCCAGACTTACGGCCACCTCGCCCATGCGGCTGTCGTCACGGTCATAGCCTTTGCCGTCATAGCCGTGGCGGTCGGCTACCTCATCGCCGAGGACAAGCCGCAGGCGGCCGAGCATCACAGATTTACGCTGCCGGCCAATCCGCTGGTCTATCTGGTCGGGCTGATGGCGCTGCTGACGATGATTTCCGAGGGCGCCGTGCTCGACTGGGCAGCGCTTTATCTCCGGCAGGAGCTCGGCGCCGACCTCGCCATCGCCGGCCTTGCCTACGCCGCCTTCTCCGGCGTCATGGCTGTCATGCGCTTTTTCGGCGACGGCGTGCGCAACCGCTTCGGCGCGGTGGCCACGCTGCGCGGTTCGGCCATCGTGGCCGCCGCCGGCATGCTGGTCGCCGGCCTGTCGCCCTCGCCCTGGATCGCCATCGCGGCTTTTGCCCTGTGCGGCTTCGGCATCGCCAACATGGTGCCGATCATCTTCTCGGCCGGCGGCAATCAGGAAGGCATGTCGTCGGGCACCGGCATGAGCGTCGTCACCACCATGGGCTATTCCGGAATATTGGTGGCGCCGTCGGCGATCGGCTTCGTGGCCGAGCATTCGAGCTTCGGTCCGATCTTCGTCGCCATGTCGGCGCTGCTGATCGTCGTGCTGTTGATGGCCGGGCTCGCTCATCGCGCCGAATTCGCGGCCGCCCCCGCCGAATAGCGCTTCAGCTCCTCATAGAGGAAATCCGCGACGCGGCGGATGCGCACGCTGGTGCGCACGTCACGATGCATGGCCAGCCACACCGGCAGGCTGGGCAGTGGCAGGCCGGGCAGCAGTTTCTCCAGCGACGGGTCGCTGTCCGCCAGCGGCTCCTGGCCAAGACCGACGCCGTTTCCCGCCCGCAGCGCTTCCCACAGAACGATCTGGTTGTCGGCCCTGAAGCGGAAGCTGCTCCGGGTGACGGGGATGCCGGCCTGGGTAAAGCCCCGGATCATCTCGTCGCTGCGGTCGAAGCCGATCAGCGGATGGTCGAGAAGGTCGGCGGGCTTGAGCGGGCGGCCGTGCCTGTCGAGATAGGATTTCGCCGCGCAGCAGCAGAGTTTGATATCGCAGACCTTGCGCGCCGTCAGCTCGTTCTGCGCCGGATTGACCATGCGGATGGCGATATCGGCATCCCTTCGCAGCAGGTTCTCGACCTGGTTCGAGGCGACGATCTCGACCTCGATGCCGGGCTCCTCGATGCCGAGCCGCGCCGTCATCCTCGGCAGCACATAGGCCGCCACCACCTCGCTGGCGGCAATGCGCACCGTGCCTTCGATGGCCTCGACCGAGCCCAATGCCAATAGTGAGAACGCGCTCGCCTGCTCGCTCACCGCCTTGCCGCGTTCGAACAGCGTGGCGCCTGCTTCCGTCAGCGCATAGCCGCGCCGCCCGCGCCGGAACAAGGTGACGCCCAACGCCTGTTCGAGCTCACCGATGTGACGCCCGAGCGTCGGTTGGCTGGCCGACAGTTTGCGCGCCGCGGCCGACAGACTGCCGGTCTCCGCCACGGTGACGAAACTCTTGATCAGGTTCCAATCGATATCTTCCATTCATTTATGAATAACAAAGCTGCATCCCCCGTCAATTTTCATTCGCATATGGAGGCATCATATTCGCCGTGCAAACACATACACGGAGAAGAAAATGACCAAGATCGCAATTCTGGGGGCCAATGGCCGGCTCGGCCGCGTGGTTGGCAAAGCCTTCATCGACGCCGGCTTCGATGTCCGCGCCGTCACCCGCACCGGCAAGGTCCCGGCCGAACTCAAGGGCGCCACCGCCGTCGCCGGCGATGCACTCGACCGCGAGGCGCTGATCCGCGCCACGCAAGGCGTCGACATCGTCTTCAACGGTCTCAACCCGATCTACACCGATTGGAGCAAATGCCTGCCGATGGCGGAAAACGTCGTGGCCGCCTGCCATGCCAGTGGCGCGCTGCATCTTTTCCCCGGCACGTCTATAATTACGGCTCGCCGATGCCTCAGCTCGTCGCCGAAGACACGCCGTTCCGCCCGACGACCGAGAAGGGCCGCATCCGCTGCGCCATGGAAGCGCTGTTTCGCCGCGAGGCCGATGCCGGTCGCGTCCGCACCATCATCCTGCGCGCCGGCGATTTCTTCGGCGGCACGGGCAGCGGTTCATGGTTCGACCTCGTCGTCGCCGCCAAGATGAACAAGGGCGTCTACACCGCGCCCGGCCCGGCCAACCTCGTGCATGAATGGGCCTATTTGCCGGACTTCGCCGTCGGCTTCGTCGGCGTGGCGCGCAACCTGGACAAGCTCGGCATCTACGAGGCGCTCAACTTCCCCGGCCACGCCGTCAACGACATGGACATAGAGGCCGCGGCCGAGAAAGCGTTGGGACGTCCGCTGAAACTGACCTTCATGCCGTGGTGGGTGCTGCGCGCCGGCAGCCCGTTCGTGGCGATGTGGCGCGAGATCGTCTCGGTGTCCTATCTGCGCTTCGAACCGCACCGGCTCGTGTCCGACCGGCTGGAAGGCATCATCGGCGAAGTCCCGCACACGCCGCTGGACGAGGCCGTGGCCGAGGCATTGAAGGACATTGGCATCAGCCTCGACCGTGCAAAAGACGCCGCTTGAATGCATGTCGCCCAGAAGTGTGCGCGGTTCTGGGACAACGACATGCATCAAAACAAAGACTTTAGACAAAAATCTCTCTCGCGGTGCTGGCCCAATCGCTGGAAATCAGCAACCGGATGGTCATTATGAGGAGACTGTTTATAACGGTCGGCGAGATCACCATCACCAAGGGGAGACGATGCGTTACATACGTCCGCTTTCAATCGAAGACGCCGTTGGCCTGCTGGCCGACGCTTCCGGCACATCAGCCATTCTCGCTGGAGGCAGTGACCTCCTCGTTCGGATGAAGGGCGGGTTTGTCGATCCCGACCTGATCGTCGACATCAAGGCGATCGAGGGCTTGAGCGAGATCAGGGAGACGGCCGACGGCTTCAGCATCGGCGCCACCGTCCCCTGCGCCGCCCTGGGCGAGAGCTCGGTTCTGAAGAAGGCCTGGCCCGGTGTCGTCGAAGCGTCGAAGCTGATCGGCTCGAAACAGGTCCAGGGCCGCTGCACCATCGTTGGCAATCTGTGCAACGCCTCGCCGGCCGCCGACAGCGTCCCGGCCTTGGTGGCCGCCGCCGCAAAGGCCGTGGTTGCCGGTCCCTCGGGCAAGCGCACCATTCCGGTCGAGGCTGTGCCGATCGGGCCTGGCAAGACCTCGCTCACCAAGGGTGAGATCGTCGAGGCGATCCTGCTCGACAAGCGCGCGCCGCGTTCGGGCGACGCCTACCTCAGATTCATTCCGCGCACCGAGATGGACATCGCGGTGGTCAGCGCGGGCGTGAACCTGACGCTCGACGAGCATGGCGTCATAACAGCCGCCCGCGTCGCGCTGGGCGCCGCGGCCCCGACCGTGCTTCTGGTGGAAGAAGCAGCCGAGGCTCTCATCGGCAGGAAGCTGGATGAGGCGGCACTTGAGCGGCTCGCCAAGATCTGCGCTGGGGCCTGCCGCCCCATCGACGACAAGCGCGGCACCATCGAGTTCAGACGAAAAGTTGCGGGCGTGCTGGCCGGACGGGCCGCGACGACCGCCTACGCACGCGCAGGAGGCAAATGATGGCCGGTGTAGCAGTTTCAACGACAATCAACGGCGATCACGTCGAATACCTTTGCCAGCCCGACGAGACGTTGCTCGACGTCCTGCGCGATCGGCTCGGCCTGACCGGCGCCAAGGAAGGCTGCGGCACCGGCGACTGCGGCGCCTGCTCGATCATCCTCGACAACCGGTTGGTCTGCTCGTGCCTAGTGCTTGGCGCTGAAGCCGAAGGCCGGCATATTGAGACCGTGGAGGGCATG
This sequence comes from Mesorhizobium sp. M0317, assembly GCF_040321555.1. Classification (NCBI taxonomy): domain Bacteria; kingdom Pseudomonadati; phylum Pseudomonadota; class Alphaproteobacteria; order Hyphomicrobiales; family Phyllobacteriaceae; genus Mesorhizobium; species Mesorhizobium sp. M0317. The sequence continues at coordinate 39,727 of NZ_JAMYRV010000053.1, read as the reverse complement.
GCGCATGGCGATCAGTTGCATCCGCTGCAGCAGAAATTCCTCGAACACGCAGCCTTGCAATGCGGCATCTGCACGCCGGGCTTCCTGATCGCGGCCAAGGACCTTTTGGCCAAGAACCCCGATCCTACCGAGGAAGAAATCCGCTTCGGCCTCGCCGGCAACCTCTGCCGCTGCACCGGCTACGACAAGATCGTGCGCGCTGTCCAGGACGCCGCCAACGTGATGAAGGGAGCGCACGCATGAACTTCGACCCACGCTTTTCAGGCCGCAAATTCTCATCCGTCGGCACCCGCCCCATTCGCCCCGACGGCGTCGACAAGGTGACGGGACGCGCGCGCTACGGCGCCGACTTCAACATGGCGGGACAGCTGGTCGGGCGTGTCCTGCGCAGCCCGCATGCGCACGCCAAGATCCTCAAGATCGACACCTCGAAGGCGGAAAAACTGGCCGGCGTGAAAGCGGTGATCACCGCGGCCGACCTGCCCGACCTCACCGATGGCGATGCCGCCATGTACGACGTGCTCGACAATTGCATGGCGCGCGGCAAGGCGCTCTATGACGGCCACGCCGTGGCCGCGGTTGCCGCTGTCGATGCCCGCACGGCAAGGCAGGCGCTGAAGCTCATCGAGGTCGACTACGAGCTGTTGCCGCATGTCACCGATGTCGACGAGGCGATGAAGCATACCGCTCCGTTGATCAACGACGCCATCTTCACCGAGGGCCTCGAGGAAAAGCCGGTCAAGCCTTCCAACGTCACCAAACGCAGCCAGTTTGGCCATGGCGATGTCCATCAGGGTTTCGGCCACGCCGATGTCATCGTCGAGCGCTCCTTCAAGACCGAACAGACGCATCAGGGTTATATCGAGCCGCATGCCTGCGTGGCGAGCGTCTCGTCCGACGGCACCGCCGACCTCTGGGTCTGCACGCAGGGCCATTTCGTCTACCGCCAGCATTGCGCGCAACTGCTCGGGCTGGAAGCCTCGAAGCTGCGCGTCACCTCGTCGGAAATCGGCGGCGGCTTCGGCGGCAAGACCCACGTCTGGGCCGAACCGGTGGCACTGGCCCTGTCGCGCAAGGCCGGACGGCCGGTGAAGCTCGTCATGACGCGCGATGAAGTCTTCCGCGCCTCGGGTCCGACCAGCGCCACCTCGATCGACGTGAAGATCGGCGCCCGCAAAGATGGCACCATCACTGCCGCCGAAGCGACGCTGCGCTACACCAGCGGCCCCTATGCCGGCACCTGGGCCGAGATCGGCGCCATGACGGCCTTCGCCTGCTACAAGCTAGACAACGTCAAGACCGTCGGCTTCGAAGTGCTGGTCAACCGGCCGAAGACCGCCGCCTATCGCGCGCCCTCCGCGCCGATGGCGGCATTCGCGGTGGAAAGTGCTGTCGACGAGCTGGCCAAGGAGCTCGGCATCGATCCGGTAGAGTTCCGCATCAAGAACGCCGCGCAGGAGGGCACGCGATCGTCCTACGGCCCGGTCTACGGGCCGATCGGCATCGGCCCGACGCTGGAGGCGGCGAAGACCCATCCGCACATGAAGGCGCCGCTGGGCAAGAACCAGGGCCGCGGCATGGCCTGCGGCTTTTGGTTCAACTTCGGCGGCCAGACCTGCGTGGATCTGAACATCGGCATGGACGGCTCGGTGTCGCTGGCCGTCGGAACGGTTGATGTAGGCGGCTCGCGCGCGTCGCTGTCGCTGGTGGCGGCGGAGGAGCTCGGCATCGACTATGCCCAGCTCAAGGCGGTGGTCGCCGACACGTCCTCGCTCGGCTACAACGACATGACCGACGGCAGCCGCGGCACCTTCTCGTCCTCGATGGCGACCATCTCGGCCGCCCGCAACGCCATCAAGATCCTGCGTGAGCGCGCCGCCCAGACGTGGGACATCCCCGTCGACGACGTGGTCTGGGAAAACGGCCACGCCATCGCCAAAGGCGAAAAATACGGCAATCTTGCAGCCCTGTCGCTGAAGGAGATCGCCGCCGCGTCCGGCAAGACCGGCGGGCCGATCGCCGGCCACAGCGAACTCGTCGCCGACGGCGCCGGCGTCTCCTTCGCCACCCATATCTGCGACATCGAGGTCGACCCCGATACCGGCTCGACCAGGGTGATCCGCTACACGGTGATCCAGGATGCCGGCAAGGCGGTGCACCCGACCTATGTCGAGGGCCAGTACCAGGGCGGTGCGGCGCAAGGCATCGGCTGGGCGCTCAACGAGGAGTATATCTACGGCAAGGACGGGCGCCTCCAGAACGCCGGCTTCCTCGACTACCGCATCCCGGTCTGCTCCGACCTGCCGATGATCGACACCCAGATCCTCGAGATCCCCAACCCCAACCACCCCTATGGCGTGCGCGGCGTCGGCGAAACCTCGATCGTGCCGCCGCTGGCGGCGATCGCCAACGCCGTCTCCAACGCCGCCGGCGTGCGCATGACCCACATCCCGATGTCGCCGCCACGGGTTCTCGCCGCGATCGAGGCGGAACGGGGAGGCTGAGGCCGAAATGAGGTTTTTGCCCTAATGGTCGAAGTCACGCTCTGGGGCGCGCTGGGCCAGCTCGCCGGCGGACAGAGCAAGGTCGAGGTCGAGGCCAAGGACATCAGGGAACTGTTCAGGAAACTGGCTGAACAGTATCCCGGCATCGAGCCCTGGATCGAGAAGGGCATCGCGGTGGCCATCGACGGGACGATTTATCGCGATACGTGGTCGAAGGAACTGCCGCCGGGGGCGGAGATTTTTCTGCTGCCGCGGCTGGCTGGGGGGTGAAGTGGGGTGTCGCCCTACGTCCCAGAGCGGACCGGCATCCTCGGTCTGCGACCTTCAAGTGCAGGTCGGTCCTCGCCTAGATACCAGTTTTGCTGACCGCGTCTTATCGGCGGCGGGTTGGCCAATAATCCAGAGAACCTGATCCGCTGGATTACTATCGGCAAGGGACATCAGTCCGCACACCGCTCTGAAGTGACTCGAGCGGGTCACCGTTTGACGGACAACACCGGCCCCTTTCTGGAGAGGCCGGCTATCGTTGATCCAGGATCATCAAGCTAGGTTTGGCGCTGAGACGTATCGGAAATACGTTCGCGCACGGCATGCTCGGTCTTGTCTGCTGTGGACTTCACGATCTCGCCGAGCTGATCGGCTATCGTGTCTGCTTCCATATCTTGCCGGCCAGCTTCCTGCTTGATGGTCTCATAGGCGTCGGCGGCGACCTGCTTGGCCTCATCGAGGCCCCTATTGAGCAAAGTTTCGGCGGAATCGCGAAGCTTGTCGCCATAGGCGCCTAGTTGCTCGTCCTCCGTTGCGGTATGGGGCAGCATTGCACCTATAGCGGCGCCGATGGCGAGACCGACGGCCGCTACGGCCAAGGGTTGATCCTCCAACAGATCTTGCGCGGAGCGGCTGGCTTTCGCCGCCATGTCCCCAGTCGTCGAGCTTGCATTGGCAGCGCTTCCCGTCAGGCCCGCCGCAGCGGCTCTTGCGGCGCTCGATATGGTGTCGCCGACGCTGGTAGCGCTCGAGGAGAGCGATTCCGCGGCGTCGGAGAGCGTGCCGCCCAAGCCGCCGCGCTCCCCTGCTGCATCATGTCGTCCCGGCGCTGAAGGCAATGGATAGCCAGCCGAACGTTGGGCGGCGTTTGAGGTACCGCTGCCGAACATCAGCCAGGCCAGACCTGCGCCCACCATGGTGACCGGCAAAGGATTGTCTCGGACCTGCGTTCTGAGATTACTGAGCATGGCCGCGCTCTCCCCTCCCGAGAACAACCCGGTGAACTCATCCAGCAATTGTCCCGGCGTCATCTTGCCTCGAATGGATTCGGCGGTCTCCATCACCCGAGCGCGAGCCGCCTCGGCCTCGCGTTCAAGTTCGGCTGCGGATTTCTCGTTCATCTCACCTGCTCCTTAATCGCGCTCGCGTCGCGCTTGAGCTGTCCCTGGGTCCGGTCGGGGGTAAGTTCCGAAGGCGCCATGCTGGCCGTCCCCGTCCGCAGCAGGATGACGCCGAGGACCGCCACGACCACACCGACCAGCAGGGAAGACCATCCCGCGCCAAGCCCTGCTCGCGTCAGTGCGATAATGAGCGCCTGCAGCAACACCAAGAGCGCGGCGAGCAGGCAAATCGCGCCGCCCAGCACTTCCGCGGCACCTGCTCCGGCTTTGGTAAGCTTTTCAGAGAGCTCGGCCCGAAACAGCCTCGCCTCGGTTTGCACCAGAGTGGTGACATTCTGGGCCAAATCGGTGACTAGCCCGGCAAGGCTGGGATTGTCCTGGTTGTTCATCTGTCCTGCTCCGCGATCTGCGTGGCCCCATCATCGCCGACCACGCCAAAATCTTGTGGACGATCAGCGGACCAACCCTGTGGCTGATCGGTGTGTGATTTGAGGCCTCCCGGAGCGGCCTCAGAATCGGGCCTTGCCGGCGGAGAAGCCTTGATGAACCGCCCGAGAGCCAATCCGGCCAACACCGATCCCGCAAGCAGGACACCGGGATTTTGCCGGCCGAAGGACTGCACGTCATCAAGGACTTGGCTAAAGGGCTTCTGTTTCAAGGACGATGAAAGCCGCTCAAGGCCACTGGCAGCATCCAAAGCGAACTTCGATGCGTTCCTTTCATCGTTGCTGGCAAGGTGATCGCTGGCCGCTCGCAGTGCACCACCCAACGCCGCCAAGCTCGATCCGATGTCGCGCTGCGCCTCCTCCGCCTTGTCGGAGATGACCTGCGTGGCTTCAGATGCATAGTCGCCAGCCTTACGGGTCACCTCGTCCCGCGCGTCGTGAAGCAACTCGCTGGCACGCTCATTTTCCTGGCGAAGTCTTTCGGAGACGTCGCTTTTCGCCTTGTCGAATTCGGTGGGCTGTCCGCCCTGATCCTTCTCATGCTGCATGAGGCCACCTAGTGAAAACCGAGGAAGGAGAGGACCGCGAGCACGACGACGATAAGGCCGATAAGATAGATTACACTGTTCATGTGCACGTCCTCCGTAGCTTTCCAACTTCGACGAACCTGCGATGTTCCGTAAGTGAGAGCATTTATCTCAGCCGAAACGAAGAGCTTCGTCAGGCACGCACCCAGTCACCAGTGAGTTGCCCTGTCCCTCGTGCGGAGCGCCAGTTGCTCCGTCCGAACGGGTGCGCCCGACCCTGCGGGAACGAGTGCCGGCTGCCTCCTCTATTGCAATCTTTGCCTATTCGGCGACCCCGCCTCGGCGTACCGGCGACCAAGGAGAACTCTCCCTTGCCATCAATTGACGGTCATCGCTCCAACGGCCCCGCGCTGGTTCGGCACCTTCGACGAAGCAATGATGAAGGCATAGGATACGGCTTGAGGCGCAAAGCGGCCTGTCATGCATGCCTGAGCTAGGCTACTGGCGAACGCGTCTCCAAGGCCAAGTCTCTACTTTGCAGAACGCCTCCCTACGCCCCCAGCGTCGGCTCCGTGTTCACCTCCAGCGCCTCTTCCGCTTCATCCTCTTCACCCAGCACCTCGCCATGAACCCCCAGCGGCCGCCCGATCCAGATCGGATCGACCAGATGGTCGCGCTTGGGGTTGGTGGTGTTGGGGTGGATGAGGATGCTGAGGCCGCCGTGGTTCAGCATCAGCCAGGGGACCAGCGTGGCGAAAATCTCGGTGGCGAAGGAGACCTGGTACATGGCCTGTTCGTGCGGGCCGACCGGCTCGTCGCGCCAGTTGCCCAGGCGCACGCGGAAGCGTTCGCCGATGCGCAGGCGCAGCCATTCGGCGTGCTGCCGCTCGGCTTGCCCGTCATAGTAGATGTGGGCGTGATAGCTGGCGATCTCGGCGAGAGGCCTTGGCGGGCTGGCGGTGTTCACCTTGATGGCTCCCTCGGTGATTGTGGTGCGGGCAGCGTATACGCAAGCGGGCGGGGTGGCCAAGGGGGACCCAGCGTGTGCTCGTCATCTCGATTTCGGGCCAATCGCATATGGAGCTCCCCCACTCCGTCTCGGCTTCGCCCAGCCACCTCTCCCCCATGGACATGTGGGAGAGGTGGCCGCGAAGCGGACGGAGTGTGGGCGGGCGCCGCCGTATGCCCATTGCCAGCACTTCATCGGGCGAGGACCCGCTGATCGCAGAGGTCTCTTGCCCCGATCAAACCCTGCCCATCAGCACCAGGATCAGCAGCACCACCAGCACAGCGCCGACTATTCCGGACGGCCCATAACCCCAGGAGCGCGAGTGTGGCCAGGCCGGGACGGCGCCGATCAGGATCAGGATCAAGACAATGATGAGGATGGTGCTGACGGTCATTAAGAGTCCCTCGCCTTGCTGGTCGGATACGAAGGGACAATGCAAAAGGCCGTCCGGTAGTTCCGGACGGCCTTTTGTCCGACTGCTCGAATGCAGCTATTCCGCGGCTTTCGGGAAGGCGATTGCCGGCTCATCGAGCGGCTTCGGCCCTGTGGACGCATCCCATTTCTTTTCGCGCCCGAACAGCCGGCGGAAGAACGCGTAGAAGCGGCTGTTTTTGCTGCGCGTGAAGATCATCAGCATCGACGGCGTCACCACCAGCGTCAGCAGCGTGGCGAAGGACAGGCCGAAGACGATGGCCGAGGACAGCGAAATCCACCATTGCGTCGACGGCGCGTTGATCGTCGTCTCGTGATGGAAGATTTCGAGGCCGAGACCAAAGGCGATCGGCAGCACGCCGAGGATGGCCGAGACCGCCGTCAGCACCACCGGGCGGGCACGTTCGCGGCAGGTCTGCAGCACCGCTTCCATCTTGTCCCAGCCCTCTTCGCGCAGCCGGTCATAGGTGTCGATGAGCACGATGTTGTTGTTCACCACCACACCGGCCAGCGCGATAACGCCGATGCCCGACATGACGATGCCGAAGGCTTCGCCGGTCAGCAGCAGCCCCAGGAACACGCCGATCGTCGCCATGACCACGCAGGACAGCACCAGCAGCACGCTGGTGAACTTGTTGAACTGCATCAACAGCACCAGGAAGATCAGGAAGATCGCCGCACCGAAGGCCTTGCCGAGGAACGCGCTGGCTTCGGCGCTGTCCTCGTTCGACCCCGCCAACTTCCAGCGTATGCCGTTGTCGAGCTTCATGTCGGTGACCGCCTTGGTCACCTCCGCCTGCACCGCCGCAACCTGCGTGCCGGCGGCGACGTTGGCCTGGACGACCACGGTGCGGGCGCCGTCGATGCGGTTGAGGATGCCGACGGTCGGCTCCGGCTTGCGCACGACGAAGTTCGAGATCGGCACCGAGCCTTGCGCGGTCTGCACCCGGAGCTCGTCGAGCGTCGACAGCGTGCGCCGGTCTTCGGGCAGGCGCAGCCTGATGTCGACGGCATCGTCGGCGCCGGCCGGCCGGTATTCCGACAGCTTCAACCCATTGGTCACCAATTGCACCACCGTGCCGACGGCCGTCGGGCTGATGCCATACTGCGCCGCCTTGGCGCGGTCGACCTCGAGCGCCCAGTCGACGCCGGGCGGCGGCAGGCCGTCCGACACGTCGATGACGCCGGGCACCTTGGCGATGCGCGCCGCAACCGCGCGGGCCTGGTCGTCGAGCCCTTTGGGATCGATGGCCGAAAGCCGGAGCTGGACCGCCTTGCCCGTCGGAGGACCGGCCTCCGGCACGCGCACCTCGACATCGACGCCGGGAATGCCGGCCATGACGGTCCGCAGCTCATCCAGGATATTGTTCGCCGATTTGCGCTCGCGCCAGTCGATGAACTCATACTGGATGACGCCGACGACGTCCTCCGGCACGTCCTGTCCGCCGCCCTGCGTCTTGCCGACGCGGGTATAGACCGATTTGACGCCAGGCCAGCCAAGCAGCCGGTTTTCGGCGATCCTGGTCGCCGTGTCCATTTCGGCCAGGGAGAGATTGCCGCGGGCATGCACATAGAGCAGGCCGTAATCGGGCTCGACGCTGGGGAAGAACTCGACGCCGGCGCCATATTTCGAATAGGCGAAGCCGACGCCGGTGAGCAGCACGGCGGTGAGCACCAGCACGGTGATGGGGAAGCGCACCGCCTGCTTGACCAGCGCCATGTACCAGCCGTCGCGATTTTGTTCCTCGTGATGCTCCGGCGCCTTGGCGAAAAGCGCGCCCAGCGTCGGCGCGAACACCAGCGCATAAAGCATCGAGGCCGACAGCGTGACGATCAGCGTGATCGGCATGTATTTCATGAAGTCGCCGATGATGCCGGGCCAGAACAGCAGCGGCGAAAACGCCGCGATGCGCGTCATCGTCGCGGCGATGACCGGACCGGCCATGCGCTTGGCGGCAAGCGTGAAGGCTTCCGCCTTCGGCATGCCTTCGCCCATGCGCCGTTCGGCGAATTCGGTGACGATGATGGCGTCGTCGACCAGCATGCCGACCGCCAGGATAAGGCTGAACAGCACGATCATGTTGATCGTGTAGCCCATCATCGCAAGCAGCAGGATGCCGATCAGGAAGGATGACGGAATGGCAAGCCCGATCAGCAGCGAGGCGCGGCCCGACAGCGCATAGAGGATGACGATGAACACCAGGATGACGGCGATCATCACGTGGTTCTGCAGGTCGCCCAGCAGCTGGTTGACGAAGACAGACTTGTCCTGCGTGTAGGTGATGTTCATGCCTTCCGGCATCGTCTTGACGTAGGCGTCGGACACTTCCCGCACCTTGGCCAGCGTGTCGATCAGGTTGGCGCCGATGCGCTTCTTGACTTCGATGGCGATGGCCGGCTTGCCGTTGAGGCGAGTGATGGTCTCGGCGTCGGCGAAGGTCGAACGCACCGTGGCGATGTCCTTCGCCTGCACGACGGCATTGGGGCCGGCGACCACCGGCAAGGACGCGACATCCTCGGGTGTCTCGATCAGCGACGGCACCTTGACCGCGTATTTGCCTTCCGAACCCTCGATATTGCCGGCGGCGACCAGGCTGTTGGAAGCGCCGACCGCGCCGATCAACTGGTCGAGCTGCAGGCCGTAGGACGACAGCTTCATCGGGTCGATGACGACCTCGACGAGATCGTCGCGCGCGCCTTGTATGGTGCCCTCAAGAACGCCCGGGACTTCCTCGATGCGGTCGCGCAGTTCGCGCGCCGCCGCCGTAAGCACACGCTCGGGCACATCGCCGGACAGCGTGACGACCAGGACGGGAAACTCGGAAATGTTGACCTCGGTAACAACCGGTTCTTCTGCCGCTTGGGGAAGGTCAGCCTTCGCGTCCTGAACCTTCGAGCGTGTATCAGTCACCGCGGTGTCGACTTTTATAGACGGCAGAAACTCAAGGAAGACAAAGGCACCGCCCTGATAGGCGGATGATTTCATCTCCTTTAACCCCTTGAGACTCTTAAGCTTTGCCTCCAGAGGCCTAAGCAGAAGTCTTTCAGCGTCTTCGGGCGCGATGCCTTGATAGGCAACATTTATATAAACATAAGGGGTAGGAACGTCGGGTTCCGCTTCCTTCGGTGTCGACTGATAGGCGACCCAGCCCGCCAGCAGCAGGAAGACCAGCACCGCAATGGTCAGCCGGGCATTGTTGATCGCGAGTTTGACGATATCCATGGCCTGTTCTCAAGATTTCAGGAGCCGCATGGCGGCCGGTTGTCCCCGCCCGGGGCCACCCGGCGCTACTGCGTTGTCGCTTCGCCCAACAGTTTCTGGATGGTCGCCTGGTCGGCCTCGACCGGCTTGACGACGTCCCCTTCCTTGACGAGCTCCTGGCCGGCGACGATGACGCGGGCATCGGCGGGAATGCCGCCAAGCACCAGGCCCTTCGGCGAGTCATCGACCAGGTCGATCGGGAAGAACACAACCTTGTTGTCCTTGTCGACGGCGCGGATGCCGAGGTCTCCCTTGTCGCCCAGCGTCACCACGGAGCGCGGCAACATGACGGCGTCGGTCGGCTGCGCGCTGAGCGCAATCTCTGCCGTCATGCCGGCCGGCACCGAGCCGTCGGCATTGGGGACGGCGATCTCGACGCGGAAGGTGCGCGTCGCCGACGAGGCGTCGCGGCTGATGTAGCGCACGGTGCCTTCGACGGTCTGGCCGCTGACCAGCCGGACAGCAGCCTTGTCGCCGAGCTTGAGATAGCCGAGGTCGCGTTCGCTGACTTCACCGCGCGCAATCACCGGATCGAGCTTGAGGATGGTTGCCACCTCGCCGCCCTGCATGACGGAACTGCCGAGCTCCACCGGCACCCGGTCGATGACGCCGTCGAAGGGCGCCTTGACCAGATTGCGGTCGAGTTCGGCCTGCGCCGTTTCCAGCTGCGACTGCGCAGCGGTCAGGTTCGAACGCGCCGTGTCGAGCTGCAGCTTGGGCAGATTGCCGGTCTTCATGAGCCGCAGCGACGCTTCGAGTTCAGCCTGGCGCTGCACGACGAGCTGCTTGGCATTGTCGACCATCGAGATCTTTTCTTCCGCCGCAAGCATCAGCACCAGATCGCCGGTCTTGACGTGATCGCCCTGCTTGACCGGCAGCTTTTCGATGACGCCGGCGACACGCGTCGCCAGCACGGCGCGCTTGTCGGCCTCGGTCAGCCCGGAAATGCGGATGGCGCGGGCATAGGTCTTGCGCGGCGGCGTCACCACCGCGACGGTGCGCAGCGGCGCCTTCGGTTCGGCCTCGGCTGCCTTAGGCCCAGTGGTCGGGGGCTTGGCTGCGTCCGGCGCCTTGGCCTGATCGCCCGGCTTGGCCTGGTCGCCCGGCTTGGCAGCGCCTTCGACAGCGGGGCTGCCGACGGACGAGAACGCGCCTGTTCCCATCCAGGCGGCGAAGCCGATGAGCACGACAATAGCGGCAAGCTTGTGAAACCTGATCTTCGGCATCATTTTTTTCCACTGCGGGGTTCGGCCAAGTCGTTATCCAACAGGGTGTCCGTCGTCTAACAGCTACCGTGTCTTCCAACTCGGGCGCATCGCCGATATGGGTGCGCGCCAGGCCGTGTTCAATTTGCCGTGAACGGCGAAGCCGCGCTTCTACATCAAAGTTGCATCGCAATACAGTCGAAAAGTTGCAGGGGCATTGCGCAAGGCAGGCGTAGTGTGGCCAACGGAAACGGTTTTATCGGCGCCCCGTCAGGCGGCGGAACCACAGTCTCGGAACCATACGGATGTTGGAGGCGCTTTGTTTTCAAGGCGTTTTGGGCACTGACATCCCCTGTGCCCGCACCAGTTTTTGACGCTCAAATGTGGGCGCGCCCTGCGTCGTCGCGACTTGAATGGCAGTAGGCGTCAGTATGATTTTGTATACCGTCACACGCAGAAGTTGCGCCGCATCGGGAAAGCCGCCGGCGCTGCTCCGAAAAACTCAGGCCCGCCGGCGTTCCGCCTCCGGCTTCTTGCGGGCGGCGAGAAATTCCTTCACCCGCCGTCCCGGTGCCGGCCCGCGCACCGGTTTGAAGCCGTCATCGAGTTCGCCGGAAAGATCGAGCGTCGGCCGCTTGCCGACGGCGTCGTAATTCTCCTCCAGCCAGTCGCTGGCCGCTATACGGCCAAGGTCTCTGAGATAGCTCAGGAAGGCCCATTCCGCATTGACCTTGGACGACGCCGACAGATCCTTGAACGCCTCGTCGGCATCGATGCGGTGCATGCGGATGTCGCGGTATTCGCCAGGCGGCAGCCGGCCGGCGGCGATCAGCTCCTTGACGAAGGCGATCGAGCGGAATTCGTTCAGCAGCCCGGCATTGAAGGTGATCTCGTCGATGCGGTTCTGGATTTCGTTGGCGCTTCTCGGCGTGCCTTCGCGCACCACCGGATTGATCTGCACCAAAAGCACATCCTCGGTCGCCGCCGTCTTGAAGAACGGGAACAGCGCCGGATTGCCGCCATAGCCGCCATCCCAATAGGGCACGCCCTTGATCTCGACGGCGCGGAACAATTGTGGCAGGCAGGCCGAGGCCATCACCGTGTCGAGGTCGATCTCGCCATCGGAAAAGACGCGCAGCTGGCCGGTCTCGACATTGGTCGCCGAAATGAACAGCTCCATCGACTTGCAGGCGTGAACATTTTTGAAATCGATCTCCTGCTCGACCACGTCGCGCAGCGGGTTCAAGCCCAGCGGATTGGCGACATAGGGCGAAAACACTCGGGACATGGTGTCGAAGAAGAAATATCCGGGCGTGTTCTCGATCGACCAGTTGCCCCAGGCGACGTCCCACGGCATGCGCTGCACCGGGCTGAAGCGGCCCTTGGCCGCCACCGCGCGCAGAAATCGTCGAGCTTTTGCCGTGCACCCTCGACGCCGGCGCGCACAAACCCATCGGCCAGCGCCACCGCATTCATGGCGCCGGCGCTGGTGCCGGACACCGCCGCGATCTCCAGCCTGCCATCCTCCAGCAGCCGGTCGAGCACGCCCCAGGAGAAGGCCCCGTGCGAGCCGCCGCCCTGCAGCGCGATGTTGATCTTCTTCGTTTCCTCCGCCTTGCCGTTTTTGGTCATGGCGTTCCTGTTCGGTTTGGTCGCTGCTGCCTCATTCCGCCCGGGGATCGGGCGGGTTCGACTGCAGCGGACTTATATTGCAGCGCAGCATATAAGGGATGACCAAGGCAAGAACACGAACACGGTCGCGTGATCACATGAAATTTTGGTCATGGGGAATGGTCCTCCACGCCCAGGTCTTCGCCCTACGAATACCCCCACCCTTGATCCCTCCCCACAAGGGGGAGGGAGACTTGGTAGACGCTGATCTCAGCAAACCACCGACGTTTCGGCGGCGCGCGCCAGCTGCCCTCCCCCTTGTGGGGGTCCGAAGGACGGGCGAGACCCGTGGCTCGCCCCGGCAAGCTAGGGTGGGGTCCTCTTCGCAACAATCTGAACTTGGAACCTCAGGCCACGAGGTCCGGCACCGGCCCGACATAGCGCGACTGTGGACGGATCAGCCGCCCCGTCGTCTGCTGTTCGCGCGCATGCGCGATCCAGCCCGCGACACGTCCGGCGGCAAAGACATTGCTGAACGCCTGTGGCGGAAAGCCAGCCGCCTCAAGCACAAGCGCTGTGTAAAACTCGACATTGGTCTGCAGCGAGCGCTGCGGCTTGGCGATCCGCAGCACTTCGAGCGCCGTGTGCTCGACCTGTTCGGCGAAGGCCAGGCGGCGGCCGGCTTCGCCCTCGCTGCCGAGCTGCCGCACGACGGCTTTCAGTACATCGGCGCGCGGATCGCGCACGCGGTAGATACGATGGCCGAAACCCATGATGCGCTCGCCATGCGCGACCTTCTCGCGCAGCCAACCGGCCGCGTCGCCATGCGCCTGGATTGCATCGAGCATCTCGATCACCGGGCCGGGCGCGCCGCCGTGCAGCGGCCCCTTGAGCGCGCCGAGCCCGGCCAGCACCGACGATGTCAGCCCTGCCAGCGTCGATGCAACGACGCGGGTGGCAAAGGTCGAGGCGTTGAGGCCGTGATCGCACACGGTGACCAGATAGGTGTCGAGTGCCCTTGCCAGCGCCGGCGACGGGACGGATCCCTCGATCATCCTCAGCATGTCGGCGGCATGATCGGCCTTCGCGTCAGGTGCGATCGGCTGCTCGCCACGCGCCAGCCGCAGCAGAGCCGGCGTCAGCACAGCGGGCGCCGCGATCAGCCGCAAGGCGTCCGTCAGTGCCTCGCCATCCGGCAGCAGCGCCATGCCGGCGCGCATGGCGCCATAGATCTCAATCGGTGCGAGCAGCGGCAGCGAGGGTGCAAGCCGCTCGAACACCTCGACGCGAGCCTTGCCCAGCCTCGCTGCCAGTTCGGCATCGCCGGGAAGGCCGTCGAAGAAGCCGTCGAGCAACAGGCGAACCACTTGCGCATAGCGCCAGCGTCCCGCCAATTCCGGCAGCGAATGACCGCGGATCGTCAGGCGGCCACCAAGGCCATCGACATCGGAGAGCACGGTCTCCGCCGCCACCACATCATCGAGCCCGTTCGCCATATCTCATCTCCTTGCAGCTTTTCTGCATGGGAGATAAGGGTTAGGCTGCGCCTCGATCAAGCTTGATCAATATAATCAATGTAAGGGCTAAAAATGTCCGAATGGCTGTCGCGGGAAGAGGCGCTGGAAAGGCTCAAGGTGCGGCCGCAGACGCTTTACGCCTATGTCAGCCGTGGCCGCATCGGCATGCGGCCGGATGAGAGCGACCCGCGCCGCAGCCAGTACCGCGCCGACGACATCGCCGCACTGGCGACCCGCCGGGCGCGCGGCCGCAGTCCCTCGGCCATCGCCGAGAGTGCGATCGCCTGGGGCGAACCCTCGATTGCAACAGCAATTTCGACCGTTCTGCACGGGAGCCTCATCTACCGAGGGCAAGACGCCGTTGCGCTCTCCAAATCGGCGACGCTGGAGGAAACCGCCGCTCTGCTGTGGGCCTCGGCCGAACCGGTGACGTTCAAAGCTCCGTCACCTGAAGCGCCTCATCCAGTCGGCCGCGCCTCGGCCTTTGCGCAGCTTGCCATGCTTGCAGGCCACGGGCGGCCTTCGCTAGGACGCAGCGCCGCCTCGCTGTGCACCGAGGCCGCGCGCACAGTCGGAGCGCTGGCGCAGTCGCTGGGCGCTGAAGCCGGCACAGCGCCCGTCCATAAGCGCCTGGCGCAGGGCTGGTCGGTGGATGATGCCGGCGCGGAAGCGATCCGCTGCGCCCTCGTCCTGCTCGCCGATCATGAACTCAACGCATCGACCTTCGCCGCCCGCGTCGCAGCGTCCACAGGCGCCTCGCCTGCCGCATGCCTGCTGGCCGGCCTGGCAACGCTGTCCGGCCCGCGCCACGGTGGCGCCGGCGAAGCGGTGATGCAGCTCGCCGAAGATGCAGCAGCCCACGGCGCGGATGCGGCGATCCGGCGATGGCTCGGCCATGATCGGCCCTTGCCGGCGTTCGGCCATCCGCTCTATCCCGACGGCGATCCCCGTGCCACCGCACTTCTGGCAGTCATCTCTGTCAACGAGACGCTGCAACAGCTGCAAAAAGCCGCCATGGCCGCGACCGGCGCGCACCCGAACATTGACTTTGCCCTCGCCGCGCTGACGCACGGTCTTGGCTTGCCCCGCGATGCACCGTTCCAGCTATTCGCGCTTGGACGCAGCGTCGGCTGGGCCGCGCATATGGTCGAACAGATCATTAGCGGCAGCATCATCAGGCCGCGTGGCCGCTATGAGGGACGCGTGACTTAAGCCGACCTGGCCGTGTTCCCGAAACGCGCACGGTACGCGACGGGCGTCGTGGCGAATTGCCGGCGGAAGTGATGCCGCAACGTGCCTGCCGCGCCAAAGCCGGCGGTCTCGGCAATCCGTTCGATCGGCATGGCGGTGTCTTCCAGCAGCGTGCGCGCCCGCGAAAGCCGTTCCGACAGCAGCCAGCGCGCCGGCGTGACGCCGGTTGCGGCCGCAAAGCGGCGCAGAAACGTCCGCTCGCTCATCCCGGCAAGCTCGGCCAAGATGGCGACGGGATAGTCGGCGGAAATATTGGCGCGCATCCTGTCGATCAAAGGGCCAAGCCGGCTGCGCTCATGTGGCTCGGGAACGGAGCTCTCGACATACTGCGCCTGGCCGCCGTCGCGATGCGGCGGCACCACCAGGCGACGCGCCACCATGTTTGCCGCCTTGGTGCCGAAGTCGCGCCGAACCAGATGCAGGCAAAGATCGATGCCCGCGGCACTGCCTGCCGATGTCAGCACATTGCCCTCATCGATGTACAAAACGTCCGGAATCACGGTGATGTCGGGGTACATCTCCGTCAGCTTCTCGCTGTAGCGCCAATGCGTGGTCGCCCTTTTGCCCGCAAGCAGGCCGGCGGCGGCAAGCACGAACACGCCCGAACAGATCGAAAGAATGCGAGCGCCGCGCTCGTGTGCCTTTCGAAGCGCCTCGATCAGCGCCGGCGGCACCGGAGCCTCCGACCCGCGCCATCCCGGCACGATCACCGTGCCGGCCTGGCCGATCAGATCAATCCCGCCGTCGGCAACAATACGCACGCCGCCCAGCGCGCGCATTTCACCGGTATCAATACCGGCAACCGCAAAACGGTACCAATCCTCACCCATTTCCGGCCGGGGCAAGGCGAAGATCTCAACCGCCACGCCAAACTCGAACGTGCACAGCCCGTCATAGGCAACGGCCACGACAAGAGGGTCGGCAGGGCGCGGATTGGCAGAGGATGGCATGATCTTGACGATATATGGCAAAGCTGCCAGCTGCAATCGCCCTGCTTCCTGTCTTATCTCTCCGTCGCATCAGCAATGGAGATACGAGGATGAGCCACGTGACAGACATTCCGGCGGCATCGCCGGATATCGCCCGCGACCATTTTCTGCGCCGGCTTTCCGTCGAGACCGACTGTTCCGACGTCGCCGCCGCACTGCGTGCCGGGGAGCCGGACTTTGTTCTCCTGCATGTGGTCGGTTCGCCGGAAGCCTATGGACGCCGCCATGTGCCGGGCGCGCTGCATCTGCCGCACCGCGAAATATCGGCCGAGCGGATGGTGCAATGGCCCGAAAAGACGCTGTTCGTCGTCTATTGCGCGGGACCGCATTGCAATGGCGCGGATCAGGCGGCCTTCAAGCTGGCCAGCCTCGGTCGTCCCGTGAAGATCATGATCGGCGGCATAACCGGTTGGCAGGACGAGGACCTTCCTTTCGCTTCAGGCAAGGAGCCCGGTGTCTTGCACGCGTGAGGCCACGCGATATGGTCGGCCTTGAAGACTGAGCAAGCATGCAGAAGGCGATGGTTAGAATTCGTCCATTCGAGCGCCAGGATGTCGGTGCGGTGCTCGCCCTCATGCGGGCGCTAGCCGTCTTCGAGGGTTATGACGACAAGCTTCGCGTCACCGAAGCGAACCTCATCGAGCACGGGCTGGGGCCATCGCCCCGGTTCGGCGTGTTGGTGGCGGAGCGAGAGGGCGTGATCGTCGGCATCGCCGTCCACTACCTCATCCCCTGGACCTACGACCTGAAGCCGGCTGTCTGGCTGAAGGAACTCTACGTCACTGAAGCGACGCGCGGCATGGGGGTCGGCCATGCGCTTGTTGAACAGCTTCGCCAACACGCTTTGAGCATTGGCGCCTCCGCCATCAAATGGACGGTGCTGAAATCCAACTCGCCGGCCAAAGCCTTCTACCGCTCGCTCGACGGCCAGCCCGACGATATCTGGGAACCGTGGCAACTGAAAATCGACCCGTGAGGCAAGGCCCAGCCGGGTTGAGCCGGTTCAGACCATTGCCCGGCCGCCTCTACGACATCGTGTCGAGCTTGCGCTGCATGGCGGCGATCTGTTGCTTCAGTTCCTGAAGGTCGTCGCCGCTTTTTTCCGGGACATCCTTGCGGGCCGGCTCGGGTGCAGCCGCGGCCGCAGCATTTGTGGCGGCGGTCGGGAACGGCGTGAACAGGCGCATCGCGTTCTGGAACATTTCCATGTTGCGGCGTGTCTGCTCTTCCAGCGCCTTGATCGGCGTGGCGATCTTCATCACATCCAGCGGCGACTTGCCGATCGCGCCCTTCATCTGTTCGCGGAACCGCTCCTGCTCCTTGGAGAAGGCCATCATCGACTGTTCGAGGAAGCTCGGCACGATCTGCTGCATCTGGTCGCCATAGAAAGCGATCAGCTGGCGCAGGAACGGGATCGGCAGCATGTTCTGCCCATCCTTGTTCTCCAGTTCGAAGATGATCTGCGTCAGCACCGGATGGGTAATGTCGTCACCGGTCTTGGCGTCCTGGACGGTGAACTCCTCGCCCTTCTTGACCATCTCGGCCAGATCCTCGAGCGTCACATAGGTGCTGGTGCCGGTATTGTAGAGCCGGCGATTGGCATATTTCTTGATAATGATAGGGTCGTCTTTCGCGGCCATCAGCATCCTCCCGGGACACCGGCGCGCCTGAGTAAGCCGCCGGTAACGATTGCGCCATTTTTAAGGATATGCGCAAAAGCTCTATAATTCCAAGCGCTTTGTGCAGTGCGGCATCATTTATTGCTGCATGGCCGGCCAATTATGCTGCGCAGCAAAGGTTGGGCGATCCCGCCGGCCGCTCACGCCCTGCTTGCGGCGCTTGGCCGGCATGCCCATTTCCGGTTTGACTTGGGGTGTGGAACGGGCAAGAAAAGTCCCAACAAGCCCCCAAGAACACGACACCTCGAAGTCTGGAGAGAAAAATGTCCGCTTCCAATTCAATCGTCGTTGCCAGCGCCGCACGCACGGCTGTCGGCTCTTTCAACGGCGCCTTCGCCGCCACCCCGGCGCATGAACTTGGCGCCGTCGTCATCAGGGAGCTTTTGGCGCGCGCCGGCGTCGAGCCGGGTGAAGTCGACGAGGTCATTCTCGGCCAGGTGCTGACCGCCGCGCAGGGCCAGAACCCCGCCCGCCAGGCGTCGATCAATGCCGGCCTGCCCAAGGAGACCACCGCCTGGGGGCTCAATCAGGTTTGCGGCTCTGGCCTGCGCGCCATCGCGCTCGGCATGCAGCAGATCGCCGCCGGCGACGCCACTGTGATCATCGCCGGCGGCCAGGAATCGATGTCGCTGTCGCCGCACGCCGAGCACCTGCGCGCCGGCGTCAAGATGGGCGACTACAAGATGATCGATACCATGATCAAGGACGGGTTGTGGGACGCCTTCAACGGCTACCACATGGGCAACACCGCCGAGAACGTCGCCCGCCAGTTCCAGATCACCCGCGACGACCAGGACCAGTTTGCGCTGGCCTCGCAAAACAAGGCCGAGGCCGCGCAGAAGGCCGGCAAGTTCAAGGACGAGATCGTCGCCTTCACGATCAAGGGCAGGAAGGGCGACACTGTCGTCGACCAGGACGAGTACATCCGCCACGGCGCCACCATCGACGCCATGTCCAAGCTGAAGCCGGCTTTCGACAAGGACGGCACCGTGACCGCCGCCAACGCGTCGGGCATCAATGACGGCGCCGCCGGCGCGCTGCTGATGAGCGAGGCTGAAGCCACAAGGCGCGGCATCACCCCGCTGGTGCGCATCGCCTCATGGGCGACGGCCGGCGTCGATCCGGCGATCATGGGCACCGGACCTATTCCCGCCTCGAAGCGGGCGCTCGAGAAGGCCGGCTGGTCGGTCAAGGACCTCGACCTTGTCGAGGCCAATGAAGCCTTCGCCGCGCAGGCCTGCGCCGTCAACAAGGGCATGGGCTGGGATACGTCGATCGTCAACGTCAATGGCGGCGCCATCGCCATCGGCCATCCGATCGGCGCGTCGGGCGCCCGCGTCTTCAACACGCTGGTTTTCGAGATGCGCCGCCGCGGCGCCAAGAAGGGCCTTGCCACGCTGTGCATCGGCGGCGGCATGGGCGTCGCTCTGTGCGTGGAAGCGCTGTGAAAGAGAAGTGAGTAGTGAATAGGGAGTAGTGAATGGGGAAGAAGGAGCAGCGCGGCGGGATATCGATCCCTACTCGCTACTCCCTACTCCCTATTCCCTTCTTCCGACCAAAGGGAGGAAGAACTTTCAATGACCAAAGTAGCGCTCGTCACCGGTGGATCGCGCGGCATCGGCGCCGCCATATCGATCGGCCTGAAGAATGCCGGTTACACCGTTGCAGCCAACTATGCCGGCAATGACGAGGCAGCGGGGAAGTTCAGCGCACAAACCGGCATCAAGGCCTACAAATGGTCGGTCGCCGACTACGACGCCTGTGCCGCCGGAATCAAACAGGTCGAGGCCGATCTCGGCCCGGTCTCGGTGCTGGTCAACAATGCCGGCATTACCCGCGACGCCATGTTCCACAAGCTGACGCGCGAGCAGTGGAAGGAAGTCATCGACACCAATCTGTCTGGGGTCTTCAACATGACGCATCCGCTGTGGGGCGGCATGCGCGACCGCAAATTCGGCCGCGTCATCACCATTTCCTCCATCAACGGCCAGAAAGGCCAGGCCGGCCAGGTCAACTATTCCGCCGCAAAGGCCGGCGACATCGGCTTCTCGAAGGCGCTGGCGCAGGAGGGCGCGCGCGCGGGCATCACAGTCAATGTCATCTGCCCCGGCTACATCGCCACCGAGATGGTCAAGGCGATCGACGAGAAGGTGCTGAATGAACGCATCATCCCGCAGATTCCGGTCGGCCGCCTCGGCGAACCGGAAGAGATCGCGCGTTGCGTCGTCTTCCTCGCTTCCGAAGACGCCGGCTTCATCACCGGTTCGACCATCACAGCCAATGGCGGCCAGTATTTCGCCTGAACGACAGCATTTCGCCCGGTAGGACGGGCCGCCTTATGGCCCGTTTTTCATCGCCGGCCGGCGATGTTCCCCGGGCTGCGCGCGAGACATTGACCCGTTCCGGCACGCAAAGATTAACGATTTCCAGGCGCCCTGTGCAAAACCCGGTTCGCAAGCTGTGAATTCTCGGTGGACAAGCTGTGGACAACACAACATGTTGGGGTGAACAAACCAGGAAAATCCCGCCATCGCCGATTCGTCACCCATTCGTTCCGGCTTTGAGCGGAACGTTAACGACCAAGGCCGAATACCACCGGAAAATGGTTAAGGCCGATTAAGAAAATTCAGCCATTTCATAATGTTGGCCGAGGCGTATCGGATCACGACGATGCCCCGCCGGCAAAGGTTAACGCCAATGGTCGCCTTGCAGGAATCGGGCCAGTTTCCGCGATTCAGCATATGGTGAGACTCAGGCTCGCAAAATCCACATGTAGCCGTGAACAAAAGCTGAATCTGCCGGAGTCACTGATTCGTCGCCGATTCGTTCCAGACTCGTTCCAACTGTTAATTGAGACCTCAAAGACGAACCGTGGGATTGCCGGCCGGAACATTCCGCTTTCGCTTCGCGGCTGAAATCCCTATGTGTCGCCTGTCATACGCGCCACGCGAGGCGCGCTCCCGACAACACGATGCAGAAAGCCTCATCTCCAGGCCGATGAACATCCAACCGAAACACACCGAGCCGCTGATCCTCTCGGGCCGCGACGTGACTGCCGTGCTGGGTCCGACCAACACCGGCAAGACCCATCTCGCCATCGAGCGCATGGTGGCGCATGAGAGCGGCATTATCGGCCTGCCGCTCCGCCTTCTGGCGCGCGAGGTCTATGCCCGCGTCTGCGAAAAGGTCGGCGCCCACAAGGTGGCGCTCATCACCGGCGAGGAAAAAATCCAGCCGCCCGGCGCGAAATATTCGGTCTGCACCGTCGAAGCCATGCCGCGCGAGACCGACGTTGCCTTCGTCGCCATCGACGAGGTGCAGCTCGCCGGCGACCTCGAGCGCGGCCACATCTTCACCGACCGAATCCTGCACCTGCGCGGGCGCCAGGAAACGCTGCTGCTCGGCGCGGCCACCATGCATGGCATCCTGCAAAAGCTGCTGAGAGGCGTCTCGGTGGTGACGCGCCCTCGCCTGTCGCACCTGGCCTATGCCGGTTCGAAGAAATTGACCCGCCTGCCGCGGCGTACGGCCATCGTCGCTTTCTCCGCCGACGAGGTCTATGCCATCGCTGAGCTGATCCGCCGCCAGCAAGGAGGAGCGGCGGTCGTGCTCGGCGCGCTGTCGCCCCGCACCCGCAACGCCCAGGTGGCAATGTTCCAGGCAGGCGACGTCGACTATCTCGTCGCCACCGACGCCATCGGCATGGGGCTCAACCTTGATCTCGATCATGTCGCCTTCGCCCAGAACCGCAAATTCGACGGCTACCAGTACCGCAACCTGACGGCGGCGGAGCTCGGCCAGATCGCCGGCCGCGCCGGCCGGCATCTGCGCGACGGCACCTTCGGCGTCACCGGCCAGGTCGATCCGCTGGACGAGGAGTTGGTCAAGCGCATCGAGGGGCATGAGTTCGATCCGGTAAAGGTGCTGCAATGGCGCACCGCGCATTTCGACTTCGCCAGCCTCGACGCCCTGAAGCGCTCGATCGAGGCCAACGCGCCGGTCGAAGGCCTGACGCGGGCGTTGCCGGCGGTCGATGCGCAGGCGCTCGAACATCTCTCCCGCGACGAGGACATCCGCGCGCTGGCTACCAATGCCAAGCGCGTCGCGCTGCTGTGGGAAGCCTGTGCTCTGCCGGACTACCGCAAGATCGCGCCGGCCCAGCACTCCGACCTGATCGCCTCGATCTACACCGACCTCGCCAAACACGGCCATGTCGATGAGAACTACATGGCCGAGCAGGTGCGCCGCGCCGACACCACCGAAGGCGATATCGACACGCTGTCGCACAGAATTGCCCAGATACGCACCTGGACATTCGTGTCCAACCGGCCGGGCTGGCTGGCCGATCAGGCACACTGGCGGGAAAAGACGCGCGAAATCGAAGACAGATTGTCGGATGCGCTGCATGAGCGGTTGACGAAACGGTTTGTAGACCGCAGGACTTCCGTCCTCATGCGGCGCCTTAGAGAAAATACAATGCCTGAAGCCGAAATCAGTCCTACCGGAACCGTCCTTGTCGAAGGCCATCATGTCGGCGAGTTGCAAGGGTTCCGCTTCACCGCCGATCAGAGCGCCGGCGGCGAAGACGCCAAGGCCGTGCGTACGGCAGCGCAAAAAGCGCTGGCCGCCGAGTTCGAGGCGCGTGCCGAACGCTTCGGCGCCTGCGCCAATGGCGACCTTGCGCTCGGCTCCGACGGCACGCTGCGCTGGATCGGCGCGCCGATCGGCACGCTGGTTGCCGGCGAGGACGCGCTGAAGCCGCGCCTGGTGCTTTTGGCCGACGAGCAGTTGACCGGTCCCGCCCGCGACAAGGTCGCCGCGCGCGCCGAGCGCTTCGTCAATTTCCAGATCGAATCCTTGCTGAAGCCGCTGGTCGACTTGAAGAATGCCGAGCAGATCGCCGGCATCGGCCGTGGCATCGCCTTCCAGCTCGTCGAGCATTTCGGCCTCATCAACCGCCGCGACATCGCCGAGGAAATGAAGTCGCTCGACCAGGAGGGTCGCGCCGCCTTGCGCCGGCTCGGTGTGCGCTTCGGCGCCTACCACGTTTTCGTGCCGGCGCTGATCAAGCCGGCGCCCGCCGGACTGATCACGCTGTTGTGGGCGCTGAAGAACGACGGCAAGGACAAGCCCGGCTTTGGCGACGTGGTGCACGCGCTGGCCTCCGGCCGCACATCGGTGGTCATCGACCCGGCCTTCGACAAGAGCTTCTACAGGCTCGCCGGCTACCGCAATCTCGGGCGCCGCGCCGTGCGCATCGACATTCTGGAACGGCTGGCCGACCTGATCCGGCCTGCGACCAACTGGAAGCCCGGTCTGGGACAGCGCCCCGACGGCGCTTATGACGGCCAGTCCTTCATGGTGACGCCGCCGATGATGTCCATCCTCGGCGCCACCGCCGACGACATGGAAGAGATCCTGAAAGGTCTCGGCTATCGCGCCGAGCCGAAGCCGCCGGCAGAGGTGAAGGCGCGGCTCGAAGCGCAGGACAATGCCGCGCGGCAAGCGGCTGCGGCCAAGCTGGCGGAAGCCGCAGCAAAGGCCGAGCAGGCTCAGGCGGCGGAAGCCGTGGCAAGTGAAGCCGTCGCTGAGGCGCCGGCCGTTGGGTCGGAGCCGGATGCAGCCACCGAGATTACGGCTGAGGAGCCCGTCGCCGAAGTCGCAGCGGCCGTTGCTGCGGACGCTCAGCCGGGCGCGCCTCCCGAGGGTTCGGAGCCAACTGCGGCCGTTGAAGCCACCGCCGAAGCTCCAGCCATCGAGGAAGCAACGGCGGAGCCCGTCGCGGAAGAACAGGTCGAAGCTCCCATAGAAATCGCGGAAGAAGCTCCGGCTGTTGCAGAAGCTGACGACACCGTCCCCGAAAGCGCCGACGCCACCGTCGCCGAAAACGCCGACGCCCTTACCTCCCCCTCGATGGGGGAGGTCGCGGCGCGAAGCGACGCGGATGGGGGTGACAGCGTTAACGAAGCAGGTGCAGACACAGCAGACACTTCAGGCGCAACCGCCGACGCCGGCGCTGCCCCCACCCCGGCGCTGCGCGCCGACCCTCCCCACGAGGGGGAGGGTGGAAGCGCTGAGCCTGTCCCCGAGGCCGAAGCGCCAAAGCCCATCTTGCTGTGGCGGCAGGGTCGTTTCGAGCAGCGCCCGCGCCATCGTCAAGGCCGGGACAATCGCCCGCGTAACGGCCAGGCTGGCCGCGCCGATGCGCCGGCCGACGCTGCCGGCGGACAGCCGGCACCGGGCGAACGGCCGGCCTATCAGGGCCGGCGCGACCAGCGCGACGGTGCCGCCAAGCCACGCTTCGACCGTTCGAAGTTCAAGCCCAAGCCGCAGGCCGAGGGCGAACAGCGCCGCGACGGCAAGCCGCAAGGCGAGCGTCCGCGCGAGGGCCGGCCTGACTGGAAAGGCGGCAGGCCGGAAGGCAAAGGCGGACCGCAAGGCGCCAAGCCGGCTTTCCAAGCCAATCCACGCGAGGAACGCCCTGCGCGCTTCGATCCGGACTCGCCCTTCGCCAAGCTCGCCGCCTTGCGCGACCAGCTGAAGAAGTAGGCTCTGAGCATGATCCCGAAAAGTGGAACCGGTTTTCGGACAAGATCATGCTCCAACAAGAGATAACTCGCTGCGATGGTTGCTGAAGGTCGTCAGCGCATCGACAAGTGGCTGTTCTTTTCGCGCGCGATAAAATCGCGCTCGCTGGCGGCCAAGCTGGTCGTCGCCGGACGCGTCCGCATCAACAGCGACAAAGCAGCGCAGGCCTCCGATCTGGTCAAGCCTGGCGACGTTTTGACCATTACGCACGAGCGCCGTATTTTCATTTGGAAGGTGCTTGGCACCGGCGTGCGGCGCGGTCCGGCCGAGGAAGCGCGCACGCTCTACGAGGACATGTCCCCGCCGCCGGCGCCGAAAGGCGAGGCTGTTGCCGATGCCATTCCGGCGCTGCGCGACGCCGGCAGCGGCCGGCCGACCAAGAAAGAGCGCAGGCAAACCGACCGGCTGTTCGGCGAAGACTGAAGCCTTGGCCGTCTGCGCCATGCCGGCGGTCTGGAATTTCATTCCGGACACGCGGGCCCCGCCTGCAATGGCTGCCCTTGCAAGCGGCAGGCAAAGGCGTTACCTCACCAAAAAAGCCGCCGCATCGGCCCGAAAATCGGAAATCGATTTTTCGGAAGGCACGATGCGCAGATTCAAAGTGTCAGAGCGGACTTTGTGCGTCCAATTGGACGCACGTCGCTCTAGCAAGAACGGGACGTCCCGGAGCCGACCAATGACCTATGTCGTGACCGACAACTGCATCAAATGCAAGTACATGGACTGCATCGAGGTCTGTCCGGTCGACTGCTTCTACGAGGGCGAGAACATGCTTGTCATACATCCCGACGAGTGCATCGACTGCGGCGTCTGCGAACCGGAATGCCCGGCCGATGCAATCAAGCCCGACACCGAGCCGGGCCTCGACAAATGGCTGCAGGTCAACACCGAATACGCCGAGAAATGGCCCAACATCACCGCCAAGAAGGAGCCTCCGGCAGATGCCAAGAGCTTCGACGGCGAAGCCGGCAAGTTCGAGAAATATTTCTCCGCCGAGCCCGGCGAAGGCGACTGAGCACATGACGCTGAAATCGGAATCGATTTCGGAAAGGGTGATGCGCAAAGCAAAAAAGTGCGGCCTATTGGATCGTCATAACGCTGCGTAACGCGCCTCATACATTAACTGCCTTGACAGGCGGCGATGTCGCTCGACCTTCGCGTTTGCAGCAAAACCTTGATTCTTCCGACTTTTTGTGCTACACCAGTTGAAACATGCCGGTGACACAACGTCGATTTATGGCGCAAGCGCCCCAAATCACTGAAAGGTGAAATCCCCAATCGGACCAGAGCGATCTGGGCCAGGCAGTCGCTATGTATGCGGTTTGCCGGTCCCGGCTTTTCCGATGGGTTCATCTGTTGTGCGGCTAACGATCGGTGTCCCCGGTCGCATGCGTTCGGACCGGCAGGCCGCCGGTGCCACAACAAGGAGTTCAGGGCGTAATGGCAACGATCACCCCGCAGAAGAAGTCCACCTCGGCACGCCACGGTTTCAAGACCGGCGAGTACATCGTCTATCCGGCACACGGCGTCGGCCAGATCGTCTCGATCGACGAGCAGGAAGTTGCGGGCCACAAGCTGGAACTGTTCGTCATCGACTTCCAGAAGGACAAGATGCGCCTGAAGGTTCCGGTCGCCAAGGCGACCTCCATCGGCATGCGCAAGCTGTCGGAAGAGGATTATGTCGAGCGCGCGCTGAAGGTCGTGCAGGGCCGCGCCCGCGTCAAGCGCACCATGTGGTCGCGCCGTGCGCAGGAATATGATGCCAAGATCAATTCGGGCGACCTGATCTCGATCTCGGAAGTCGTGCGCGACCTCTACCGTGCCGACAACCAGCCGGAACAGTCCTATTCCGAGCGTCAGCTCTATGAGGCGGCACTCGACCGCATGGCGCGCGAGATCGCGGCAGTCAACCGCATGTCGGAAACCGAAGCCGTGCGCCTGATCGAGGTCAACCTCAACAAGGGCCCGAAGCGCGGCGCCAAGGCCGACAATGAGGAAGCCGAGCAGGAAGAAGCTGCCTGATCGCTTTCACCGTCGAATTCATGAAAAACCCGGCCTTGTGCCGGGTTTGTTTTTACCCCCTTGTGGGGTTCCAAGGACAGGCGAGACCCGTGGCTCGCCCAGGCAGGGTCGCTGCGAAGCAGCGAGGATGGGGACGACACCAGACCGCACCCGGACCTTCCGTCCGACCTCTTCACAAGGGGAACGTAGAAGGCTCAGCCGCCGGCTTCCTTCTCCGCCTCCTGCTTCAGCGTCGCAATAAAACGCTTGGTCCGTTCCCGCTCCGGATTGCTGAACACCACGGTGGACGGCCCCTTCTCGACGACGACACCAGCATCGAGGAACACCACCTCCTGCGCGATCTTGGAGGCAAGGCGAAGGTCGTGCGTGGCCATCACCATGGTGGTGCCTTCGCTGGCGAGCTTTCCGAGCACGTCGACCACTTCCTGCGCCAGTTCCGGATCGAGCGCCGAGGTCGGCTCGTCGCAAAGCAGCACTTTCGGCGACGGCGCCAGGGCGCGGGCAATGGCCACACGCTGCTGCTGGCCGCCCGACAGCGTTGCCGGCCAATCGTCCGCCTTGTGCGCCATGCCGACCTTCTCGAGCAGCGCCAATGCCCGCTCGCGCGCCTTTGCCGTCGGCCATTTCAGCACCGTCACCAGGCCTTCCATGACGTTCTCGATCGCGGTGCGATGCGGGAACAGCTGGAAGTTCTGGAACACCATGCCGGTCTGCAGCCGCAGGCGCTGGATGTCGCGGCTGGGGATCTTGATGCCGGGACGGAATTCCAGCGTCTCGTCGCCGATGCGCACCATGCCCGAGGTCGGGATCTCCAACAGGTTGATGCAGCGCAGCAGTGTGCTCTTGCCGCCGCCGGAGGGGCCGACGAGCGCGGTGACGCTGCCTTCGGCAATGGTGACCGTCACGCCCTTCAGCACCAGATTGTCGCCGAAGCGCTTTTCGATGTCGGTGAGGCCGATCATGAGCGCGCCTCCAGGAAGCCGCCATAGCGGTTGAGCCGCTCCTCCAGCCGCGTCTGCAAGGCCGAAAGCACCGAGCTCATCGCCAGATAAAGGATCGCCGCCTCGACATAGAGGATCAGCGGTTCATAGGTGGTGGCGACGATGCGCTGCGCCGCCTGGAACATCTCCGGCACGGTGATGGCGGCGGCCAGCGACGTATCCTTGACCAGCGAGATGAAGGTGTTGGACAGCGGCGGCACGGCGACGCGGCCGGCTTGCGGCAGGATGGTGCGCCGCATCGCCTGGCTCCAGGTCATGCCGATCGAATAGGCCGCCTCCCACTGGCCCTTCGGCACCGAGCCGATCACGGCGCGGATAATTTCCGAACTGTAGGCGCCTATGTTGAGGGTGAAGCCAATCAGCGCCGCCGGAAAAGCATCCAGCAATATGCCGACCGAAGGCAGGCCGTAAAAGATCAGGAACAGCTGCACCAGAAGCGGCGTGCCGCGAAAGATCCAGACATAGAAGCGGACCACGGCAACCAGAGGCTTGGGACCGAACAGCCGCACCAGGGCGACAACCAGGCCGACGAACAGGCCGAGTGCGAACGATAGCAATGTCAGCGGTACGGTGAAGATCAACGCCGCCCACAGCAGTGTCGGCAACGAGTCCAGCATCAGGTGTAGCCAGTGCGGCACGAACGGCTCCTCCTTCACAGACCGCCGCGGTGACGGCAGTGCGATTGTGTGCTTCTCATATCATGCGAAAAACGGCGAGCCGTCAAAGACGGCCCGCCGCTATTGGTCATTGCCGGCAAACCGCCGGGAGATGGTCTTTACTGCGAGACATCCTGGCCGAAATACGTATCGGCGATCCTCTTGTAGGTGCCGTCGGCCTTGATGTCGGCCAGCGCCTTGTTGATCGCCGCGACCAGCTCCGGATCACCCTTGCGCACGATGACGCCGGAATAGTCGGCGTTCTCTTCCTGCGCGGCGATCTTCACATTGGCGTCCGGCTTGTGCTTCTTGAAGTCGAGGAAAGACAGGCTGTCATTGATGGTGGCGTCGGCGCGGCCGGTGAGCAGCAGCTGGATCGACTGGTCGAAGCCGTCGGTGCCGACGAGTTCGGCGCCGTTGGTCTCGGCGAGCTTGCCGAAATTCGATGTCAACGACTGTGCCGACTTCTTGCCCTTGAGGTCGGCGAAGGTCTTGATGTCGGTGTTGTCGCCGCGCACGATCAGCACGGCCTTGGAGGCGATGTAAGGATCGGAGAAATCGTACTTGGCCTTGCGCGCGTCGGTGATGCCGACCTCGTTGATCACGGCGTCGTAGCGGTTGGCGTCGAGGCCGGCGATCAGCCCGTCCCATTTGCCTTCGAGGAACTCGACCTTGACGCCGAGCTTGTCGCCGATCGCCTTGGCGATCTCGACGTCGAAGCCGACCAGCGCGCCGGAAGCATCATGATAGGTGAAGGGCGCATAGGTGCCTTCGGTGCCGACTTTGAGGGTGCCGGCCTGCTTGATCTGGTCAAGATTGGCGCCGGCATGGCCTGATGTAACAGCCAGAACCTGAAGCGTTCCGGCGACGATGAGCGACTTGAGCCATTTCATTTCTGTGTGATCCCGTCCTTGGCCGGTGTCCGGCGCTTGTGAGAGCCGGAAACTGACAGATACAGCGCAGCAAAATAAGGAACCAGATTTCAAAAAAACGACGATCCAGAAATCAGATTCTCAAAGCAGCTCGGATCGGTGCCAATAATCCCGATCTGCGGTGTCGATGCGCCCTGTCGGACCGCACAAAACAACCGCCATCGGCGGCGGAACCAATCCCCGGTGTGGCACGTTCATGGCTTGTTGTAGGGCGCCGCGTTTCCATTTCAAGAACCCTTGGCTGCGCTAGGCCCGAAGCAATTCCAGGAAAGTGGGAAAGCGGTTTCCCTCGGAATTGCGTCAAACAGAGATAACGGCCGCCAGGCCGTCCGAAAATGTCCGGGAGCAGGAGCGCGGCATGATCGAAGACACGGCAGGACGGACCATGGTCCGCACGGCAATGAAAGCCCCTTACCTCGAGCGCGATGAGGAACATGTTCTCGCCTTGCGCTGGAAGGAAGACCAGGATCAGCAGGCGCTGCATCAGATTACCGTCGCCCATATGCGGCTGGTCATCTCCATGGCTTCGAAATTCCGACATTACGGCCTGCCGCTCGGCGATCTGGTCCAGGAGGGCCATGTCGGGCTGCTGGAAGCAGCCGCGCGTTTCGAGCCGGAGCGCGAGGTGCGCTTCTCGACCTATGCGACATGGTGGATCCGCGCTTCGATGCAGGACTACATCCTGCGCAACTGGTCGATCGTTCGCGGCGGCACCTCTTCGGCGCAAAAGGCGCTGTTCTTCAACCTGCGGCGCCTGCGCGCCCGTCTTGCCAACGGCGCCGAGCCGATCTCTAACGCCACGCTCTACCGCGAAGTCTCGGTAGCCCTCGGCGTCTCCGAGGCCGATGTCGAGAAGATGGATTCCAGGCTTTCAGCACCTGACTCTTCGCTCAACGCACCCCTCGCCGATGAGGCCGGTACCACCGAGCGGATGGACTTCCTGATTTCGGACGATCCATTGCCTGACGAGGTCGCCGGCGACACCATCGACGTCGAACGGCGCCTGATGTGGCTGAAGACGGCGCTCCGCGCGCTCAATGCCCGCGAACTCAGGATCATCGAGGAGCGTCGGCTGACCGACGAAGGTGCGACGCTTGAGGCGCTCGGCGAGACGCTCGGCATTTCCAAGGAGCGTGTCCGCCAGATCGAGGCCCGCGCCATGGAAAAGCTCAAGCTCGCGCTGGTCAAGCAGAACCCCGAATTCATGGCAGCGTGAGATTGCCAGGAACAGGGGTACCGCCCCGAGTTATCTCAGAAAAGTTATCTCAGAAAAAAGCACTACGAAGGCTGGGGTTTCTGACGAAGACCGGCGCTATCTGTCCGTGACGATCTTGACCTTGTCGCCGGCCGAAACCGAGGCGCCCGGCGACATCGCGTTGAGCACGCGGAACAGATCGAGCTTGCGGTCGACGCCGACCATCTGCGCCGAAAGTGTGCCCATCGTCTGCCCGGCCTGTACCGTGACGACGCGGATATGCAGCGGCTTCAGTGCCGCTTTCTCGGCGGGGCTGAGCACGCGGAACGAACCGCTGACCGAGCGTGCCACCGGATCGAGTGTCGTGCTGGCCGAGGGGGCCGCTGTCAAAAGCCGGTAGACCTGACCGCCGGCGCGGATCACCGCAATGTCGAACTGCCAGCCATCGGCGCCGGCGTGCGCGGTCGCCGCCTGGTTGCCGTCGATCGTCTCCTGGCGCACACTGGTCTCGTCGAGACCGGCCACCCAGCCGCTTCTGATGTAGTCGGTCAGCGCACGATCCTTGTCGATCGACACACCGTCGAAGCGGATCGCCATGTCGCCGGGACCGGTCGCCGTCACTGCCGCCGCCGAATTGTCGATGATGAAGCCGTCGGGCACCGTGAACGAAACGCCGAGGCCCGGATGCAGGAAGGTCTGGCCGCGCACATAGCCCTCTTCCGGCGTGTCGCCATAGAGCAGGCCGTCTATCCCGGCCAGGAAGGAATCGCGGTCGCGGGTGCCGATGCCCGGCGCGCCGAACTGGCGGGCGTGGCGCTGCGCCAGATCAATTCGCTGCGGCGTGTTGGGGTGCGTGGCCAGGAAGTCGAGGCTGGCGTCGGTGGCGCCGCTGATCGAGCGGAAATCGGTATAGGCCGACATCGACTGCAGGAAACGACCGGCGGCATAGGGATCGTAACCCGCCTCGCCGATCGACTTGATGCCGATCGCGTCTGCCTCCAGCTCCTGGTTGCGCGAGAACTGCGCCAGCCTCAGCTTGCCGCGGATCAATGCCTGCTTGGCGGTCGGGCTGTCGCCCAGCACATCGGAGACCACCTTGGTCGCCAGGCCTTCCTCGGCCTCGAGCTGCTGGCGCTGCAAGCCGTGATTGGCGGTGACGTGGCCCATCTCATGCGCGATGACGGCGGCGAGTTCGGCCGAATCATTGGCCAGCGCCAGCAGGCCGCGGGTGACGTAGAGATAGCCGCCCGGCAGCGCGAAAGCGTTGACGTTGGGCGAATTGAGGATGGTGATGCGATAGGTCTGGGTCGGATTGGCCGACACCACGGTCAGGCTGCCGACAACCTTGGCCACCATGCGCTCGAGCTTGGGATCGGAATATTCGCCGCCATAGGTGGCAAGGATGCGCGGATGTTGCGCCTTCGCCAGTTCGGCAAGCTTGCTGTTGGCGGCGACATTGTCGACCGTGATCGGCTTGTCGGAAGGCTGGAAGCCGGATTCCTGCACTTCGGGAGGCGTGAACATCTGGCAGCTGGCCAGCGCCACGGCAAGGCCGGCCAGCGCGAGGAAGCGCACCAGCGGTCTGCGTTTCAAAGTGTCAGTGCCGGTCGGCAGCACGGCGTTCCTTCAGCTCTCGGCGCATGATTTGGACCGGGGTCCGCGCCAGCGAAAAATCGGTTTTCGTTGGCAATCCTGCACACATCAAAAAACCTACAGCGTTTACGCATCCGGCCGGGTGCGGCGCTGTAGGGGCAAATCACGGCTCGTGCCGGACCAGTACTAAGCGGACCTAGCCACATCGACTGGACCATGGCAAGCAAGCGCCACATCACCTGTAGCCGGTTTGGTCGTAAATTATGTCCGCTTCCGGGCAATATCGCGTGATCCGCCCGAACTTGCGCCGATATAGCGCCGAAACGCTTCAGGGCCAGTGCCGTCGAAAAAATCGGCGGCAGGTCCCGTCGCGGCAACCCTGCCATTGTCCAGAAAAACCATCTGCTCGCCGATACGGCGAGCGTCTTCCGGCTGATGCGTGACGAACAGCACCGTCATCGCCCGCTCGGCATGAACGCCGGCCACCAGGTCGAGCATGTCGTCGCGCAGTGCTGGCCCGAGCGAAGCGAACGGCTCGTCGAGCAGCAGCACCGGCCGGTCGCGCACCAGAACGCGGGCGAGCGCCACGCGCTGCCTTTCGCCGCCGGAGAGTTCGCGCGGCAGGCGCTTTTCCTTGCCGGCCAGGCCGACGCGGTCAAGCGCCTCG
Organism: Mesorhizobium sp. M0317; assembly: GCF_040321555.1. NCBI lineage: Bacteria > Pseudomonadati > Pseudomonadota > Alphaproteobacteria > Hyphomicrobiales > Phyllobacteriaceae > Mesorhizobium > Mesorhizobium sp. M0317. Next base: position 7,253 of record NZ_JAMYRV010000053.1, on the reverse strand, counting down.
GCGATCGCGGCGCGATCGGCCTCGGTCAGGTTGAGCGATGGCGAGCGGCCGAGCCCGACATTCTTCTCCACCGAGAGATGAGCAAACAGATTGTTTTCCTGGAACACCATCGACACCGGCCGCACCGAAGGCGGCTCGACGCCGAAATCGGCGCCGCCGATCAGCACACGACCGGACTGCGGCGTCTCGAAACCAGCCACCAGATTGAGCAAGGTCGATTTGCCCGAACCACTTGCCCCCATGATGGCGGTGATCTTCGATGTGTCGAATTCGACATCGAACAGGAATGACGTTCCGCCATAGCTGAACGAGACCTTGTCCAGCCGGACGGTCGTGCTTTTCTCCACAGCGGACGTCACGATCTCTCTCCCCGTCCCAGCCAGTCTGCCGCGACCACCAACGCAAGGCAGACCGCCCCGAGCAGCAAAGCCAGCCCGGCAGCATCGGCCGTGCGATAGCTGCCCATGCGCGCCAGCAGGAGATAGGGCAAGGTCTGCACCGAATCGCTGCCGAACAGCGCGATGACGCCGAGATCGCCGAGCGACAGCGCCATGGCGAAGGCAAAGCCGGTGGCCAGCGGCCGCCGGAGCGACGGCCAGTCGACCAGAAGCAGCCGGTTCCAGCCCGCAATCCCGAGCTGCGCGCACAGCTTTTCGTGGCGCTCGCTCGCCGCATCATAGGCCGGGCGCATCGCGCGGATGGCAAAGGGCATCGCCATCACCGCATTGACGGTGACGACCATGACCGGCGCGATGGCAAAGACATCGCTGACCGCGCGCAGCAGGAGAAACCAGCCGGCGCCGATGACAATGGGCGGCACGACGAGGACGAAGCCGGCGCCGGTGTCGGTGGCATGTTCGAGCAATGAACGGGCACTGGACCGGCGGCGCAGCGACAGTGCCCGCCGAGCCATGATCAGCGACAGCGACAGCGCCACCGAAAGTAGCGCCGCCGAGAGGGCGAGACCGGCGCTGGTCAGGGTCGCCTGACGCACGGCACTCTCGCCCGCCAGCCGGCCGAGATCGGCGCCGAGGCCGGAGGCAACGGTGGCCGCCATCGGTCCGGCGACGAACAGCAAGGCGAGCACGATCAGGACGGCGTTGAACGCTGTTTCTGCTTTGCCGACCAAGTGATAGCGGCGCGGCGCGACAGGCAAATTGGCGTCGCCGGTCATATTGGCGCCAAGCCGCGTCAGCGCCAGCATGACGGCAAAAGTCAGCGCGATCTGCAGCACGGTCAGCGTCACCGCTCGCGCCGGATCGAAGTCGAAACGCAGTGCCTGATAGATGGCGACTTCCAGCGTCGTCGCCGCCGGCCCGCCGCCGAGGATCAGGACGATGGTGAAGGAGGTGATGCAAAGCATGAAGACAAGCCCCGCGATGCCCGGCAGCGCGGCGCGCAGCACCGGCCACTCGATCAGCCGGAAGGCTGGCCTCGCTCCCATGCCGAGCTGGCTCGCCAGCCGCCATTGATCGGCCGGCACCGTGCCCAGCGCTTCGAGGAACAGCCGGGTGGCCAGCGGCAGGTTGAAGAAGACGTGGGCGACGAGGATGCCCGGCAGCCCATAGATGTCGGGCCAGCTCTGGCCACCGATCGCGGCGAAATAACCGGCGCGGCCATAGAGCGCCAGTATGCCCAGCGCTCCGACAATTGCCGGCAAGGCAAGGGGCACAGTGAACAGCTGCAGGATGAAGCCGCGTCCGAAGAAGCGCGGATGCCGCGACAGCGACCGGGCGACGAAGAGCGCCGGTACGGCGGAAAGCAGAGTCGAGAGCGCAGCCTGCCAGAGCGTGAAGCGGACAACGCGCAGGAGATAGAGGTCAAAGGCGGACGCGGCGCCGGAAAGGTCGTGCGCGCCTTCGCGGATAAGGCCGGCGAAGGCGCCACCGATCAGCAGCGCGATTGCCGCAAGCGCGACAATGCCGGCCGTGATGCGGGGGTCAGAGGGATAGTGCGCACGCATTTCGTGTTATCCAACCCTACATCGCATGTTGGCTGCTGACGGAAATATTTCATGGAGGTCGAGTTCCCGCCCACCCCCCTCTGTCCTGCCGGACATGCCCCCCGCAAGGGGGGAGATTAGCAGCTTCGCTCCCCGCCCCATCCTCGCCGCGTTGGAGGTTGACGAAAGCTTCTGAGCGCTTGATCTCCCCCCTTGCGGGGGAGATGGCCGGCACGCCAGAGGGGGGTGTTCAAGCGCCATCCTGAATTCCTACTTGCTCATCACCGCCAGCCATTCATCCACCCAGGCCTTGCGATTTGCCGCGACCTCTTCCGGGCTGAACAGCAAGGTCTTCGCCGGCTTGACCAGCCTATCAAAAGCCGGATTGAGCGGCTTGTCGGTTTTCCCGGCCGGGAACATCCAGTTGGTCTCCGGAATGACATCCTGGAATTTCGGCCCGGTCATGAAGGCCAGGAACTTCGCCGCCAGCGGATTCTTCGCGCCCGTGGTGGTGATGCCGGCGACCTCGATTTGCAGATACTCGCCTTCCTCGAACGAGGCCGCCTGGTAGCGCCCGGTGTTCTCGGCCACCATGTGGTAGGCCGGCGACGTCGTATAGGAAAGCACCATCGGCGCCTCGCCCTTGGTGAACAGGCCGTAGGCCTCGCTCCAGCCCGGCGTCACCGTCAGCACTTTGCCCTTGAGTTTCGCCCAGGCTTCCGGCGCCTTGTCGCCATAGACCGACTTGACCCACAGCAGCAGGCCGAGGCCCGGCGTCGACGTCCTCGGATCCTGGATGACGATCTTGTCGGCGGCATCGCCCTCGACCAGTTCCTTCAGGCTCTTCGGTGGGCTCTTCAGCTTTTCGGTGTCGTAGACGACGGCGAAATAACCATAATCATAGGGCACGAAAGTGTCGTCGCTCCAGCCGCCCGGCACGTTGTTTTCAGCCACCGCGCCATGTGGGACAAACAGGCCGGAAGCCTTGGCTTCCGCGGTGAGGTTGGTGTCGAGACCAAGCACGATATCGGCCTTGGTCGAGGCACCTTCGAGCTTGACGCGGTTGAGCAGCGCGACGCCGTCGGCCACCGAGACGAAGTCGACGCTGCAGCCGCACTCGGCCTCGAATTCCTTCTTCACCTGGGGGCCCGGACCCCAGTCGGCAGTGAAACTCTCATAGGTATAGATCGTGAGTTTTTCCTGCGCGGACGCAGAGCTTGCCAGTAGCGAAACAGCAAGCCCCAGCGCTGGGACAAGACGGGACAAAAACATGCGCATCGGCGCCTCCTTCATTCGTGTTGAAAGGAATTGAGGCGTCGGGCTGTCCGAAGCGTCTAATCCCTCCGCCGGTACAAACCGGATCAGGTTCAGCGGGTTGGCGAGACTGCCTCTCAGCCGGTCCGCGAAGATCGCGTCCGGCACCCCGTTAGAGCGTTTCGACACATAGGCCCGGCCAAGGTGCCACGCAAGTGGAAGTTTGCCCGAGCATGATCCCGGAAAGTGGAATCCGTTTCCGGAAAAAGATCATGCTCCAACAAAGAGTGACGGTGCCGATCGGCCTTCCGTTTCGTCGGCGGGGCTGGTAAGGGCCAGCGGATATGAGCACATTCACCATCCTGCTTGGCGGCGATCTCGTCCGCACGCCGCGGCTCGACCGCCAGGTCGCGGGCACGCGCGTCATCGCCGCCGACGCCGGCATCGATCATGCCCGCCTGCTCGGCCTGATGCCGGAGCTGTGGGTCGGCGATTTCGATTCCGTGCCGGCGGACCTGCCTGCCGATCTCGCCGCCGTGCCGCGGGAGGTGTTTCCTCCCGAAAAGGACAAGACCGATGGCGAACTGGCGATCGCGGCGGCATTGGAACGCGGCGCCACCAGCCTGGTGCTGGCCGGCGCTTTCGGCGGCAAGCGCGCCGACCACGCCTTCCTCCATCTGGCGCTCAGCCTGCGGCTGGCCGAGGCCGGGACAAAAGTGCTGTTGACCAGCGGAGCGCAGGAAGGCGCCCCTCTGCTGCCTGGCAAGGCCGGCTTCGACTATGCCGACGGAACGCTGTTTTCGGTGCTCGGCTTTTCCGATCTTTCGGGCCTCACCGTGTCCGGCGCGAAGTGGCCGCTCGACCATGTCGAGGTCGTGTTCGGCTCGTCGCTGACCATCTCGAACGAGGTCAAGTCCAACACGACCGGGGGAGGCCTCGAAATAGCGCTCGGCCATGGCCGCGCGCTGCTGCTCGCCCACCCCTACCCCTTGCCTGAAAGCTGACATGGCCCCGCCCCTTCTCAACCTCGACGGCATAAGACTGACCTTTGGCGGCACGCCGCTGCTCGATGGCGCCGAACTGACGGCGTCCGCCGGTGACAAGATCGCGCTCGTCGGCCGCAACGGCTCCGGCAAGTCGACGCTCCTGAAGATTGCTGCTGGTCTGATCGAGCCGCAAGACGGCGAGGTCTTCCGCCAGCCTTCGGCAACGGTGCGCTATCTCCCGCAAATGCCCGACATGGACGGCTTTGCCAATGTGCGCGCCTATGTCGAGGCCGGGCTTGGGCCTGCCGACGATCCCTACCGCGCCACATATCTGATGGAGCATCTCGGCCTCGCCGGCACGGAGAACCCCAACGATCTCTCCGGCGGCGAGGCGCGCCGCGCAGCACTTGCCCGCGTCATGGCGCCCGAACCCGATATTCTGCTGCTTGATGAGCCGACGAACCATCTCGATTTGTCGGTCATCGAATGGCTGGAAGAAGAGCTTGTCCGGACGTCTTCGGCGCTGATCGTCATCTCGCACGACCGTCGCTTCCTCGAACGCGTCTCGCGCGCCACCGTCTGGCTCGACCGTGGCCAGACCCGCCGCCTCGACAAGGGCTTTGGCCATTTCGAGGAATGGCGCGACCTTGTGCTGGAAGAGGAAGAGCGCGAACAGCACAAGCTCGGCCGCCAGATCGTGCGCGAGGAGCATTGGCTGCGCTATGGCGTGACGGCTCGCCGCAAACGCAACATGCGCCGCCTGGGCGAACTGCAGACCATGCGCCAGCGTTTTCGCGGCCATCGCGGCACCGAGGGCTCGGCGACCATGGTGGCCAGCGACGCCGCCGAATCCGGCAAGCTGGTGATCGAGGCCAAGAACATCGAGAAGAGTTTTGGCGACCTGACCGTGGTCAAGGGCTTCTCGACCCGCATTCAGCGCGGCGATCGCGTCGGCCTTGTCGGGCCGAACGGCGCCGGCAAGACGACGCTGTTGAAGATGCTCACCGGCGAGATGAAGCCCGACGCCGGCTCGGTGCGGCTCGGCACCAATCTGGAAATCGCCACGCTCGACCAGAAGCGCGAGGCGGTCGATCCGGCCGAGACCCTGGCGCAGTATCTCACGGACGGGCGCGGCGAAAACCTCGTCATCAATGGCGAGCAGCGCCATGTCGTGTCCTACATGAAGGATTTCCTGTTCAAGCCGGAACAGGCGCGCACCCCGGTGCGCGAGCTGTCCGGCGGCGAACGGGCGCGGCTGCTCCTGGCGCGTGTTCTGGCGCGGCCGGCCAACCTTCTAGTGCTCGACGAGCCGACCAACGATCTCGACATGGAGACGCTGGAACTGTTGCAGGAACTTGTCGCCGGCTTTGCCGGCACGGTCATCCTGGTCAGCCACGACCGCGACTTCCTCGACCGCACCGTCACCAGCATCATCGCCCCGGACGGAGGCGGCCGCTGGATCGAATATGCCGGTGGCTATTCCGACATGCTGGCGCAGCGCGGCGGCACCCGGCTCGACGACCGCAAGGCGCGCGCCAAGGCCGAAGCCAGCGATGCGCCGGCGGCGGGCAAGAGCGAGCCGGCAGCGCCAAAAGGGCCGTCGAAGAAACTGTCGTTCAAGCAGAAATTCGCTCTGGAATCCTTGCCCAAGAAGATCGAGGCGATAATGGCCTCGATCTCGCGGTTGGAAAACAACATTGCCGATCCCGCCTATTACGAGCGCGACCCGGCCTCGTTCCAAAAGACCATCGCCGCCCTCGACAAGGAACGCGCCACGCTGGCCGCACTCGAGGAAGAGTGGCTGGAGCTGGAAATGCTGCGTGAGGAGATGGAGGGGTAGCATTGCCTGCGGTCTTTATGCGCGTATATTGTGCGCATGAAAGGAGGCATCTCCGTGCTTCAATCGACGCCAAAAACTCAGCGGACCTCTGTCAACACGTCCATTGACTCTCAGCTGATCAAGGACGCCAAAGCGTTGGGCATCAACATCTCCCGCGCTGCCGAAGCAGGGATCGCGAAAGCGATTGCGGCGGAGAAAACGCGTCGATGGCAAGAAGAAAACAGGGAAGCCATCGAAGGCTCCAACGAATATGTCCGAAAGAACGGACTGCCATTGGCTAAACACCGGCCGTTCTGATGGCGCCTTACGATTTCTATCGGAGTACCGAGAGCGACGGTTATCTTCTCAACGTGCAGTCAGATATGCTTGAAGGGCTGAGCACGAGGGTGGTCGTTCCTTTGATGCCGCCCGAGATTGCCCCGCTTCCTGGTCGCCGCCTGCACCCGACCTTCGCTATAAACGGCAAAGATCTTGTGATGGTCACACAGTTTGTGTCGGCCTTCAGCGCGTCCGAATTGCGGATGCCAGAGGGAAACCTTTCTAGACATCACGAGGACATCGTCGCCGCGCTCGACATGCTGTTCCAGGGCTTCTGAGCGAAGGCAGCCGCTACTGCCGCCCGTCAACCTGCCGTCTTGGCCTGCCAGGCCTTCAGCGCCTCGTCGAACACCTTCTCGCCCGGAATGCCCTTTTCCATGGTCAGCAGCGCCCGGCGTCCGGTCTTGTAGACCACCGGCACGTCGATCCAGTCCTGGCCTCGAAGCAAGGTCATATTGGCGTCCTCGTCGGCCTTGGTGTCGTTGAGCGCCACCAGGAAGAAGCCGTCGGCGATCTTGGCCGGAATCCCGATCAGCGGGCTGCCGGCATCCTGTTCCGAACTCTTCATGGCGACGCGCAGGATGTTGTCGACGCCACCGCCGTCAAAGCCCTCGGGCGTCAGGAAGATCATCTCGATGATGTGGCTGGCCGGCAGCGTCTGGTCGGTATTGCGGCGGATGGTCATGCGCAGCTGGATGTCCTTGCCGGGAATGGTCGCCTCGGCGCGGATCGCCGGCTCGGGCGGCAGGTCGCCGCCGGGCGATTCCTGCACCAGCGACCAGACGATGCTGCCGGGTTCGGCCGAACCTTGCGCGGTCGAGGTGCGTTCCTCGTAGCAGATCGCCTTCTGGCCGCCCGCACCGGTCGGCGCGGGAGCGGCGGCCGCCGGCGCCGGGCGAGTATAGAACTCTGC
>NZ_JAMYRV010000052.1:0-49761 GCF_040321555.1 Mesorhizobium sp. M0317 | reverse complement strand
CCCCCCCCCGCTGCGGCGCCCCTCGCGCCCCCCCGCTCCCCCCCCCCCCCCCCCCCCCCCCGCGCCCGGGGCGCGGGCCCCCCCGCCGGGGCGGGGGCGCGCCCCTCCCCCCCGCGCCCCCCGCCCCCCGCCCCCCCCCCCCCACGACCAGAAGGGCAGCTATCGCTGCGTAGACAAGGTCGCGGTCGAGATTGCCGTAGGCGAGCCACAGCGTCAGCAGAATAAGCAGCGGCGCAGCGACGCCCCATGCCGCCCAGCATGCCGCGCGGACCCGTGCTGAGGCGGCGAAGCGGCGTGCGGCCCAGAAGCCGGCGCCGATGAAAACCAGGCCGAGGGCAATGCCGATGCGCAGCGTCAACGGATTTCCGGCCGCCACCGGCATGCCGTCAAAGCCGATATTCCCCTGGGTTATGTCGGAGCCGATGGTGGTGGGCGGAATGATGCCGAGATGGATCATCACGCTCACCACGCCGGCGGCATGCAGCAGCGGCAGCGCGCGCGGCCGGTAGAGTGCGGTGGCGACAAGGGCGACGAGGACGAAGGCGCCCGGCAAGGCGCCACCGGCGGCGACCAGCGTCGTGTCGACGGACAGGCCTAGCGCTGAAAACGCAACGAAAACGCCTGGCACGATCGAGGGCCAGTCGAAGCCGGTCTTCGCCGTCTCCGCTTCGCTGTCACGTGTGCCCAGCCAGACAAAGGCAAGCACCGCCAGCGTCACCGCGTCGGTGAACAGGATGACGGCAAGGTCGGCGACTAGCGTGCTCATCATGTAGACGATGGTCCAGGCGCCGGTGCCGAAGAAGGCCGCCGCAATCAGGAATTTCCAGTCGCGAATGCGGGCGATCACGGCTGTAGCGGCAAGTACGATCGCCAGGTAGACGAACAGCGCCCATGGGTTGGGCGCCTGCGAGGACACAAGCGCCGGCGTCGCCATGGAGCCGACAAGACCGATGCCGGCCAGGGCCTGGCCGTGGACGAGAGCGGCGACAATGGTCGCTACGCCGATGGCGCCGAGCACGGTGAAGGCGAAGGCCGGGCCGACGAAACCGTAAATGGCGTGCGCGGCATAGACCGTACCGAACAGGATGAAGGCGCCGGCAGCCGTCAGGATCGCCGGAATATAGGCGCCTGCAGCCCCTTGCACCGGCACCTTGAAGCCGGTGCGGCGGATGAACTCGCCGCCGCCGATCAGCACCAGGCCGAGCAGCGCCGCCAGGGACAGCCGCACTTCGGGGCCGAAAATGCCGGCCTCGATGGTGTAGCGGATCAGGAACAGGCCGCCCAAAGCCAATGCGACGCCGCCGACCCAGACCGCCCAACGGGTGCCGAGCGCCGTTTCGACCTCGGACTGGCGGGCTGCCTTCGCCGTGGCGGCAGGCGCGGATCCGGTGAATGCCGCCTTGGCCGCGGCTGACAGTTCTGGCACGACCTCGCTGGTGGCCGCATCGGCTTCGGCGGCCGGTGCCTGGGCATGTGCCGCGTCGGCTGTTGTTGGCGAAGCTATGTTGGCAACTGGTGCGCCAGCGTGAGCGGCATCCGCCGGTGCGCTTGCAGCCTGCTCGACCGGTTTGGTAACGGGCGGTGTCGTATGCACGCCGGACAGAACCAGGCTGCGCAGCGCTCCGAGCTCGCGCTCGATCAGACTGACGCGGCCCTGCTGGCGCAAGACGAGGACAAAAAGCACGATAACGACGACGGCGCCAATCAGGCTTTCAAACATGGCGGTTCCCCCAAACCAGGCCAGTTTTCACTGACAATTGCGGCGGCCACACGGCCACCCCAGACGGCTATTCAAGTCACGCCACCGCAATGGTGCCGAAAAGAAGTTATCGAGCATGTTTCGTCGGCAACTTCCAGCGGCCTACGGTCTTTATCCTCATCCATCATCTGAGATAGCCAGGAATGGCATGCCGCCGCCACTTGCCCAGGAGCCATGCTATCCTCGGATGAACTGTGAGGAAATCGAATGCCGAAACGAAGTGCAGGGCTGCTGATCCACCGAACAAGGGCCGGCATTCTCGAATTTCTGCTCGTCCATCCCGGCGGCCCGTTCTGGGCAAGGAAGGATGAAGGCGCTTGGTCGATCCCCAAGGGCCTCGTCGAGGACAATGAAGATGAGTTGGCCGCCGCCCGGCGCGAGGCTGGGGAAGAACTCGGAGTCAGCATCGAGGGTGATTTCGAGCCTGTCGGCAGCTATCGGCAAGCCGGCGGCAAGATCGTCATCGCCTGGAGTGTCGAAGCCGATTTCGATCCCGATGCCGTTAAAAGCAACATGTTCACGATGGAATGGCCGCCCAGGTCAGGCGTGACGAGGGAATTTCCCGAAATCGACAGGGCCGGCTGGTTTTCCTTCGCCGAGGCCAGCCTCAAGATCCTCGGCGGTCAGCGCGCCATCCTCGATGATTTCATGGAGCATCGCAAAGCCGGCTGAGGCTCTTGCCCTACGAGTACCCCCACCCTAACGCTCCCCACAAGGGGGAGGGAATGCTGCCGCATGCAGCTTGTGGTGTGAACCTGGACGGTTTGCGGAGGTCAGCACCCACCGAGTCTCCCTCCCCCTTCTGGCGCAGCGTCTGCCGTAAGGGCGGCCTTGCCGCCCGAATGATGCTTGCGCAAGGCGGCGAGGAAGCCGGCACGGGCATCGGGCTGTTCGATGCCGCGCGGCTCGTAGACATGGCGGGTGAAAAAGAAACCGGTCAGATGGAAGGCGTCCTCGAGTGCCGCGTGGTCCGCCCGCAAGCCGGAGCCGCGCCGCAGGAAGGCCGGCAGCGCCAGCATCTTGTCGCGCCACGGCGCACCGGCGGCTCGCGACACGGCACGGCCGGATTTCGGCGAGACATAGGCCAGATCCTGCCTGGCGCCCGTCGCCGCGCATTGGCTGAGATCGAGGCCGAAGCCGAGTTCGTCGAGGATGAGCAGTTCGAAGCGCGCCACCAGTTCGCCGGCGGCATCCGAATTGTCCAGATGGGCGATCATCACGGCAAGCGTCTCATACAGGCCGCCATGGGCGTCGCGCTCCGGCAGGAGCCTGAGATGCGCGGCCATGGTCTGCAGGCCGTAGACGGCGACTGCGCTGTCCATCAACCGGGCGGCATTCATCTCGATCGCCTCGGCCTGGAAGGTGCCGAGATGCTCGTCGAGGCGTGCCCGCCACAAAAGGTCGACGCGGTTGCCGGGCTGCAGCACCGGCTGCTGCTTGCGCGAGCGCCCGCCGCGCACCAGGCCGAGATGGCGGCCATGCGCACGCGTCATTACCTCGAGAATGGCGCTGGTTTCGCCATGCTTGCGGGTGCCGAGTATGATTCCCTCGTCGCGCCATTCCATGGCAGGAGCTTGTCACCGGTTGCGTGGCTAAATCAAGATTTTGGCGCGCCGCGTGCGATCTGTGCTGACATTGGATCCCCACACATCGTCGAAAGGCTCTGATCACGCGAATTCCCGGTGATCGGCCAGAACGCCGACGATGACGCGGCGCGGTCGTTCCGCCTCGGCCTGGTTGGCGTCGTGTCCGGCAACGGTGATCAGCGCTTTCCACAGCGTCCAGCCGCGGCCGCGCGCCCAGGTCGCTTCATCGACGTCGATGGCAGCCCGGAATGCCTCCCGGCTCTCGCCCTGGAAGAATGTCCAGGCGATCGCCAGGTCGCAGGATGGATCGCCGATGCCGGAGGTGCCGAAGTCGATGACGGCGCTCAGGCGGCCGTTTTGGACCAGAAGGTTGCCCCAGGCGACGTCGCCGTGAAACCAGACGGGCGACCCTTGCCAGGTGGCGGCAAGGGCCGCATCCCAGACAGCGGTGGCCGCCTGGGTGTCGATCTGCCCCTCCAGCGCCTGGAGTGCTTCCCTTGTCTGGTTGTCATACACGCTCAGCGATCCGCCGCGGAAGAAATTGTGCTGGCCCGGGGGCGGCCCGCCCGCCGGATCGATCCGCCGGAGCGCAATGAGGAACTTGGCCAGATCGACCGCGAACTGTGGGCGATCGGCGATTTCGGCGGTCTTGGCTGTTTCGCCGTCGATCCAGCGGTAGACGGACCAATGCCAGGGGTAGCCCTCCCCGGGCTCGCCCATCGCCAGTGGAACCGGGATCGGCAGCGGCAGAAGCGGCGCCAGCCTGGGCAGCCAGCGGTGCTCTTTTTCGACCTGCAAGGCATATGGTGCGGCACTCGGCAGCCGCACAGTCATATCACTGCCGAGGTGGAAGGTTCGGTTGTCCCAGCCGCCAAACGCCACCGGCCTCACCGGCAGATGCCGCCATTGCGGAAACTGCGCGTTGACCAGCCGGCGCACGAGATCGGTATCGATGGTCGGTTTTGGATCAGGCATGTCATCGTCTCAAACTGCCGGGCGGCATTTCTAGACGATGAAGCTCAATGGGGAAACTCAAGCCCCATCTCGCGGTAGCGCTCGGGGTCGTCGCCCCAGTTTTCACGCACTTTGACGAACAAGAACAGGTGCACTTTCTGCTCGAGAATGCCGGCTATTTCCATGCGCGCCGACTGGCCGATGGCGCGGATGGTCTCGCCCTTGTGGCCGAGCACGATCTTCTTCTGGCTGTCGCGCTCGACATAGATGGTCTGGTCGATGCGCACCGAGCCGTCCGGTTTCTCTTCCCATTTCTCGGTCTCGATATGCGAGGAATAGGGCAACTCCTGATGCAGCCGCAGATACAGCTTCTCGCGGGTGATCTCGGCGGCCAGTTGGCGCATCGGCAGGTCCGAGATCTGGTCTTCCGGATAGTACCAGGGGCCGACCGGCAGCGCTTGCGCGAGATAGTCGAGCAAATCCTTGCAGCCGGAGCCGGTCAGCGCCGAGACCATGAAGGTGCGCTTGAACGGCACCTTTTCGTTTGCTGCCGCAGCCAGGGCCAGCAGCGCCTCGTGCTTGACCCGGTCGACCTTGTTGAGGATCAGCACCATCGGCTGGCGGACGTCCTTCAGCCGCTCGAGGATGGCGTCGGCGTCACCCCTGATGCCGCGCTCGGCATCGATCAGCAGCAGCACGATATCGGCGTCCTTGGCGCCACCCCAGGCGGTGGTCACCATCGCGGTGTCGAGCCGGCGCTTCGGCTTGAAGATGCCGGGCGTATCGACAAAGACGATCTGCGCGTTGTCATGCGTGGCGATGCCGCGCACGATGGCGCGGGTGGTCTGCACCTTGTGGGTCACGATCGACACCTTGGCGCCGACCAGTTGGTTGACCAGCGTCGACTTGCCGGCATTGGGCGCCCCAATCAGGGCAACGAAGCCGGAATGCGTGGCCTCCGCTGCCGGAGGGAGATCTTCGCTGCCGGTCATGCCGCACTCCCTTGGTTGGCCCAGATGCCTTCGCGCGTAAGAAACGCCGATGCCGCCGCTTCTTCGGCTGCGCGGCGAGAGCCGCCCGTGCCGCTCGCCGGCGCAAAACCGCCGACCTTCACGGACACCGTGAAAACCGGTTGATGTTCAGGTCCTTCGCGTTTCTCGATCGCGTATTCGGGCCTGACATCGCTGGTCTTGGCGATCCATTCCTGCAGGTCGGATTTCGGATTGGGCGGCTTGGCCACCACCTTTTGCGAGCGCGGCTCCCAGTAACGCAGGACGAATTGCCTTGCCGCATCGAGGCCGCCATCGATATAGACCGCCGCGATCAGCGCTTCGACTGCATCCGCCAGATAGTTTCCGCCCGAGCCACGCGAGCGCGCCTTCAAGGCAGCGTCGGCCCGAACCAGATCTTCGAGCTGCATTTCAATGCCGATCTCGGAGCATGTCCGCGCATCGACCAGGGCATTGAAGCGCGGGGCGATTTCACCTTCCGGCGCCTCAGGAAACTTTTCAAAAAGCAGGTCGGCAACGATCAGGCCGAGCACGCGGTCGCCAAGGAATTCGAGGCGCTGGTTGTTGCTGCTTGCCTTGACCGCGCTGGAATGGGTCAGCGCGGTCTCGAGCAAACGGACGTCCCGGAAGGAATGGCCGGTTTTGGCTGTCACCAAATCGGCCAGAGTTTCACCCGTCGGGCGCTTCAAAGCCATCAATTTACGAAATGGAACAGGCGCGACAGGCGCACCAGGGACGGCCATTTCCAGATCTCGAGCGGGCTCGCCTTCCCGGCGATCGAGAAGAAGACGATGTTGGCGCGGCCGACAAGGTTCTCCGCCGGCACGTAGCCGACGCTGAGGCGGCTGTCGGAGGAATTGTCGCGGTTGTCGCCCATCATGAAATAGTTGCCGGGGGGCACGACGAACTCGCGGGTGTTGTCGGTGATCGAATTCGGTGTCAGGTCGAGCGTGTCGTAGCTGACGCCGTTGGGCAGGGTCTCGCGATAGACGTCGACCGGCTCAGGCACTTCCGTGATATCAGGATTTTGGATCTGGCCGGTTTTCACACGAGGCACGCCCTGGCCGTTGATGAACAATTGGCCGTCCTTCATCTGGATCTTGTCGCCGGGCAGGCCGACGACGCGCTTGATGTAGTCGAGCGACGGATCCGGCGGGAACTTGAAGACCACCACGTCGCCGCGCTTCGGATCGGAACCCCAGATGCGGCCGGAAAAGATGTCGGGGCCGAATGGCAGCGAATAACGCGAGAAGCCATAGGACCATTTGGTGACGAACAGATAGTCGCCTTCGAGCAAGGTCGGCCGCATGGAGCCGGACGGGATCGAGAAGGGCTGGAACAGCAAGGTGCGGATGACCATGGCCAGCAGCAAAGCCTGGATGATGACGCTGACGATTTCGCCAAGCCCGCCGGATTTCTTCTCGGATTTTTCAGCCACGCTCATGTCGTCCTCGATTGTGCGTTGGATGGTATAGAGTCTCGGCGCGCGCTGGGCAACGTCAAGTCGGCGTTAGATAGCGGTCGTCTGATGCAATCAATGTGGCGCTTGTTCGGCGGGCAACGCCTCGATGATCACAAAGGCTTGAGCAAGCGGGAAATCATCGGTGATTGTGAGGTGGATCGCCGCTCTGTGCCCGTGTGGCAGGATTTTGGCCAGCCGTGCCGCCGCTCCCCCGGTCAGCGCCATGGTCGGCGCGCCGCTGGGCAGGTTGGCGACCCCCATGTCGCGCCAGAACACGCCCTGCGCCAGCCCGGTGCCAAGCGCCTTGGCGCAGGCCTCCTTGGCGGCGAACCGCTTGGCATAGGAGGCGGCGCGGCCCTTGCGGCCTTCCGAGCGGACCTGTTCGACCTCGGTGTAGATGCGCTGGATGAAGCGCTGACCATGCCGTTCCAGCGACTTTTCGATGCGTCTGATGTCGATCAGGTCGCTGCCGATGCCGATGATCATTCCGCCGGAACTTCCCGTCCGCGGTGCCGGGCCTTATGCGCCCGCTCTGCCATTCGCTTCCTGCGCTGCTCGCGAAAGGCTGTCATCCCCCAGCGGGTGATACCGTAGAAGATCAGCCCGAAGATCAGGCCGAGCGGCACCGCGCCGATCAGCATCGGCTCGAGCACCGGATGCCACAGTTTTGCAAACGACAGCGTGTGCATCATCTCACCAAGATGCGCAGGCGGTCCGTTCTTGGGCAGGCGTTCATGCAGGATCAGCTTGCCGACTTCCCAGGACGCTCCCCACAGCAGCGGGAAAGTCAGCGGATTGCCGAAGAATACCGCGCCGAGGGCGGCGGCCACCAGATTGCCGGCGACCACCCAGCAGAGCACGGCGGCGACGGCAAAATGGAAGCCGAGCGGAAAGAAGGAGGCGAAAACGCCGGCCGCGACGCCGGCCGCGACTGCATGCGGTGTCGCCTTCAGCCGCAGGATGCGCTTGGAGAAATATTGCAACGAGCGCGAAAACGAGCGGCGCGGCCACAGATAGGTACGCACCCGCTCCAGAATGCCATCAGGCTTTCGGCGTCGAAAAAGCACTCTGTTCCAGTTCCCGGTTCATCACGCCCAAATTGCAACCATCCCTGGCCGGGCGCGGTCGCTCCATCTTGCGCTTCGAGGGCGCAGAAAGGCAACAACGACTTTGATATAGCGACTGCCTTGCGGCGGAACAATGAAACGCCGCCGCGATGGTCTGCCGCAGGCGGGTAACAAGAGCGCCATTGGGGCGAAACTGAGGACAATATCGATGAAAGCTCCCCGACGACGGCAAGGCCCGCGCGAGACGACGCCGAGGCGGATAGATTATTCCCGATATTCGCTGACTTCGACCAAATTGCTGTCCGGATCGCGGAAATAGACCGACATCATCTTACCGCGGGCGCCGGTGCGCTCGACCGGACCGACTTCGATGGCAACGCCATTGGCTTCCAGACGGGCGCAAATCTCGGCAAGCGGCCTTGCGGCGACCAGGCAGAAATCGCCGGACCCAGGCATCGGCACCTTGGCCTTGGGCTCAAAGGTGCGGCCCACCTGATGCAGATTGATCTTCTGCGATCCGAACAGCAACGCCGTCGGCCGGTTCGGCTCGTCGAGGCGCTTGAGGCCAAGCACCCGCTGGTAGAAGGCGCAGCTGTCCTCCACAGAGCGGACCGTCAGCACGAAATGATCGATGCCGGCGATCATTGTGATGTCCCCTAGATGTTGCGGCTTCCTGGCTTAACGGCGGGAATGGCGGCAAGTTCCGGCGGCAGGCGGTCGGCGGGATAGGCCGGCACCTCATATTCGGCAAGCGCGATCAGCGGCACGCCGACATTGGTCTTGCCGGCCGAGCGGTCGATGATGCAGGCCGCCGCCACGACCTCTGCGCCAATCGCGCGCAGGCAGTCGATGGTTTCGCGGATCGAAAGACCAGTGGTGACGATGTCCTCGACGATTACGACGCGCGATCCCGGCGCGATCTCGAAGCGGCGCAGCCTGAACTCGCCGCCTTCGCGCTCGACCCAAATGGCAGGTACGCCGAGATGGCGCGATGTTTCATAGGCCGGGATCAGGCCGCCGATCGCCGGGCCGACGACATAGTCGATCTTGCCAGGCACCGCCTTGCGGATCTTTTCGGCCAGCGCCTTGCACAGGCGCTCGGTCTTGTCGGCATGCATGAAGACGCGCGCCTTCTGCAAGAAGACCGGGCTGCGCAGGCCGGACGTCAGGATGAAATGCCCCTCCAGAACAGCGCCCGCCTCGCGGAAAATGCCCAGCACCTCGTCGGTATTCATAACTCGCCCCATGTCCATGGTGAATGGTGAATGGTGAATGGTTAAATGGTGAATGGTGAATGGTGAATGGTGAATGGTAGTGTGAGCGCCTTCTTTCACTATTCACTATTCAATATTCACTATTCAATATTCACTATTCACTATTCACTATTCACTATTCACTACTCACCCATTCACACGCCGCGCATCGCTGACGCTCGAACTATCCTTGAGCTGCGACAACAGCCGGTTGAGGTGCTTCAGATCCCAGACTTCGAGATCGATCAGCATTTCGGTGAAGTCGGGCGCGGTGCGCACCATCGACAGCGTATGAATGTTGGCGTCGTTGGAGGCAACGACCTGGGCGATATCGGCGAGCGAGCCCGGCGCGTTGATGGCGGTGACCGAGACGCGCGCCGGAAAGCGCTCCTTGGTCTGCTCGTCAATGTCCCAGCGCACGTCGATCCAGCGCTCCGGCTGGTCGTCGAAGGCCTGCAGCGCCGGCGACTGGATGGGATAGATGGTGATGCCGGTGCCCGGCTGGACGATGCCGACGATGCGGTCGCCAGGCACGGCCCCTTCCGGCGCGAAACGCACCGGCAGGTCGCCGCGCACGCCGCGGATCGGCACCGCGCCATCGCGCGGCTGGTCCTTGTCCTTGCGCGCGGCTCGGGTGCCGGGCATCTGGAACAGCATGCCGGCGGCGTTGCGGATCTTCGACCAGCCCTCCTCGCGCTGCTTGGGGGCGCTGACGGTGACGCGCTCGTCCTTGTAGTCTGGGAAGACGGCCTTCATGACGTCAGTCGAGGCAAGTTCGCCGCGCCCGACCGAGGCCAGCACATCTTCGCTGTCCTTGCGCGCCAGCCGGTGCAGCACCGGCTTCAGGCTTTCCTTGGTGAAGGTCTTGCCGGCGCGCTCGAAGGCGCGCTCGAGAATGCGGGCACCAAGACCTGAATATTGCTTGCGAATGGCGTTCTTGGTGGCGCGGCGGATGGCTGAACGCGCCTTGCCGGTGACCACCACCGACTCCCAGGCCGCTGGCGGCACTTGCGCCTTGGAGCGGATGATCTCAACCTCGTCGCCGTTCTTCAGTTCCGTCATCAGCGGCATGATGCGGCCGTTGACCTTGGCGCCGACGCAGGTATCGCCGACATCGGTGTGCACGGCATAGGCGAAGTCGATGGGCGTGGCGCCGCGCGGCAGCGCAATCAGCATGCCTTTCGGCGTGAAGCAGAATACCTGGTCCTGGAACAGCTCCAGCTTGGTATTTTCGAGGAAGTCTTCCGGGTTGTCGCCTTCTGCCAGTTGCTCGATGGTGCGCCGCAGCCAGGCATAGGCGTTGGTCTCCTTCGAGATCGCATGGGCGGCACCGTTCGTCTTGCCGCCGGTGTCCTTGTAGATCGAATGGGCGGCGACGCCATATTCGGCGATCTTGTTCATCTCGCGGGTGCGGATCTGCAGTTCGACGCGCTGGCGCGATGGGCCGACAATGGTGGTGTGGATCGAACGGTAGTCGTTCTGCTTGGGCGTCGAGATGTAATCCTTGAAGCGGCCAGGTACCATCGACCATGTGGTGTGAATGGCGCCGAGCGCGCGGTAACAGTCTTCGACGCTGTCGACGACGACGCGGAAGCCGAAGATGTCCGAGAGCTGCTCGAAGGACAGCGCCTTGGCCTCCATCTTGCGGAACACCGACCACGGCTTCTTCTGCCGGCTCTTCACCCCGGCATTGATGGCATGCTTCTCGAACAGCGCCGACAGCGCCTTTTCGATGTCGGTCAGCACACCCTTGTTGCGCTCGAATATCTCGGCAAGCCGCGCGGTGACGGCGCGGTAGGCTTCCGGATTGATGAAGCGGAAGGCGATCTCTTCCAGTTCCTCGCGCATGCCTTGCATGCCCATGCGCCCGGCCAGCGGCGCGTAGATGTCCATCGTCTCCTCGGCGATGCGCAGGCGCTTGGCCTCGGGCATGTGGTCGAGGGTGCGCATGTTGTGCAAACGGTCGGCGAGCTTGACCAGCAGAACGCGGACATCCTCCGAGATGGCCAGCAACAGCTTGCGCAGGTTTTCCGCCTGCTCGGCCTTCTTGGAGACGAGATCGAGCTTCTTCAGCTTGGTCAGGCCTTCGACCAGCTTGCCCATTTCGGGGCCGAACAGATCGTCGATCTCGGCCCGCGTCGCGGTGGTGTCCTCGATCGTGTCGTGCAGCAAGGCGACAGCGATCGTCGCCTCATCCATGTGCATTTCGGTGAGGATGGCGGCGACTTCGAGCGGATGCGAGAAATAGGGATCGCCGGAAGCGCGCTTCTGGTGGCCATGCTTCTGCATGGCGTAGACATAGGCCTTGTTGAGCAGCGCCTCGTTGACGTCAGGCTTGTAGCGCGCGACGCGCTCGACAAGCTCATACTGACGCATCATGGGCGGGTTCTCACGGTGCTGAAATGATTGATGCGCCGCACTGATGTACGGCGCATCTCATAGATAGCCACGAAACTCACGGGACGGAAGTGCCGGAACCATATTCCCGGCAGGTCCAGGGCAGCGATTAGTAGTCGTCGCTCTTTTCCGGGGGAACCAGGCCCTCGATGCCGGCCAAAAGGTCTTCCTCGGTCATGCGATCGAAGGTGACGTTTTCTTCCGCGTCGTCGGCGTCGGTAGCTGCAACTGCGTTGCCGGTCTGGTCGGCGATCGCCTCGCCGTCGGCCTCGGGCTCGTCAACCTCGACATGCTTCTGCAGCGAGTGGATCAGATCTTCCTTGAGGTCGTCGGGCGACAGCGTCTCGTCGGCGATCTCGCGCAGCGCCACGACCGGGTTCTTGTCGTTGTCGCGCGGCACGGTGATCGGCGCGCCCTGGCTGATCTGGCGGGCGCGATGGCCGGCAAGCAGCACGAGCTCGAAGCGGTTGTCGACCTTGTCGATGCAGTCTTCAACGGTTACGCGGGCCATTGATTGCCCCTTTCATGCCTGGATTTGATGGAAAACAGGCGCGGTCCATAACCCGAACGCCGCCAAAATACAAGCATTATGGCTCTGTGGCCCCATGGGCTGGCGAATGCCAGCTTCTGGCGCCGCTGAATGCCTTGCCGGCGAAGCCCGCCTACCGGGCGACGACACGGCTCCGATCACAATTGCTTGCAGTGCGCCCCGGCACCCTTGGATTGCCGTAAAACTGGCGCTATCTCGGTTGACGAAAGGTCAGCCGGTTTATTTACGAGCCGAGCGATATAAACGACCCATTTCGATTAGTCCGCCACCTATTTCGAAAAAGGAATATTGCCATGTTCGACCCCCGTGAAAAAATCGCTCTTTTCATAGACGGCGCCAATCTCTACGCCACCTCGCGCGCACTCGGCTTCGACATAGACTACCGCAAACTGCTGTCCAGCTTCCAGAAGCGCGGCTATTTGCTGCGGGCCTATTACTACACCGCTCTGGTCGAGGATCAGGAATACTCTTCGATCCGTCCCCTGATCGACTGGCTCGACTATAATGGCTTCAAGGTGGTGACCAAGCCGGCCAAGGAGTTCACCGACTCGACCGGCCGCCGCAAGATCAAGGGCAATATGGACATCGAACTGACCGTCGATGCGCTCGAACTTGCCGATGTCGTCGACCACTATGTCATCTTCTCCGGCGACGGCGATTTCCGCACACTGGTCGAAGCGCTGCAGCGGCGCGGCCGCAAGGTCTCGATCGTCTCCACCATGGCCTCGCAACCACCGATGATCTCGGACGATCTGCGCCGCCAGGCCGACCATTTCATCGATTTGACCTCGCTGAAGAACGAGGTCGGCCGCGATCCTTCCGAACGGCCGGTGCGCAGGCCCGAGCCGGCCGAAGTCGAAGAGGAAGACTATTGACGGCGGCGGCCTTGGACGCCGCTCCCGAACCCGACCGCGACTGCCCCCTCTGCCCACGCCTGCATGATTTCATCGCAGACTGGCGGCAGCGCGAGCCGTCGTGGTTCAACGCGCCGGTGCCGACCTTCCTGCCGCCTGATGGCGAGGACGCCGTCGAGCTGCTGATCGTCGGGCTGGCGCCCGGCCTGCGCGGCGCCAACCGCACCGGGCGGCCGTTTACCGGCGACTATGCCGGCGACCTGCTCTACTCCACGATGATCGCTCACGGTTTTGCCCGCGGCGAGTTCAAGGCGCGGCCGGATGATGGGTTGCAGCTGGTCGGCACCGCGATCACCAATGCGGTGCGCTGCGTGCCGCCTGAAAACAAGCCGGTCGGCGCCGAGATCGCCACTTGCCGCAGCTTTCTGGTGCCGACGATTGCACGCTTTCCCAAACTGCGCGCCGTGCTGGCGCTGGGCTCCATCGCCCACCAGTCGACCGTCAGGGCGCTGGGCCAGCGCGTCGCCGCCTATCCGTTCAAGCACGGCGGTCAGTTGCCGGCCGGCGGCGTCACGCTGTTTTCCAGCTATCACTGCTCGCGCTACAACACAAACACCGGTGTTTTGACCGAACCCATGTTTGTCAAGGTATTCAGCGACATCGCCGCCTTCCTGCGCAATTAACGCCTTCAGAACCCCGCCAGCACGATCTTGCCCTTGGTTTGCCCGGGCGCGGATGACGAAGCTTGCCGAAAGGCAGGCATGACGAGACAGGCGCTCTCCAAAGCCTTGAGCGGCGACGGGAAGCCGGAATTGCGACAATCATGAAAGTCCCGGAAGCGCTCGGTCTGAAACCGACCTTCGTTAGCGCGCAGACTGGCCGGAACGCTGGGTAGGGCCGATCAGCGCCGCGATGTTTGGTTCCAATCTCGCGCCGGTCGAGCACGCCAGGTCAAGGCGCGGCAAACAACTCAGCCAGCTTCTCCTGCCCGCCCTGCAGTACGTTCAGATCGACATCGCCGACGATGCCGTCGACGCGGCCCATATTGTGGTACTGCCAGTAGATCCAGTCGTTGCGACCTGGCTCCAGGAGCAACGAGCGACGCCAGAGCGGGCGAACGTCGATTTTCCCGGCATAGGCGTCCTCAGCCTCGTCGGTCAGGTAGATGATCGCCGGCTTGCCGAACGCAGCTTCAACCGGTCCGAGGAAGGCCTGGAGTTCCGCGCTCAGCTGTTCCGGCGACGGGCGTTGCGGGCAGTTGCCGCCGAATTCGATGTCGACGACCGGTGGCAGCAGTGGCTGGTCGTGCGGCACCACCGCGATGAAATTTTTCGCCTGGTCGGCGCCCGGCCGGCAGAAGGTGAAGAAGTGATAGGCGCCGACGGCGAGGCCGGCCGCGCGCGCCTCGCGCAGATTCTTGGCGAAGGCATCGTCGACATGGTCGCCGCCCTCGGTCGCCTTGATGACCGCGAAGGCGACATCGTCGGCGGCAACGCGGCGCCAGTCGATCTCACCCTGATGATGGGAAACGTCGATACCCCTGACCGGATAGCTGTCACGATCCGGCGAGAAGGTCCGGAAATAGAAGAAGCCGCCTGCCGCGACGAGGCCGGCAAAGACCAGACTGGCCGCACCCCAGAGGATGATCCGGTTCTTCAAACCTTTCCCCATCGTGTGTCGCTGCTGCAGCTGTTCGAAACTTGAAAGCCGACGTCTGGCTTTTCTGGGACTGCCCGAGGTTCTAGCCGCGTTCCTTCATGAGCCGGCCCTTTTCGCGCGACCAGTCGCGCTGTTTTTCGCTCTCGCGCTTGTCGTGCAGTTTCTTGCCGCGGCCGACGGCGAGCAGCAGCTTGGCACGGCCCTGGTCGTTGAAGTAGATTTTCAGCGGCACCAGCGTCATGCCTTCGCGGTCGATGCTCTGCGCGAGTTTTGCCATCTCGCGCTTCTTGAGCAGCAGCTTGCGGCGCCGTCTGGGCTCATGGTTGAAGCGGTTGGCCTGCAGATATTCCGGCAGATAGGAATTGATCAGCCAGATCTCGCCACCCTCGACCGAGGCGTAGCTGTCCTGGATGTTGGCCTGGCCCTGGCGCAGCGACTTGACCTCGGTGCCGGTCAGCACCAGGCCGGCCTCGACGGTGTCGAGCACCTCATAGGAAAACCGCGCCTTGCGGTTTTCCGCAACGGTTTTGTTGTTGGGATCGGCTTTTCTGACTTGGTTCATGATGTGGAGAGGTGGCGCCTCATCCCTAGTTTATCAAGCCGGCGTGCTTCATCGCCGCATCGATCTTCTCGGCGGTCGACGCCTCGATGGTCACCAGCGGCGAGCGCACCACGTTCTCGACCTTGCCAATCTTCGACAGCGCGTATTTGACGCCGCACAGGCCGGGCTCGAGGAAGATGGCCTTGTGCAGCGGCAGCAGACGGTCCTGCAATTCCAGCGCCTTGGCGCTGTCACCGGACAGTGTGGCTTCCTGGAATTCGGCGCACAGCCGCGGCGCGACATTCGACGTCACCGAGATGCAGCCGACACCGCCATGAGCGTTGAAGCCGAGGGCAGAGGCATCCTCACCTGAAAGCTGGATGAACTCCTTGCCGCAGGTGGCGCGCTGTTCGGACACGCGCTCGACCTTGCCGGTGGCATCCTTGACGCCGACGATGTTCTTGAAGTCGTGCGCCAGCCTGCCCATCGTCTCCGGCATCATGTCGATCACCGAGCGCGGCGGGATGTTGTAGATGATGATCGGCAGCTTGGTCGCCCTGGCGACAGCAGCGAAATGCTCGTACAAGCCGCGCTGTGTTGGCTTGTTGTAATAAGGCGTGACGACCAGAGCGGCATCGGCGCCCGCCTGCTCGGCATATTGCACCAGACCGACCGCTTCCGCGGTGTTGTTGGAGCCGGCGCCGGCGACGACCGGAGCGCGGCCCTTGGCCACATCGATGCAGACCTTGACGACATGGCGATGCTCGTTATGCGACAGCGTCGGCGACTCACCGGTGGTGCCGACCGGGACGAGGCCCGTCGTGCCCTCGCCAAGTTGCCATTCGACGAAAGCGCGAAAGGCTTTCTCGTCGAAACGTCCGCTCTTTTCGAACGGCGTCACGAGCGCAGTAAGCGAGCCTCTCAGCATGTCGTCCAACTCCTTGGGACTTGTTTGTTTATGCATGTCGTCGTCCCAAAACCGGTTCCCACTTTTGGGCGACTGCATCGGGCGCCTTCTAGCCGAAAGCGAAGCCGCGCACCATAGTCTCGACACTGTTGCGCGGCAAGCATGCCGATGGTGCCAGCAAGCGCAATTCGAACGGCCTGGATAACCCTTTGTTTACGGGCTCTTCACGACCTAAGTCTAGGCTCTCGGGCACCTGGGCTTGCCATCTAAAGTGCCGCAACAGGGAAAGATCAGGATCATGCCGGCCAGTCGGCCACTCCGCTTCATATTGCTTGGCGCCGTTGCCCTGCTGATAGTGGGGACGGCGGCAAACGAGAGCGTCGACGAGCAGACGACCTCATCGATCCCGATGCCTGACATGCAAGACAGAGCGCAGACCGAGGCGCCCTCCGCCAGTATCGTCGTGCTGAAAAGCGGTCTCGACGCATTGGCCACCGGCGATATCGCCGCGGCACGAGCGGTGCGCGAAACATTGCCGGCCAATTCGCTGGACCGTCATATCCTTGCCTGGGCGATCGCGCTCTATGGCGGCGACCGTGTGCCGAGCAGCGAGATTGCCGATACCGCAAAGATGCTGCCGAACTGGCCGGGCACCATGGCCTTGCGCAAGAACAGCGAGCGCGCGCTTTATCGCGAAAACCCGTCGCCGCAGACCGTGGTGAAAGCCTTTGACGGCAGCCAGCCGCTGACCTTTCAAGGCGTGGTCATCCTTGCCCGTTCTTATGTAGCTCTTGGCAACACCAAGGCTGCGCTTTCCGTGCTGTCGCCATTCTGGCGCACCGAGAAGCTGGAAGCCAGGGACGAGGCGGCCGTCAGCAAGGAGTTTGGCGCCATCATTCCGGCTGCCGACCATCGTTTCCGCATGGAACGGATGTTTTATGCCGACCGGGAGAATTCGGCACTGCGGGTCGCAGCACTTGCCGGCGCGCAACCGCTGGCCGATGCCTGGGCCGCCGCCTCGCGTGGCGACAAGAACGCGGCCAAGCTGTTGAAAGCAGTGCCTGCCGCACAGCAATCGGCCGGCTATTTCTTCGCGCAAGCCGAATATCTGCGCAAGCAGCGGAAGTTTGCGGACGCCGCCGCGGTGATGATGAAAGCGCCAACGAACCGCGACGCGTTGGTCGATCCCGATGCCTGGTGGGTCGAGCGCCGCGTGCTGTCGCGCGCGCTGGTCGATCAGAGCGACTGGAAGACCGCCTACAAGATCGTTGCCGCGCACGCCGCCGCAAGTCCCGCCAGCGCCGCCGAGGCTGAATTCCACGCCGGCTGGTATGCGCTGCGCGGCCTCAACGATCCTGCGACGGCCTCGACCCATTTTGCCCGCATCGCCGATCTCGCGCAGGGACCGATGTCGCTGTCACGCGCCTATTACTGGCTTGGCCGCGCGGCGGAAGTCGGCGGTCCCGGCAATGCGAAGGATTATTTCACCAAGGCGGCAGCCTATGGCACCACTTTCTACGGGCAGTTGGCGGCGGAACGGGTTGGCTTGCGCACGCTGAACATCGCCTATCCCGAGCCAAGCACTGTCGACCGCCAAAGCTTTGACGGCCGCGAAGCCGTCAGCGCCATCAAGCGGCTGCAGGAGGCGGGCTACGACCGCTATGCCGAGACGCTTTACCGCGACCTCGCCGGGCAGTTGACCAGCCCCGGCGAGCTGGCGCTGCTTGCCGTGCTGGCGGAAAAGCAGGGCAATCATTTCATGGCGCTGAAGATCGGCAAGATCGCCGGCGCGCGCGGCATCGATGTCGGCGCGCTGTCGCATCCGCTGGGCGTCATTCCCGACACCGCCGACATTTCCGGCTCGGGCAAGGCGCTGGCCTACGCGATCGCCCGCCAGGAAAGCGAATTCAATGTCGGCGCCGTCTCCAGCGCCGGCGCGCGCGGCCTGCTGCAGCTGATGCCGGGCACCGCCAAGCAATTGGCGAAGAAGGCAGGACTGAGCTTTTCCCAGGATCGGCTGACCAGCGATGCCGGCTACAATGCGACGTTGGGGGCTGCCTTCCTCGGCGAGCAGCTCGACCGCTTCGGCGGCTCCTATGTGCTGACCTTCGCCGGCTACAATGCCGGCCCCAACCGCGCCAGCCAATGGGTAGCCAAGTACGGCGACCCGCGCGGCAAGGGCATCGACGCCGTCGTCGACTGGATCGAGCGGATTCCCTACACCGAAACAAGAAGTTACGTGCAGCGCGTGATGGAGAATTACGAGGTCTACAAGATGCGTATTTCGGGGAAGTACGACATCGTTGGGGATTTGGTGAACGGGCGGGGTTGAGGCGGCAGAGCTGTCGCCATGGGCAGACGTTGGCGATCCTTCGCGCCCCCCTCTGGTCTGCCGGCCATCTCCCCCACGAGTGGGGAGATCAGCTGTCGTTGCCGATTTCGCCAATCTCCAACGTCGAAGGAAGGGCGTAGCGCCTGAACCGCCAATCTCCCCCCTCGTGGGGGAGATGTCCGGCAGGACAGAGGGGGGCGCTGTCCCTCCGACATTTCCAAGAGTGTCAGCTTGCCGACAACCCTCGATTTGACCGCTCCCACCCTCGCCTGTAGCAGACGGAGACAATCCGGCCAGGGAGTCCTTTCAATATGTCGAGCACCGACGGCTTTTCCGATTTCTTCTACACAGCGCCGGACGGCCTCAGACTTCACGCTCGCATCTACGGTGAGACAAACTCGGGAAACTGGCCGGTGGTCTGCCTGCCCGGCCTGACCCGCAACGCGCGCGACTTTCATGAGTTGGCGCTTTATTTGTCACAGCGGGCCGACAATCCGCGCAAGGTCATCGCCTTCGACTACCGTGGCCGCGGCCAGTCCGCTTACGACCCTGATATCGGCCACTACACTATCGGCATCGAGGCCGGCGATGTCCTCGCCGGGCTGGCTGCCCTGGACGTCGAGGAAGCGGCCTTCATCGGCACATCGCGTGGCGGACTGATCATCCACGTGCTCGGCGCGCTGCGGCCAGCCATACTGAAAGCCATAGTGCTGAACGACATCGGACCCGTGATCGAGGCCGCGGGGCTGGCCCATATCCAAACCTATCTCGACCCGGCACCGAAACCGAAGAGCCGCCATGAGGCGATCGATGCGCAACGCGTCGCGCACGGCGCGGATTTTCCCGCTCTGACCGCGGCGGATTGGGAGCGGATGGTGTCGGCCCTCTACCGCGAGACGGACGAAGGCCTCCTGTTGCCGGATTTCGACCCCCAACTGGTCGAGACGGTGGCGGGCCTCGACCTCAGCAAGCCGTTGCCGGATCTGTGGCCACAGTTCGAGGCGCTGGCGGCGATACCTTTGCTTGCCATTCGCGGCGCCAACTCGAAACTCTTGTCGGCCGACACACTCGACGAGATGCAAAAGCGTCATCCCGGCATGGAAGCGACCACCGTCGAGGGCCAAGGCCATGCCCCCTTCCTGGAGACAGGCAACCTGCCGGGCGCTATCGCGGCCTTCCTGGATGGAGTACTAAATACGGCCCAGGATAAGTAAACCCCAAGATCAAATATGATCCTGGGGTTGCCATGGCAAAAGCCTTGGGTAACTATTTGGCTTTCGAGCTTTTCCGGGGCGTCTTGGGTGCCTTCGCCGCTGCCGTTTTGCTCTTTTGGGCAGGCGTTGGCACTGAGGCCGTGGTCAGCGGCGATGCGAAGGCGGAGTTTTTTCCATCACCGGACAGCCCTTCGCCGCGGGGCGTTTCCAGCACGACGACGCAGCCGTCGAGATCGTTGGTGGCCAGATGCGCATAGCGCATGGTCATCGAAAGCGTCTGGTGGCCGAGCCACATCTGCACGCGCCGGATGTCGATGCCGCCCTGGACCAGACGTGAGGCGCAGGTGTGACGCAAGATGTGCGGCACCACCTGGTCGTCGGCGCCGAGGCCGACCTCGGCCTTGGCATCGTTCCAGATGGCGCGAAACTGCGCCTGGCTGAGTTTGGTGAACGGACCTTTGGGCCGGCGGCCCTCTGAGGGCGGCAGTTTGATCACCTCTTTGACCCGCTCGGTCATCGGGATGGTGCGGCTGCGGCCGGATTTGGTGATCCAGAACGAGACGCGGTGTTC
Organism: Mesorhizobium sp. M0317; assembly: GCF_040321555.1. Lineage (NCBI taxonomy): Bacteria > Pseudomonadati > Pseudomonadota > Alphaproteobacteria > Hyphomicrobiales > Phyllobacteriaceae > Mesorhizobium > Mesorhizobium sp. M0317. The sequence continues at coordinate 29,645 of NZ_JAMYRV010000052.1, read as the reverse complement.
CTGGATGTCGTTCCAGATCAGTCCGAGCGCCTCGCCGAGACGGCATCCGGTGTCCACGAGAAAGCATGAAAGACGGTAGGCATCCTCGCTGCGGGTCCTGATGGCGGCGAACAGCCTTGCTTCTTCGTCCCTTTCGAGGAAACGTATCCGTCCCGCCCGCTCCTTCTGGCGGCGGAACTCGGGCAGGCTGTGGATATCCCCCATCTTGTAAGCCTTGCGCAGCAGTTTGCTGAGGGCAGCCATCTTTCGATTGATGGTTGCGTTGCTGTTGCCGCGCTGGCGCAAGGTGCCGATAAGGTTGTCAAGGGTGCTCTGGTCGAAGGCGCTGAACCGTTCTCCGAGGAGAATCTCGTCTATTTCGCCGATGAAGGAGCTGACATTGTACTTATGTCGCCCATCATCCCAGAGTATGTCTCGGTACGCTGAAAAAAGCTCTCCGACCCGGTGCGACTTTACTTCTCTGATCTTGTTGTAGCTGTATTTTATCTTCGCATTTTGAGAAGAGAACATTGAGAAATGTTCGGAGGGGTCGCCCTCTTGTATCGCTTCGATGGTCATAAATTGCCACACCCCCGAGTGGATAGAGTCAGACCTACCCGCTTGGAAGCGTCCTTTCAAGAGATTTAATCACGCAGTTGTGAATTCATCCACCATCAGCGGATCCCACGAACTCACCCTACGGACTGTTCAGCTGCCGATTCCCCCTGTTCCTTCTGCTTGTCTTGACCCAGTCACGAAACAAAACAGCCCGGGCGTTGAATCGCCCGGGCTGGTATTCACCTGTTTAAAGCTAGCCCTTAGAACGAGCGCTGGAAGCGGAGCATGCCGCCAATGGCGTCGTCATCGCGGGCATCGGTCCAATCGGAGTCGCCAACGTTGATGTAGTCGACTTCGGCCGTGACCGTGAAGCCGGGGACGACGTCATAGGCGATGTTCGCCGCGGCGCCGAAGTTCTTGTCCTCGTCATACGAAAGCTGGACGTTGAACGAGGTCTTCTCGTTGATGGTGTAGGTGCCACCACCCCAGACTGCCCAGTTGCCGCCCCACTGCTTGTAGAAGCCGCGGCCGCCGGCCGGGATTGCCCAGGTCGGATCCGACAGATTGTCGTCGGTGCCGTAGCCGCCAATGATGAACAGCGACAGGTTCTGCATCGGGGTGACGTCCAAACGCACCTTGCCGGCTACTTCTTCATAGTTGCTGTCGTAAGCAATGACGCCGGTGATGGCGCCCCAGCCCTGCGTATACTTCAGACCGCCGACGACATGCGGAACATAGCTGTCGATGGTGCCGACGACGCCAGCGCCTTCTTCGAGCGAGAGGACGGCGGAGAAGCCGTTGCCCGCATCGAAATAGTACTGGATGACGTTGGTGTCGAAGCCGCCGTAGGGGACCAGCGTATCCTGGATGACGTTGCCGGCATAGCCGATGAACGTATTGAAGGCCGATTCGTCCTTACCAACGCGCAAGCCACCGAGCTGGATCCAGGCGAAGTTCAGCGAAACGCTCTTCATGCCGGCCGGATTGCTATCGAAAGCGGTTTCATCGACGAGGGGTGTGGCCGGATCATCAGCGATGTTGGTGGCGTACCGATTGTTGTTGCCGAAGTTGAAGCGGGTCTCGGTGTAGGTCTTCAAGGTGCCGAGTTCGGTTTCCTGGCCGGTCCAGGTCTTGAAGGTGGCGCGGGCATTCTTGTACCAGGTGTCCTGCGCGTCACCATCTTCGTGGTCGAGCGACTCCGCACCCGTGAATGCGCCGACGTCGCCGGCGCCGATATCGTAGCGGACATAGCCGCCGATGCGCAGGCAGGTTTCGGTGCCGGGAATGTAGAAGTAGCCCGAGCCGTAAACGTCGCAAATCTTGACGTATTCAGCCGGTTCCGGCTCGGCGACGACGACGGCGTCGGCGGCGCGCGCACCGGAAACTGCGATCAGGGCCGCAGCGGAGCCGAGGAGAAGGCTCTTAATGTTCATTTTCTGACCTCCAGTCAAAAGTTAAAAAACGGGTCTGGGTATTCTTTGCTGAAGGACAGCGTTCCCTGCCCCATCCCCACTACCGAAAAAGATGCGCACCGCGCCGCTCCTTCGAAATCGACATTACCCATGAGGCGGCGGCGTTCAACCACGATCGTACCGGCGAAAGGGCTGTGCGGACGCTATCCCCATGCGTTGTTGCACAAATGACACGATTTGGCCTCAGTCAGAAAGCTCTCATTAACTATCGAAGGGCCTGCAAGCCTTATCCAGCGCCGCGCAATGTGGCCGAATCCGGCGATGGCCGGCCAGAATTGCGGCCATGTCGCCGACTCGCCAGCCAGGGAACTGCCGTAGAATCGCCGCATGCAAAACGCGCCGCTGCGGCGGAATGCGGATTTTTCAACGATTATCGCGCCGGCTTGTTGATTGTGCCGGCGCTTTTCTCTATCCAGCGGCGCAACGGAGAGGTGGCCGAGTGGTCGAAGGCGCTCCCCTGCTAAGGGAGTAGAGGTCAAAAGCTTCTCGTGGGTTCGAATCCCATCCTCTCCGCCATCCTGCTTCGCTCTTCGAGCTTCGCAGGACAAACCCAACCCTCAGCGCGAAGCAGGATGGCGGAGAGGATGCCCTCCGAAGCCTTGGCGTAGGAGGGCCGGACCGTGTGGCGTGCTACGTGCCGCACAGCGTAAGCCCAGAGAATCCCTTGCAAAATTCGATTGGAAGTCCTGCTTCGCTCTTCGAGCTTCGCAGGACAAGCCCACCTCAGCGCGAAGCAGGAGGATGCCCTCCGAAGCCCCGGCAAAGGAGAGCAGCTCATGTGGTATGTGTATCTTCTGGAGAGTACGGCTGCGGAAGGCGAACGCTATATCGGCATAACGACGGACCTGAAACGACGGCTTGTCGAGCACAATGCGGGGAAATCCAGCCATACATCCAAGTTTCTGCCGTGGCGGATCGTCACCTATATGGCCTTTTCGAACCAGGCCAAGGCAGCTTCATTCGAGCGCTATCTCAAATCCGGTTCAGGGCATACTTTCGCCAACAAGCGCCTGTGGTGATGGCCGCATCACCTGCCGCAAAGTTCCATTTTTTTCAATAAACTTCAACAATAACAATTGATTACAGCGAAAACGCCTGTCGCCGGCTTCACTGTCTTGTTCGATTCTGACTGGAGGTCAGAAAATGAACATTAAGAGCCTTCTCCTCGGCTCCGCTGCGGCCTTGATCGCAGTTTCCGGTGCGCGCGCCGCCGACGCCGTCGTCGTCGCCGAGCCGGAACCGGCTGAATACGTCAAGATCTGCGACGTCTACGGCGCCGGCTACTTCTACATTCCCGGCACAGAAACCTGCCTGCGCATTGGCGGCTATGTCCGTTACGACATCGGTGCCGGCGACGTCGGCTCGTTCGACGGTGCGAGGTCCTTCGACCATAAGGATGGCGACGAGCAGGATACCTTCTACAAGAACGCCCGCTTCACGCTGAAGACCTGGACCGGCCAGGAAACCGAACTCGGCACCTTGAAGACCTACACCGAGACCCGCTTCAACTTCGGCAATCGTAACGGCTATCCGTCGGCAGACGATCCGACGACCGAAGCAGACGAGTTCAACTCCAACCCTGCCGGCAACAAGAACGTTTCGCTGAACTTCGCCTGGATCCAGCTCGGTGGTCTGCGCGTCGGTAAAGACGAATCGGCCTTCGACACGTTCATCGGCTACGCCGGCAACGTCCTTCAGGATACGCTCGTTCCCTACGGCGACTTCGACACCAACGTCGTCCAGTACTACTTCGATGCGGGCAACGGCTTCTCGGCCGTCGTCTCTCTCGAAGAAGGCTCGGGCTTCGACACCATCGACAGCTACGTTCCGCATGTCGTCGGCGGCGTGAAGTACACGCAGGGCTGGGGCGCCATCACCGGCGTCGTCGCTTATGACAGCAACTATGAAGAAGTCGCCGGCAAGGTTCGGTTGGACATCACCCCGATGCAGAACCTGTCGCTGTTCATCATGGGCGGCTACGGCACCGACGACAATTTGACGGACTCGAGCTATGCGATCGACGCTGGCGGCCGCGGCTTCTACAAGCAGTGGGGCGGCAACTGGGCATTCTGGGGTGGCGGCACCTACACCATCAACGAGAAGACCTCGTTCAATGCCCAGGTCTCGTATGACGAATGGAAGAATCTCGGTGTTGCCGCCAACATCGCCTACGACGTTGTTCCCGGCTTCACGGTCACGGCCGAAGTCGACTACCTCAATGCAGGCAAGTTCGACGACGCCAATTTCTCCAACTTCACCAACGCCGACAAGAAGAGCAGCATCGGCGGTCTCCTCCGCTTCCAGCGCTCGTTCTAAGACGCTCAGCCTGGCTGAAAATCGAACCCGGCGGGCAACCGCCGGGTTTTCTTTTTGAAGCGCCCGTCGCCATAGTCATTGGCTGCAGTGCTGGCCTTCAAAAGGGTTGCCGCCTACCGGCGGTCAGGTCGTAGAGCGTGGCCACCCGCGTCGATTTCATCACGGGCGTGATGGCCACTATTTCCAGCCGCGCCAGAACTTGCGCCGTCCTATCGGGCACGCTAGCAAGAAGGCCCATCTTCTCGTGAGCCTTTGCCATGCGCCAGCGCCCTGCCCTCACGCCGCTTGTCGGTGCGCTTCCCTCGACGGTGCCGTTTGTCGGCCCGGAAGCGCAGGAGCGCGAGCGTGGGCGTGCGTTTCGCGCCCGCATCGGCGCCAATGAGAGCAGTTTCGGGCCTTCGCCGCGCGTTATCGAGCGCATGGAGAGCGTCGCGTGTGACCAGTGGATGTATTGCGATCCCGACAATTACGAGCTGAAGCAGGCTGCGGCCCGCCATCTCGGCGTCCGCGCCGAGAACGTCGTGGTCGGCGAAGGCATAGACGGGCTGCTTAGCCTGGTGGCGCGCATGTATGTCGCGCCTGGCGACGCGGTGGTCACCTCGCTCGGCGCCTATCCGACGTTCAATTTCCACATTGCCGGCGTCGGCGGCCGGCTGGTCACGGTGCCTTACGAAAACGACAAGGAAAGTCTTGACGGCCTGCTGGCGGCGGTCACCCGAGAAAAGGCGCCGCTGGTCTATCTCTCCAACCCGGACAATCCGATGGGCAGCTGGTGGGAAGCGAGCGAGATCATCGGCTTTATCGAAGCCTTGCCGGAAACCACCATGCTGGTGCTCGACGAGGCCTATGGCGAATTGGGGCCGGCCTCGGCGCTGCCGCCGATCGATGTCGCGCGGCCCAACGTCATCCGCATGCGCACCTTCTCCAAGGCATACGGGCTGGCCGGCATACGCTGCGGCTATGCGGTGGCCGAAGCCGAGGTGATCCGTGACTTCGAGAAGATCCGCAACCATTACGGCGTCAGTCGTATGGCGCAGATCGCCGGCGTCGAGGCGCTGGCCGACCAGGACTGGCTGCACAGCGTGGTGGCGCGCGTCGCTGCCGGCCGCACACGTATAGCCGAGATTGCCGAGACGAACGGGCTGAAGCCGCTGCCATCGGCGACCAATTTCGTCACCATCGATTGCGGCAAGGACGGCGCCTTCGCGCTGAAAGTGCTGCAAAATCTTTTGTCGCGCGACGTGTTCATCCGCAAGCCGATGGCGCCAGGGCTCGACCGTTGCATAAGGGTCAGCGTCGGCCTCGATCATGAGCTCGACATCCTTGCCGAGGAACTGCCCGGCGCGCTCGCCGCTGAGCGGGGAAATTAGCCCGGCCGATTGCCGTCGCGACACGGCCTGCCAACGCCGCCAAAAGCCAAAACAGAATCAGCCGGGTCCCCGGCTTCCGTCGATCCAGCAACAATCCAACCGTTCAAGGCTGTTGCTTTCGTCCAATCCCGCGCCAGTTCTTGAGCATGGGAGATAACGACCGGCAAAAGGCGGTGCAGGCGCGCGTGCATGGTAAGGTGCAAGGCGTCGGCTACCGGATGTGGGCGCGACGCGAAGCGATAGGGCTTGGCCTCGTAGGTTGGGTACGCAATGAACGAGACGGCACGGTGACGGCCTCGATTGCCGGTGCCGATGCTGCGGTTTCCACAATGATCGAACGGCTCCGGCAAGGGCCAAGGGGAGCTTCGGTTTCGAAGGTCGAGATCGAAGAATTCGAACTCCTCGACGCGCCCATCGACTTTCGGATTATTGCCTAGACGGAACCACTTTATTGCCGCTTGAATTAATTGAACGTTCGTTTTATTAGTAAATATCGGGAGACGATCATGGCACGCACAACGGGATCCGATGGCGAAAAGACTGAAGCGGCCGTCCGCGAGGCAGCGGTCAGCCTGATCGCCCGCTTCGGCTACGAGGCGATGTCGATGCGGCAGCTTGCCGCCGAGGTCGGAGTCCAGGCCGCCGCGCTCTACCGCTATTTTCCGACCAAGGAAGACCTGCTGTTCACGCTTATGCGCGAACATATGGAAGGGCTGATCGAAGCGTGGGACGCCGCACGCCCCGATGCCGCCGATCCGGCAACGCGGCTTGCCGCCTATGTCGAAAACCACATCGCTTTCCACATCGAGCGCCGCCACTCCACCCATGTCTCGAACATGGAATTGCGCAGCCTGTCACATGACCGGCTGACGCAGATCCTTCGCATGCGCACCGCCTATGAGAAGGAGTTGCGCGCCATCCTGCGCGACGGCGCGGAGGCCGGCGCCTTCAGTGTCGATGACACCGGGCTCACTGCCATGGCCCTGATCCAGATGATGACCGGCGTCATCGTCTGGTTCCGGCCGGGCGAGCGGCTGTCGATGGCTGAAGTCACGGCGACATATCTTTCAATGACAATGCGCCTGGTTGGCGCGAAGATCGACGGCAAGACTTACAGCGCCGCGCGTCCCTTCGGACGCGCAAAGGACGCTGTATCAATTTGATTTCGCGCATGATCCTTTCCGAAAATCGAAGTCGATTTTCGGGGTCATGCGGCAGGAGGGAACGGCATGTACACGAACACACTCAGCTTCGGGCATGACGAGGACATCGAGGCGCTGCGCGATCTGGTGCGCCGCTTTGCCCAGGAGAAAATAGCGCCGATCGCTGCCGAGATCGACCGCAGCAATCAATTCCCCACGCATCTGTGGAAAGAGCTCGGCGCGCTCGGCCTTCTCGGCATCACCGCCGATCCCGATTTCGGCGGCAGCGGCATGGGCTATCTTGCCCACGTCATTGCGGTGGAAGAGATTTCGCGCGCCTCGGGCTCGGTTGGTCTCTCCTACGGCGCCCATTCGAACCTCTGCGTTAACCAGATCAACCGCTGGGCGACGCCGGCGCAGAAGGAGAAATTCCTGCCGGCATTGTGCTCGGGCGAAAGGGCAGGTGCGCTGGCCATGTCGGAATGGGGCGCCGGCTCCGACGTCGTCTCGCTCAAGCTGCGCGCCGAAAAGCGCAAAGACCGCTATGTGCTCAACGGCTCGAAAATGTGGATCACCAACGGCCCCGACGCCGAAACGCTGGTGGTCTACGCCAAGACCGATCCGGAGCGGAAATCGCACGGCATCACCGCCTTCATCGTCGAAAAGACGATGGCCGGCTTCTCGGCATCGCCAAAGCTCGACAAGCTCGGCATGCGCGGCTCCAACACCGGCGAACTGGTGTTCGACAATGTCGAGGTTCCCTACGACAATGTGCTGCATGAGGAAGGCCGCGGCGTTGAGGTGCTGATGTCGGGCCTCGACTACGAGCGCACCGTGCTCGCCGGCGGCCCGCTCGGGCTGATGGCGGCGAGCCTCGATGTCGCCTTCCCCTATGTGCATGAGCGCAAGCAGTTCGGCCAGCCGATCGGGGAGTTCCAGCTGGTACAGGGCAAGCTCGCCGACATGTATTCGACGATGAATGCCGCGCGCGCTTACGTTTATGCTGTCGCGGCTTCCTGCGATCGCGGCCAGACGACACGCAAGGATGCCGCCGGCTGCGTGCTGTTTGCCGCGGAAAAGGCGACGCTGATGGCGCTCGACGCCATCCAGCTGCTTGGCGGCAACGGGTATACCAACGAGTATCCGACCGGCCGGCTGTTGCGCGACGCCAAGCTCTACGAGATCGGCGCCGGCACCAGCGAAATCCGCCGCTGGCTGATCGGGCGCGAGATCATGGCGGAAGGGGTTTAGTGCCTGCCAAGATGGCAGGCTGTAGTTTTGCGGGTATCGAGAGACAAGTAGGGCGATAGATGGTTACCTCATCGGGGCATCCAGTCACAAGGCGGGGGATATTTGCGATGGCTTTGTTTTCCACAATCGCTGGCTTTCTCGGGCGCGCGAAGGCTCAGAAGCGTCGCTTTTCTAATATGGCGGAATTCAGAGAGCTCGTAATTGCCGAATTCAAACGGCAGCCGGGTGTCGATAGCGCTGTCGCAGACCCATCGGATCCTGCAAAAATCGGTGCAAAACTCGATGGCGCAGAAGTGACGGCAGACGTCACAAACGTGTTCGGGCACTTGAACTCATACCCCGACGAAGACGCCGATGCGGCCATACGCAGGCTTGTCCGAGGCCTCGCCGAAATACGACCTAGGGCGAGTGAAGAAAGTCTGATCGCGGTGATACGGACCCAGCAGTATGTCGAGCACCTCAAATCGATGGGTTTGGATTTATTGTGCGAACCGCTGGTTGGTGAAATTGCGGTCGTATACATGGCCGACCTTCCCGATTCAGTCTCACCTGTTGCTCCGAAGGACTTCCCCGGCCGGGCGCTTTCGGATTTGCGCGATGTCGCACTAGGCAATGTGAAGAAATGGCTGCCGAAAATTGTCTCCGACGGCCAGATTGGCACATTTTATCTCTATTACGTCGACGGCAATACGATGCTCTCCACGAGCCTTGTGCTGCTCGACGAGTTCTGGCTGTCGATCAAAGCACAGTTTCCCGGCGATGTTTTATTTGCGCTGCCGCGCCGGGATCAATTGTTCATCTTCGATGCGAGCAATCCGCAGGCCCAAAGCGCGGCCAGACAGATGATCGACGTCACGTTCGAGGATGGCTTCAATCTGCTATCCGATAAAATTTTCGAACGCCGCAACGGCAAACTCCTAGCCCAGATGTAGAGCTCGAAATGGCCGTACTCCAGACCCAGATCTCGCCCTCCTCCGAGACCTTCCGCGCCAATGCCGAGCGCATGCGGGCGCTGGTTGCCGACATTGCGGACAAGGCGGCAACCGTCGAGCGCGGTGGCTCGGAGGAGGCGCGCGAGCGTCATGTTTCGCGCGGCAAGCTGTTGCCGCGCGAGCGGCTGGCGCAGTTGCTCGACACCGGCTCGCCTTTCCTCGAGTTCGGCCAGTTCGCGGCATGGTCCATGTATGGCGAGGAGATTTCCTCGGCCGGCCTCATCGCCGGCGTCGGCCGTGTCGAAGGCACCGAGGTGATGGTCGTGGTCAACGACGCCACGGTGAAGGGCGGCACCTATTATCCGCTCACGGTGAAGAAGCATTTGCGCGCACAGGAGATCGCGCTGCAAAACAATCTGCCTTGCGTCTATCTGGTCGACAGCGGCGGCGCCAACCTGCCTAATCAGGACGAGGTGTTTCCCGATCGCGAGCATTTCGGCCGCATCTTCTACAACCAGGCCAACATGTCGGCGGCCGGCATTCCGCAGATCGCCTGCGTCATGGGCTCATGTACTGCGGGCGGCGCCTATGTGCCGGCAATGTCGGACGAGACGATCATGGTGCGCAACCAGGCGACCATTTTTCTCGGCGGCCCGCCTCTGGTGAAGGCGGCTACGGGTGAAGATGTCAGCGCCGAGGAGCTTGGCGGCGCCGACGTGCACACCAGGCTGTCCGGTGTCGCCGACCACTATGCGCTGGACGACGAACATGCGCTGGCCATCTGCCGGCGCATCGTCAAGAATCTCAACCGGCGCAAGACTGTAAGCCTGACCTTACAGGAACCCATGCCGCCGCTTCATGACGCGCAGGAACTCTACGGCATCGTGCCGACGGATCTGCGCCAGCCCTATGATGTGCGCGAGGTGATCGCGCGCGTCGTCGACGGCTCCGAGTTCGACGAGTTCAAGCAGAATTACGGCACCACGCTGGTCACCGGCTTTGCCCATCTTCAGGGCATGCCGGTCGGCATCATCGCCAACAATGGCGTGCTGTTTTCCGAAAGTGCTGTGAAGGGCGCGCATTTCATCGAACTGTGCTGCCAGCGCAAGATCCCGCTGATCTTCCTGCAGAACATCACCGGCTTCATGGTCGGGCGAAAATACGAGGCCGGCGGCATCGCCAAGGACGGCGCCAAGCTGGTGATGGCGGTCGCCACCGCTCGCGTGCCGAAGGTGACCATGATCATCGGCGGCTCGTTCGGCGCCGGCAATTACGGCATGTGCGGACGCGCCTACTCGCCGCGGTTCCTGTGGATGTGGCCGAATGCGCGCATTTCGGTGATGGGCGGCGAACAGGCGGCGACCGTGCTGGCGGTGGTCAAGCGCGAGGGCATCGAGCGCAAGGGCGGTGAGTGGAGCGCGGACGAGGAAGCGAAATTCAAGAAGCCGATCCTGATGAAATACGAGCATGAGGGCCACCCGCTCTACTCCTCGGCGCGGCTGTGGGACGACGGCATCATCGACCCGGCGAAAACGCGCGAGGTGCTGGCGCTCAGCCTGTCGGCCGCGCTCAACGCCGGAATCGAGGAAACGAAGTTCGGCGTGTTCAGGATGTGAGATGAGCAAGTCGGCGAAACGGATACATGTCCACACCGCGACATCACCAGGCTTGCGGTCGATGCCATCGTCAATGCCGCCAATTCCTCGCTGCTGGGCGGCGGCGGCGTCGACGGCGCCATTCACCGCGCCGCCGGCCCGGAGCTCGAATTCGAATGCCGGATGCTGAACGGCTGCAAGTCGGCGAGGCAAAGCTTACGAAGGGCTATCACCTGCCGGCACGTTACATCATCCACACGGTCGGACCTGTCTGGCAAGGCGGCGGCAAAGGCGAAGCCGGACTGGTCGTATCCTGCTATATCAGGTCACTCCAAATCGCCGCCGCCAGGGATTGCCGGACCGTGGCATTTCCGGCGATCTCGACCGGCATCTACCGTTATCCGAAAAATGAGGCGACGCAGATTGCCGTTGGCATCGCAGGTACCTTCGTCGGACAGAACTCAACGCCCGAAACAGTTATTTTCTGCTGCTTCGACGAGCCAACAGCTCAACTATACCGACAAGCCGTTGCTGCCATTGGAGGATGCTAGTCTGCATGGATAAGATGGTTCATCCACCTACGCAAAAGCAATTTTCGGTGAGCAGGCTGGCGGCACTGGAGAATAGACGCTATTGTTCATCCCGCATTGGGCAACGGGGATGGGGTAAAGATGAGGCCGAAATATTCGGGAAAAACGACTGCGTCGGTACTTGCAGTCTTGCTTATATTTGCGGTACCCGGCGTTGGCGCCGCGGCATCGCTGGCGGGAAGCAAAGGCGACATCCATTTCTATCCGTATTTGCCGAAAAGCCCGAAAGACCAGTGCACCATGGCTTACAACGCCTATGTGGCCGCCGGCGGCCATTCGGCCTATGCGACCACGCCCTATGCCCGGATCCGTTCGTTGTACATCATCTGCGGCTCGGGCTTGAATGCACCGTCACAGAAGGCTGCCGAAGAACGGGCGATGAAATCCTGCGAGTCCGCCCGCAGCCATTACAAGGTCATTACAGGGGCGGGCTGCGAAGTTGCGGCATCGAAGTAGGCCGACAAGCATCGGCTTGGGCATTTTTCAAATGGGCGGCGCAAGATGAAATCGAAACGCATCAAACGAATTACTGTATCGATGCTTGCCGGCCTGCTCGTATTTACGGCACCCGGTATCGGGGCGGCTGGATCGCTGGCGGGCAGCAAGGGAGACACCCGATTCTGGCCTCCGTTGTCACTGAATCCAAAGGAGCCCTGCACGAAGTCGTACAACGCCTATGTCGCGGCGAGTGGCCACTCGGCCTACGCGACCACATTCTACTCGCGCGTCGACGATCTTTACATCATCTGCGGTGCGCGGCTGAACGCGCCATCTCAGAAGGCCGCGGAAGAGTTGGCTTTGCGAAGCTGTCAGGTTGGCCTGAAAAAGTGGAAGGTTCAGACCGCGAGCAGCGGCTGCAAAATCGCGGCTTCGAAATAGGCTCATTCCTGCCAGACCGGCGCCGCCCGAGACAAACTCTGGAGGCTCCATGTTCGCCAAGATCCTGATCGCCAATCGCGGCGAGATCGCCTGCCGGGTGATACGCACGGCCAGGAAGATGGGAGTGCGCACCGTTGCCGTCTATTCCGACGCGGACGCCAAGGCCCTGCACGTCAAAATGGCCGACGAGGCAGTGAGTATCGGTTCCTCGCCGGTCGGCGAAAGCTATCTGCGCGGCGACAGGATTGTTGCGGCGGCGCTGGCGACCGGCGCCGAAGCAATTCACCCCGGCTACGGCTTCCTCTCGGAAAACCCCGATTTCGTCGACCTGGTGGTGGCGGCGGGGCTCACATTCATCGGCCCGTCGGCCGCCTCGATCCGCGCCATGGGGCTGAAGGATGCGGCCAAGCGGCTGATGGAAAAGGCCGGCGTGCCGGTGGTGCCGGGCTATCATGGCGAGGCGCAGGAGATCGTGCTGCTGGCGTCCAAGGCGCGTGAGATCGGCTATCCCGTGCTGATCAAGGCGCGCGCCGGCGGCGGCGGCAAGGGCATGCGCCGGGTCGAACATCCCGACGATTTCTCCGAGGCGCTGTCGGGCGCACGGCGCGAGGCCAAGGCCGCGTTCGGCGACGACCGCGTGCTGGTCGAAAAATATGTCGACAAGCCGCGCCACATCGAGGTCCAGGTATTCGGCGACAATTTTGGCAATGCCGTGCATCTCTACGAGCGCGACTGCTCGGCGCAGCGCCGCCACCAGAAGGTGATCGAGGAAGCGCCGGCGCCCGGCATGACGCCGGCGCTGCGCGAGGCGATGACGGAAGCGGCGGTCAAGGCCGCCAAGGCGATCAGCTATTCCGGCGCCGGCACCATCGAATTCATCGTCGATGCCTCGCAAGGGCTGAAGGCCGACCGCTTCTGGTTCATGGAAATGAACACCCGCCTGCAGGTCGAGCATCCCGTCACCGAAATGGTCACCGGCACCGACCTGGTCGAGTGGCAGTTGCGGGTAGCCGCCGGCGAAAAGCTGCCGAAGACGCAGAGCGAAATCACGCTTTCCGGCCACGCCTTCGAGGCGCGCATCTATGCCGAGGACGCGGCGAAAGGGTTTCTGCCGGCGACCGGCACGCTGCATCACCTGGCGTTTCCCGACAACGCGCCCGAAGGCGCCAGCATGCGCATCGAGACCGGCGTGCGGGCCGGCGATGCGATCTCGCCCTTCTACGATCCGATGATCGCCAAGCTGGTCGTCCACGCCAAGGACAGGCAGGCGGCACTCGATGCGCTCGGCACTGCGTTGTCGCAGACCGAGATTGCCGGCTCGACCGTCAACACCGCGTTTCTCGCGGCACTTGCCGCGGACGCCGATTTTTCGGCCGGTGATGTCGATACCGGCCTGATCGGCAGGCATCAGGAAGCGCTGACCGCGGTCGCCCTGCCGAGCAGCGAGATCGTTGCCGCGGCGGCCCTTGCCGCGGCGGGCGCCGGTGCCTTGCCGCCGTCGAACGATCCGTGGTCGTCGCTTGCCGGCTATGCGCATTTCCACAGCGTTGCGCGCCGCACGCGCCTGCGCCATGGCGAGGACGATATACTGGCGCGTGTTTCAGTGCGGCCGGACGGGCGCTTCGAGGTGGCGCTGGACGCGCCCTATGATAGCGTCAATTCGCATGATCTTCGCGCCGCCCCTCGCCTTGCCCGCTGGCCAGGCCACGTCACCGTGTTCGAAGGCGCGGTCGGCTACAGTTTCCTCGTCCCGGATCCGCTGGTGCGAACCGACGAGGCGGCCGCCGCTTCGGGCAGCCTGCGCGCGCCGATGCCGGGCGTGGTCAAGCTGGTGCGCGCGGCAAAGGGCGAAAGGGTGATCAAGGGCCAGCCGCTACTGATCCTGGAAGCGATGAAGATGGAGCACACGATCGCGGCCAGCCATGACGGCGTGATCGCCGAGATCGCCACCGAGGGCGCGCAGGTAACCGACGGAACGGTGCTGGTGCGCTTCGTTGAAGAGGTGCATAGCCGGCTGGAGGCTTGAATGAAAAATGGCCGGGACAAGCCCGGCCATTCCATGAGTACGCGGCCGCTTACTGCGCGATCGGTGCGTATTTGCCGTCGTGCCACTGGTTGATGTCGTAGCTGGCGTTCTTCAGATCGCCCTTCTCGTCGAAGGTCACGTCGCCGACCACGGTGCTGAACGGCGTGCCGTTCTTCAGCGCTTCGGCTACCTTGACCGGATCGTCCGTTCCGGCGCGCTTGACGCCCTCTGCAAACGCCTGAACGACGGCGTAGGAGAACAGCGTAAAGCCTTCCGGCACGAAGCCGCCCGCCTTGATCTTGGCGATGGCCTCCTTGGCTTCCGGCTTGGCCTGCGGGTCCGACGGGAAGACGAACAGGGTGCCTTCACCGGCGGGGCCGGCGACCTGCCAGAATTCCGGCGAGGCGATCGAGTCCGGCATGATCAGCTGGAACTTGACGCTCTGCTCGGCCGACTGACGCAGGATAAGCCCGGCTTCCGGGTGATAGCCGCCGAAATAGACAACGTCGGCCTTGAGGTCCTTCAGCTTGGTGACGAGAGCCGAATAATCCTTCTCGCCGGCATTGATGCCTTCATAGTCGATCTCCTTGAGGCCACCGGCATTCATCGTCGCCTTCACGGCATCGGCAACGCCCTGACCGTAGGCGCTCTTGTCATGCAGGATAACGACATTCTTGCCGGCATATTTCTTGGCGATCCAAGGGCCAATGAAGGCGCCCTGCGCGTCGTCACGCGTATAGAGACGCATGATCGTCGGCCAGCCGGCCTTGGCGGCGGCATCGGTCAGCTCGGGATTTGAAGAGGCCGGGCTCATCATCAGCGCGCCGGCCTCGGCGTAGACGGCGGAAGCCGGGATGCTCGAACCTGAACAGGCATGGCCGTCAATAAACTTGACGCTGTTGGCAACGATCCGGTTGGCCACCGAAACCGCCTGCTTGGGATCGCACTGGTCGTCCTCGATGTCGAGCTTGATCATCGAGCCGTTGACACCGCCGGCGGCGTTGATCGCATCGGCGGCTGCCGTTGCGCCCTGCTTGAACTGATCGCCGATCGTGGCGAGCTGTCCGGTCATCGGGCCGACCACCGAAATGGTGATGTCATCGGCAAAGGCAACCGGCGCGCTCATCATCAGGCCAAATACGGCCGCGCTCAAAATACCCGTTTTTTTCATGGTGATAGAACTCCTCCCACACTCGCGCAGCCGCTCTGGCCGCGCTTCTTTCCGAAGGCGGGACAATTTCATCCTTCATACGGCCTGTCTAGGCGCATCGGCACCGCTCGATTGGGCCTCATCAACGCAAAAAGCCACGCCAGCCTGTTCCGGCCGGTCGTGGCTTTTTGCTCGTAGCAGTCCCCATGCGCCCCCGCGCCACGAAAACCTGCCCGCCGTCCCCATTGTGCACGACTGGACCGTGCCGGCCTGCCGCGTTCTTGTTCTTTCATGGTCGGCCGTCTTGTCGCGGCCTTGTCGTTTCACCGGTTCCGACCGTCTTTGCGGTCTTGATCCCGGGGCTTCCCTGTTTTCGATAATCTGCCTGCGATAATCTGCTCGCGATCTCAGTGCATCGTCATCCATTCGCGGGCTTCGCGCAGCGCCTTGGCGATCTCGACCTTGGACATTGCGGCCGACAGTTCCGAGCGCAGTTCCGCGGCGCGGACCGAGCCCTTGATGGCGGCTATGTTGAACCATTTGTGGGCGGCAACGACATCGGTCTCGCAATCGCGGCCGGTCGCATACATCATGCCCAGTTCGAAAAGAATGTCGGCCTGGGCAGTTGCCCCCATGGCGCCGAAGCCGGCTTCAAGCATTTCAAAACGTGCCATTTTAGTCCCCTGTCTGGCTCCCGAGAGCGGGCCTCTTCTGTCCCCCGGTGTTCCCTGGGGAGCCGCTCTTTCGATGCTTCCGAGAATGAGGCCGAGCCTTGAATCAGTCGTTAAATGGCGTGCTTAATTTGGAGAAAACAAAGCTAAAACAAGAGGTAAACGCGGAAATTCGTTAAGGATGCAAAGTCAGCAATCCCGCCGTTTTTCGATCGATTTGACGAAAATTTGCAAGGGGCCGATCAACACTCTGCTAACCACGCAAACCAAAGCCAACGCCTCGATCGTTTCATTTTCACGGGCTGCGCTCTCCCGACCCCGCATGAAAATTGCGAAACCCTCCGTCGCGGCACGCTTTTGTTTTGCCGGGAGCTGGATTAGCTTACGTTTGCGTAAGGGGCAGAGAGGCGGCTGCCCCATCTAAACCAGGGAGGACAGATATGTTTCGCAAAGTGAGCTTGGCCCTGGCGGCCGCCGTGATGATGGCTGGTGCGGCTTGGGCCGATCCGCTCGAAGGCAATTGGAAGACACAAGCCGGCGACACAGCAGTTATCGGCGGCAGCGGTTCATTCTCCATCACCCTGAAGACCGGCAAATATGCCGGGAAGACCATCGGTTCGCTCAAGGCGGCCGGGGCCAACAAATATGCCGGCAACATCACCGATCCGGCAAACGACAAGACCTATTCGGGCAAGGCAACACTGTCGGGCACCTCGCTCAAAATGAGCGGCTGCGTGCTCGGCGGGCTGATCTGCAAGAGCCAGACCTGGCACAAGCTCTGATCTTGCTGCTTTGAGTTGACCAACGGGGCCTTCACAGGCCCCGTTTTCTTTTGCCGGACGGTCCGCGCCATAGCGACGACCGTGCCGTTTGCGGCGGCGCAAACCCGAACCGATGCTCTCTCTAAGACATCGTCAATCACTTTGAACCGCAGATGAACGCCGGCATCAGCGCCGGTTCAGTCGCATCAGGGCATTTTGATGGCGTGTTCAAGGAGACACTACGCAAATGCTCGCTCGCCGCTTCACCATCGTCTGCCTGTTGATGAGCCTGTTCGGGATGCTCTTCGCCATCCTCGTGGCCGAAGCCGGCCGCCCGGCCCGTTCCTGGGATGCAGCCGGTTCCTGCCAATTCGATTGCATGAACCATTTTCGCCCCTGAGACGACAAAGACATAGATCCAAACAGAAAAGCAAAAGCCATGAACCGCATCGCCATCAACGCCCTCCAGACCCTTCGGCTCCTGCCGCGGGCGGCGCTCGTCCTGGTCGTGCTGTCGGCGCCGGTCCTGGCCATGCCAATGATGCGGGCCAATGCCGACACGACGATCGACGCGCCGGCGACGAAGAAGCATGGCGTCGGCTTTGTCTTGCTGGTCAGTCTGCAGCGCGGGTAAGGTGTGCCGGTATTAAGGTGATGCCGGCCTGCAAGTGGCGGCCTTGGTGCTCACATGCTTCGAGTACGCTCCGCTCCGGTTCTCGAAGCCAGCCAGTTTGGTCGCTTCGCGCCCGTCCTCGACTCCGGCTCAGCGTTACCTGAATCTCAGCACACCTTGGGCGTGGACGAATAAATCGACCACTTGGCGGCCACCCTCCCCTCCCAAGTGCGGCCTCAAGTCTCTATATTGAGCCATGGAAAAGCGAATCTACCCACAAGCTATCGAATCGGTCGTCATGCCGGAGCCTTTCGGCAAGCAGAGCTTCGACGACGCCAAAAAGGCCGTGGCCGCCTTGCAGGTGCTCTACGACCGCAACACCAAGTTTCTGCGCGACTCCTTTGCCACGCTTGCCGCCGGCGGCGACGAAAGCAAGCGCTACCGCGCCTTCTACCCGGAGATCGGCGTCACCACCAATTCGTTCACCCAGATCGACTCGCGCCAGGCTTACGGCCACATGCCGACCCCCGGGCATTTCTCGACCACCATCACCCAGCCGGTGCTGTTCGAACGCTATCTCGTAGAGCAGCTTCGCCTGATCATGCGCAATCACGGCGTGCCGGTAACGGTTTCGGAATCGACCACGCCGATCCCGCTGCATTTCGCGTTCCTTGAAGGAACCCATGTCGATGGCGCCGCCGCCGACCGCATCAAACGGCCGATCCGCGACCTGTTCGACGTGCCGGATCTTGACGGCACCGACGACCAGATCGCCAACGGCACCTTCGAGGTCGCGTTCGGCGAACCAAGGCCGCTGGCGCCGTTCACGGCGCAGCGCATCGACTATTCGCTGCACCGCATGACGCACTACACGGCGACCAGCCCGCAGCATTTCCAGAACTTCGTGCTGTTCACCAACTACCAGTTCTACATCGACGAGTTCGTCGCCCGCGCGCGGGCCCAGATGGCTGAAGGCGGCCACGGCTATACCGAATTCGTCGAACCGGGCAATGTCATCACCAAGGCAGGGCAAAACGCACCCAGCGAAGGCGTGGCGGCGCCGCGCCTGCCTCAGATGCCAGCCTATCATCTGAAGAAGCCGAACCATGGCGGCATCACCATGGTCAACATCGGCGTCGGCCCGTCCAACGCCAAGACGATCACCGACCATGTCGCGGTGCTGCGGCCACATGCATGGCTGATGCTCGGCCATTGCGCCGGCCTGCGCAACACTCAGGCGCTGGGCGACTATGTGCTGGCGCATGCCTATGTCCGGGAAGACCATGTGCTGGACGATGACCTGCCGGTGTGGGTGCCGATACCGCCGCTGGCCGAGATCCAGGTGGCGCTGCAGGAGGCGGTCGCCGAAGTCACCGGACTTTCCGGCTACGATCTCAAGCGCATCATGCGCACCGGCACCGTCGCCACCATCGACAACCGCAACTGGGAACTGCGCGACCAGCGCGGACCGGTGCAGCGGCTGTCGCAGTCGCGCGCCATCGCGCTCGATATGGAATCGGCCACGATCGCCGCCAATGGCTTCCGCTTCCGCGTGCCCTACGGCACGCTGCTTTGCGTCTCCGACAAGCCGCTGCATGGCGAGTTGAAGCTGCCCGGCATGGCGACCGAATTCTACAAGCGGCAAGTGGCGCAGCATCTGACCATCGGCATCAAGGCGATGGAGAAGCTGGCGGAAATGCCGATGGAACGGTTGCATTCGCGCAAGCTGAGAAGCTTTTCGGAGACGGCCTTTCAGTAGACCGGCTTGCCGTAAATGTTTGCCGCGAGGCGTTTCGTCATCTTGATTGGGCCGCATTTCAGCCGATAAAGGCCTGATACCTCGGCAATGTATTACCCGGTCTATGGGCAAAACCCGGTCTGATGGCACGCGTGCGAAAGATGATGGCTTCAATGGCGTTCCTGGCAATGCTCGGCCTCTCGGCCGCGCTTGTAGCCGGGTTCTTTGGCGCACTGCATCCGGCCTTCGATTCCTTCGCCCATTTCCGCATCCATTTTGCCGTGCTGATGGGGCTGATTGCGCTGCCGCTGCTCGCCACCTCGTTTCGCCTGCAGGCGGGCGTGGGCCTGCTGCTGGCCGTGGCCGCCTTCGCCAGCACGTTGAGCACCTTGCCGCGCCTGTGGCCGGTGCAGGCCGCCAATGACGCCGCGCCCGGCAACGAACCGGTTTACCGGCTGCTGCAGATGAACCTGCGTTTCAACAATCCGACACCCAAGAAGGTTCTTTCGCTGATCGCCAGGACCAACCCAGACGTGATCACGCTCGATGAAGTATCGGCCATGTGGGCGACCGAACTCGGCTATATCCAGAACGCCTATCCCTATCGCATCCTGTGCGCCCATCCCGACGGCGTGTGGGGCGTGGCGCTTTTGTCCCGGCGACCTTTTGCGGCCGGCACCGAGCCGCATTGCGAACCGCGCGGCGCGATGGCGGCCGCCACCGTCGATTTCGGCGGCACTCCGGTCGATGTCGCGGCGATCCATTTGAGCTGGCCGTGGCCGAAGGAACAATACTGGCAGATCGGCGAGTTGACCGAGACGCTCACCTCGCTCGGCGAGACGGCGATCATGGCCGGCGACTGCAACGCCGTGCCGTGGAGCGCCGCGGTACGGCGCGTTGCCTCGCTCGGCGGACTGACCGTGATGCCGTCGGCCGGACCGACCTGGATCCACCGGACCCTGCCCGATTTCCTGCGGCGCTATGCGGGCCTGCCGATCGACCAGGTGTTTTCGAAGGGCGGGGTGACCATCCTGTCGTCGACGCAGATGGAAGAGACCGGCTCCGACCATCTGCCGGTGATGGTGGAATTTTCATTGATGCGCGACGAGACCAAGCCGGTCGACGAGGATTCTACCGCGACTGTGTCGCTGATCCAGCCCAGCATGGGCGGCTAGATCGTACGCCACGGGGCTTACGGTTTCACAAGCCTACCAAGGCCTCGATGATGCGCTCGACATGGCCGCCTTCACTGTGCTCGCGCGCGTCGAAGGCGATCTGTTTTGCCTCATAGAGCTTGGAAGTGGCTTGCAAGCGCCGCGTGGCTTCGACGCGCGTTTTGTTGCATTGTGGATCGTTGGCAAATTTCAGGCCGCGAACCGACCGCTCGGCAGCCTGCATCATCTGCCCGGCGATACGGCCATGGGTTCCTTCATGAGCGAGAACGCCTGTGAAAAACCGGTTCCAGCGTTTGCGTAGCGCCGGCGTGACGGCCGAGGCGACGCGCGGGTAGGTGTAGGCGATGTTGAGCGTTCCATTGGCCTGGCGCAGGCGGCAGACGCCGTTGACCTGACCCACGTCCAGGCTCCAGTCGGCGGTGTAGCTTGTCTGCGCGATGGCGTGGGTCATGAAACCGTGCTTGGGGCCCCTGCGGTTCATGGCGATAACCAGACCGGCACCTGTCATGCCGGTGATGTCATAGGTTCGCGTCTTGACGACGGTTTTCACCCCCGCCGACGCCGTCCCGACGACGCCGCAGGCCGCGCTTATGACGGCGACGCAAAACAAGACCAACACGCGCATGCCATTTTCCCCATGGACGCGGCAATGAGACCACAAGCAGACGACGGTTTCAACAATCTTTGGCGCCGAGCGCCTTACATGCCTTGGTAAACCCGGCCATCGCCGCCATTTTTGCTGGTTGAGACGGCCCCGGTCGGTGAGGCTCACATGCTCTGATAGACCGGGCCTTCGCCGCCTTGTGGCGGCACCCAGTTGATGTTCTGGTTGGGATCCTTGATGTCGCAGGTCTTGCAGTGCACGCAGTTCTGCGCGTTGATGACGAAGCGCACATCCTTGGCAGACGGATCGGCGGCGGCGTTGCCGTCCTTGTCGACCCATTCGTAAACACCGGCCGGGCAATAGCGGGTCGAAGGCCCGGCAAAGACATCATGCTCGGAACGCTTCTGCAACTCCATGTCGCCGACGATGAGATGCACCGGCTCGTTTTCCTCGTGATTGGTGTTGGACAGGAACACCGAGGACAGGCGGTCGAAGGTCAGCACGCCGTCCGCTTTGGGATAGGCGATCTTCTTGTGCTTGGCCGCGGGCTCAAGCGTGGCATAATCGGCCTTGCCATGTTTCAGCGTGCCGAAGGGCGAGAAGCCGAACAGCGTGTTCAGCCACATGTCGAGACCACCGAGGCCGACGCCGATAATGGTGCCGAAGCGCGACCAGAGCGGCTTGACGTTGCGGACCTTCTTCAAATCCTTGCCGATATCGGTCGCGCGCCAGGCGTCCTCATAAGACGACAGTTCGTCATTGGCGCGGCCGGAGCCGATCGCTTGCGCGACATGCTCGGCCGCCAGCATGCCGGACAGCACCGCATTGTGCGAACCCTTGATGCGCGGCACGTTGACGAAGCCCGCCGCACACCCCATCAGCACGCCGCCGGGGAAGGAGAGTTTCGGCACCGACTGCCAGCCGCCTTCGGTAATGGCGCGCGCGCCGTAGCCGATGCGCTTGGCGCCCTCGAAGGTGCGCGATATCGCCGGATGCGTCTTGAAGCGCTGGAATTCCTCGAAGGGCGACAGCCAGGGGTTCTTGTAGTTGAGATGCAGGACGAAGCCGACCGCGACCTGGTTATCCTCGAGGTGGTAGAGGAAGGAGCCGCCGCCTGTCTTCAGGTCGAGCGGCCAGCCGAAGGAGTGCTGCACCAGGCCCGGCCGGTGGTTCTCGGGCTTGACCTGCCACAGCTCCTTGAGGCCGATGCCGTACTTGCCGGGCTCACGGCCGTCGGACAGTTTGTATTTTGCGATCAGCTGCTTGGACAGCGAACCGCGCGCGCCCTCGCCGATCAGCACGTATTTGCCCATCAGCGCCATGCCCGGCGCAAAGCCCGGGCCATGTGTGCCGTCTTTTTCGACGCCCATGTCGCCGGTGACGACGCCCGTGACCGCGCCGGCATCGTTGTAGACGAGGCTGGCGGCAGCAAAGCCCGGATAGATTTCGACGCCTAGCGCTTCAGCCTTGGTTGCCAGCCAGCGGCAGACATTGCCGAGCGAGACGATGTAGTTGCCGTGATTGTTCATCAGCGGCGGCATCAGGATATTGGGCAGACGGAACGAGCCGGCGGGGCCGAGCACCAGGAAATCGTCGGCCGTAACCGGCGTCTTGAAGGGGTGGCCATCTTCCTCGCGCCAGCCCGGCAACAGGCGGTCGACGCCTATGGGATCGACGACGGCGCCTGACAGAATGTGGGCACCAACCTCGCCGCCCTTTTCCAACACCACGACGGAAAGCTCGGGATTGACCTGCTTGAGACGGATCGCTGCGGCAAGGCCCGCCGGGCCGGCCCCGACGATGACCACGTCGAATTCCATGCTCTCGCGTTCGATCTCGCTCATCAACCCCTCCGCTCTGGCCAACCGTTTCCGGCATTTTGCTGGCTCCTGCGCTGCATAGCGCATCAATCCGCGACAGGAAACCGGCGCTGACGTGACAATGCCGATTTCGACAAAAAGTCGCGGATGACAACTCTGCCGCAAGCGTTTTGCGCGCGGCCGCGCTCAGCGTCCCATATTTTAATTGTTCGACGGCTCTCTTATCGGCCATACTTATTTCCATGCGCACGCCGTCCGGCTATTCATTGACGCGCTTCCCCCTTCCGCCCGGCCGGACCTGCCGAGCGATCCTTCTCGCCCTTTCAATGCTTACGCCGGTTCGCGCTCAGGCCGAGCCGGTGAAGGTGTGGGCGACCGGCGCCTATTCCTTTTCCGACGAGCTTGGCGGTTTCCACATCACCGGCGCCTCGGGCACCGGCACCAAGGAAGATCCGTTGGTCATCTCCGAGGAGCTGAATTCGTCGACGCCGGTGACGCTCACCATCCGCACCACCAAACCGATCCAGCCGTTCAGCACCAACGGCGAATTCGCCAACGGCATCCTGTACATGCGTATCGAGGTGCTCAACAACAGCGGCCAGGCCTGGGTCGAATTCCAGTTCGAGCTGCAGGAGATACTCAACCAGCCGAGCGTGTTCGGCGACGGCCTGTCCTTCGACCAGCGCAACAAGACGCCCGACAACATCCTGTCGAGCGCGTACGCCGATTTCGACCGCGATTTCGAACCCTATGACCGGCTCTTGTTCAAGAGTGGACAGATCGACCCGCTGAAGAGGGGACGCTTCGAGTTTCTGATCACCGACTACACGCCGCGCTGGACGTTCTATCTGGTGCAGGATCCGCGGATACCGACGGGGTAAGCGGCAGACGCCGTGAAAATCGCCACGAAATGCCCTTCGTGATTGGCGAAAGCCGACGAGCGCGTAATCTCCCTCCTTGAGGGGGAGATTACTAACCGCCCAACCTTGCAAATCGTCTCTCGGCGGACGAATGTGCCCGGTATGACTGCCGCCTCCCCCAACAACCGATCCGACCTGGCCGAGTTGCTCGCCTTCTACGCCTCTGCCGGTGTCGACGAAGCGTTGGAGGACGCGCCGGTGAACCGGTTTGCCGGGGCAGCACCGAAGCGCCCCGAGCGCACAACGGCGCCTGCCGCGCCGCCTCGCGAAAACAAGTTTCCGGAACAAGCCGCCGCCAGCCCCGGGCTGGACGCAAGCCGGGTGCCGGACGCGCCGGCCCGCTCCGTGCCTGCCATGGCGACCGTGCCAGACGAGGCGCAGGCGGCTCTTGCCAGGCAAATGGCGGCAAGCGCCTCGACGCTCGACGCGCTGCGCCAGCACATGGCGTCCTTCGACGGCTGCAACCTCAAATTCACCGCCAAGAACCTGGTCTTTGCCGACGGCAATCCGGAAGCGTCGGTGATGCTGGTCGGCGAGGCGCCCGGCCGCGACGAGGACATTGAGGGCCTTCCCTTCGTCGGCCGCTCCGGCAGACTGCTCGACCGCATGCTGGCGGCGATCGGGCTTGATCGCACCTCGGTCTATATCGCCAACGTCATTCCCTGGCGGCCGCCCGGCAACCGAACGCCGACGCCGCACGAGACCGAGATCTGCCGTCCGTTCATCGAGCGGCAGATCGAGCTGGTCAATCCGAGGGTGCTGGTCAATCTCGGCGGCCCATCAGCCAAAACCTTGCTCAACACGACCGAGGGCATCCTGCGCCTGCGCGGCAATTGGCGCGTCCACACCACGGCTTCCGGTGTCGCCATTCCGGCGATGCCGACGCTGCATCCGGCCTATCTCTTGCGGACCCCTGCGCACAAGAAGCTGGCCTGGCGGGACTTTCTCGAGGTGAAGGCGAAGTTGCGGGAGGTGGGCTAGCTGATCTCCCCCTTGAGGGCCCTTGGAGGGGGAGATGTCGCCGAAGGCGACTGTGGGGTCGTTGCGCGTGGAGCGCCAACGTCCATTTCCGTAAGAAGGTCGCATCCCGTCGAACCCCTTCTGGCCTGCCGGCCATCTCCCCCTCAAAGGGGGAGAAGATTTCGCCTCGGCCTCCGCTATAACCTCCGACGTAATTGAAATCCCTCTCCCGCCGCCTTAATCCTGCCCGATGACAACAGCCCAAACCTCCGCCGGCGGCCTGATCCGTGAATGGCGCACACGGCGGCGCATGAGCCAGCTCGACCTCGCCATGGAGGCCGAGATTTCGCAGCGGCATCTTTCCTTCGTCGAAAGCGGCCGCGCCGCGCCGTCGCGTGAGATGGTGCTGCATCTGGCCGAGCAGCTTGAGATTCCGCTGCGGCAGCGTAATCAGCTGTTGCTGGCTGCCGGCTTTGCCCCGAGCTTCAGCGAGCGGCCACTCACAGATACGACGCTGGCGCCGGCGCTTGCCGCGGTCGAGAGCGTGCTCAAAGGGCATGAGCCGTTCCCCGCCCTGGCCGTCGACCGGCACTGGAACCTGATTTCCGCCAATGCCGCCATCGGCCCGTTTCTGGCCGATGTTGCCGAGCCGTCGCTGCTCCAGCCGCCGGTCAATGTGCTGCGCCTCAGCCTGCACCCGAACGGCATCGCACCGCGCATCGTCAATCTCGCGGAATGGCGGGCGCATCTGCTGGAGCGGCTGAAACACCAGAACGATGCCGCCGGCGATCCCGTCCTGGTCGAGCTGGAGCGCGAATTGCGAACCTATCCGTCCGGGCTCAAGGGTGCGAGGCCGGTGCCGGTCGAGCCCAACGGCATCGTCCATCCGCTGCGGCTGGCGCATGGCGACCAGGTGCTGTCCTTCATCAGCACCATCACCGTCTTCGGCACGCCGCTTGACGTGACGCTGTCGGAACTGGCGATCGAGTCTTTCTTCCCGGCCGACGAGCAGACGCGAGCGGTGCTGGTGCGGCTGGCGAAGGAACGTGCGGAAGCTAACTGAGCCAACCCCGCGGACCTCCTCACCCCTGTGGTGGCGCTGCCTTGCGCGTTCGGGTGCGTTCCAGGCCGAGTTGGCGCTCGCGCCAGATGATGAACATGCCGGCGGCAACGACGATCACACCGCCGACGAGCGTGTTGATGGTGGCGATATCGCCAAAGGCGAAATAGCCGACGACGACACCGAGGATCATCGAGGTGTATTCGAACGGCGCCACCACCGAGGCCTCGGCGTGGCGATAGGCTGCCGTCATCAGGATCTGCGCCAGCCCGCCGCAGAAGCCTGCGGCGACCAGAAGGCCGGTCTGCAATAGCGTCAGCGCCTGCCAGCCGAAAGGCAGCGAAAACAGCGCCATGACGCTCGCCGTCGCCGAAAACCACAACACAATGGTCGCTGTCCGTTCGGTCTGAACCAGATTGCGCACGAGCAGGATGGCATTGGCGGAGATTGCCGCTGAGAAGAGAGCAGCGATGACGCCCAGCACCTCCTGGTCGCCGAGTGCGGCGCCCGACGTGAGCAGCGTCAGTTCCGGCCAGGAGATGATCAGCACGCCGACGAGACCAACCGCGACCGCGCTCCAGCGATAGATGCGGATGGCCTCGCCGAGGAAAAGCGAGGAGAACACCACCACCAGCAACGGCTGCGCATAGTTCAGCGTAATCGCCTCCGGCAGCGGCAGCCGGGTCAGCGCGAAGAAGCCGAGCCCCATGGCGCAAACGCCGACGACACCGCGCGCAATGTGGTTCAGCGGACGTTTGGTGGCAAACGCCGTACCCAGTTTTCTCCTGAAGGCCAGGAAGATAATGATCGGGAAGATGGCGAAGAAGGAGCGAAAGAAGACGATCTGGCCGGCCGGCAAGGTGCCGGCTGCCTTGATGCAGGTTTGCATGCCGACGAAGACCGCCACCGACATCACCTTGAGCATGATCCCGGTCAGCACACGCCCTGGATGATCGGACAGTTTCCCTGCCGCCTCGTCTCTCGGCCCTAAAGTCACGCCTCCGCCGCTTCCCGAATCGTTGCCCAGATATGTGTCGTAGGACGCAGCACAGAGGCACCCATGCCGAATTTCGGTGTGACGACGGTCATCAAGGCCTCGCGATGAAGATGGAAGGGGAACGCCGTGAAATAGGCATTGGCGCAGTTTTGTCGAGTGGCCGTTTCGTGTAAAGAGCGCGCAACTTTAGAGTAATGGGCCAGGACACGTCAGCGGCTCCGATAGCGACAGGGAAACCCAAGGGAATGCGAACCGATACCGGCCAGGTCTTCAAGCTCGAAGACTACCGCCCCAACGACTTTTCCATCCCGCAAACCGGCCTCACCTTCCGCCTTTCGCCAGACGCAACGCGTGTCACCGCAGTGCTGACGATCGAACGCCGCGATGGCGCCGCCGCCTCGACGTCGCTGGTGCTGGACGGCGACGGGCTGGTGCTCAAGCGCATTGCCATCGACGGTCGCGAGCTTGCCCCGGCCGAGTATCTCGCCACGCCGGACCAGCTGACCATTTTGAGGCCGCCGGCCCGTTTCCAGCTGCTGCTCGAGACCGAGATCGCGCCGGCCAGCAATGAGGCGCTGATGGGCCTCTACCGCTCCAGCAATGTCTATTGCACGCAATGCGAGGCCGAGGGCTTTCGCCGCATCACCTATTTCCTCGACCGCCCCGACATCCTGTCGGTCTATACCGTGCGTATCGAGGCGAGGCTGGACGAAGCGCCGCTGTTGCTTTCCAACGGCAATCCGGTCGAAAGCGGCGCGCTTGCCGACGGCTGGCACTTTGCAGTCTGGCACGACCCCTTCCCCAAGCCGTCCTATCTGTTTGCGCTCGTGGCCGGCAATCTCGGCAAGGTTGCGGACAGTTTCGTCACCATGTCCGGGCGCGAGGTCGAACTCGGCATCTATGTCGAGCCAGGCAAGGAGGGGCTTGCCGGCTACGCCATGGATGCGCTGAAGCGCTCGATGCAATGGGACGAGCAGGCCTTCGGCCGCGAATACGACCTCGACGTCTTCAACATCGTCGCCGTTTCCGACTTCAACATGGGGGCCATGGAGAACAAGGGCCTCAATATCTTCAACGACAAGTATGTGCTGGCCGACCGGGAAACCGCCACCGATGCCGATTTCGCCAATATAGAGGCGATCATCGCGCATGAGTATTTCCACAACTGGACCGGCAACAGGATCACCTGCCGCGACTGGTTCCAGCTCTGCCTCAAGGAAGGGCTGACGGTCTTTCGCGACCATGAATTCTCCGCCGACCAGCGCTCGCGCGCGGTCAAGCGCATCGCCGAAGTGCGCACGCTGAGGGCACACCAGTTCCCCGAGGACCAGGGACCGCTGGCGCATCCGGTGCGGCCGCGCCGCTACCGCGAGATCAACAATTTCTACACGGCGACGGTCTACGAAAAAGGCTCGGAAGTCGTGCGCATGATCCGCACTATCCTCGGGGCCGAGGCTTTCCGCACCGGCATGGACCTCTATTTCGAGCGCCATGACGGTGAGGCCGCGACGATCGAGGACTTCCTGAAGGTGTTCGAGGACGCCTCCGGGCGCGACCTGTCTCAGTTCGCGCTCTGGTATCACCAGGCGGGCACCCCGAACCTGACCGTCAGTTCGACGCACAATCCGGCGACGCGCGAGTTTACCCTCGAGATCGAGCAGTCGGTGCCGCCGACACCGTCGGAGAGCCGCAAGCGCCTGATGCACATTCCGCTCGCCTTCGGCTTGGTCGGCGCCGGCGGCGAACCGGTCGCCTATGGCGGCGTCGAAGGCGCCACCGTCGAAGACGGTGTCATCCATATCCGCAAGCGCCGACATATGGTGCGCTTCTCAGGCGTCGCCGAGCGGCCGGCGGTGTCGCTCAATCGCGGCTTTTCGGCGCCGATCACACTTTCGGTCGAGCAGAAGGCCGACGACCAGTTCTTCCTCGCCGGCCATGACAGCGATGCCTTCGCGCGCTGGCAGGCGTTCAACACGCTGCTCACCGATGCGCTGATAGCGGCCTTCCGCCAGATCCTCGGCGGCGCGAAGCCGGCTTTCACCGCCAGGCTGACCGGACTTGCCGGCAAGATCGCCGGCGACGAGACCCTGGAACCTGCCTACCGGGCGCTGGCGCTGTCACTTCCGGGCGAGGCCGACATTGCCCGCGACATCGGCACGAACATCGATCCCGACGCCATCTTTGCCGCTCGCGAGGCGTTGGCGCTGGCAATCGCGCGCGCCAATCAGCAAACGTTCACCGACCTATACGGCCGCCTCGCCGGCGACGGGCCGTTCAGCCCCGACGCGGCAAGTGCGGGACGCCGCGCGCTGCGCAACATCCTGCTCGACTACCTCTCGCTGCCGCCGGAAGGTGCTGCGCTCGCCGCCCGGCATTTCGAAACCGCGACCAACATGACCGACCGCGCCGCAGCGCTGACCGTCCTTGCGCACCGCCATGACGGTTCGCCGGAGGCGATCAAGGCGCTGGCCGATTTCGAGGCGCGTTATGGCGCCGATCCGCTGGTCATGGACAAATGGTTCCAAATCCAGGCCAGCGTGCCGGGACGCCGGACAGTCGACACGGTACGCGAGCTGACTGGTCACGCAGCTTTCTCGATGGCCAATCCGAACCGGGTGCGCTCGCTGGTCGGCACATTCGCCAGCGCCAACCAGACCGGCTTCCACCGCGCCGATGGCGAAGGCTACCGGTTTTTTACCCAGACCGTACTCGAGGTTGAAAAACGCAATCCGCAAGTGGCGGCCAGGCTGGCGACAGCGCTGCGCTCGTGGCGCTCGCTGGAGCCGGGCAGGCAAGCCAAGGCCAGGGAAGCGCTGCTGGCGATCGCCGGTGCCGAGAACCTGTCGGCGGATTTGCGGGACATTGTGGAGCGAACGCTGGCCTGATCCCTCCCCCTTGAGGGGACGGTGGACAGCCGCCGAAGGCGGATGGACGGGTGGGGTCGTTGCGGCAGTGCGCGACCTCGACCAACTTCGACCGTGATTGAGAGAGTCGAGCGCTTCGCCGAGGACCCCACCCGGCCCTTCGGGCCACCCTCCCCTCAAGGGAATCCCTCCCCTTGAGGGG